>CAZXJZ010000008.1:0-55143 GCA_964641065.1 uncultured Hyphomicrobiales bacterium | reverse complement strand
CGTCGCTCATTTGCTTTTCCCCGGCTTGGCGTGACAGCGTTTCCCCTAGATTTAGGGGAAATGCTGTCACGCCGACCGCGAGTCCCTTTCCAAGATTGCCGACGCCGACCGGCCTCCGCGCCGCTGGTTATGTCGTCGCCGTCGTTGCCGTCGTCCAGATTCTCGAATTCGTTGTCGTCGCTCATTTGTTTTTCCCCGGCTTGTCGTCACAAGGGTTCTCCCAAATCCGGGAGAACCCTTGTGACGCCGACCGCGAGTCCCTTTCCAAGATTGCCGACGCCCTCTTGACCGGCGGAGAATTTTCGGCATTGGCCTCACGTAAGGCCACGCGTTGACAGCCGGAGCGGTTTCGGCATTGGCCGAACGTTCGGCCACGCGCGCAAGGTGGTCCGCCCTTCGGATTCGGTGGCACTAGTGCCACGGCATTTCGGGCGCATTTCAGTCGCCGCGCAAGGTGGTCCGCCCAGCCGGATTTTTCGACCTGATTCAGATTTTTGCATCGCGCCGAAGTTCGCCCGCATAGCATTTTGCTCGAAACAGGGACCCGAAAAATCTTGGAGCGAGTCGGCCGGGCACGGGGTCGTTGCGTTGACAACGAGTCGGCAGCACTCTGAAAAAATAATCCCTATCTTTCGCAGCGGATCGAACTCGGATCAGGCATGGCATGGCATGCGAGAATCGCCCGTCGGAATAATCCCTATCGCCTCGAAGGGCATTCAATGACCATTTGCAGCCGGTGCCGAAAAACAGATTCTGTAATGATTTCAATGGTCGGCGGGGTCGGCGGGGTCAAATACAGTCAGGTCAGTAAAACTCAGGGGGAAAAACAAAATAGCCGCTTTTTGCACGTCCCCCTGAGTCTAGCAGGGTAGTGGGTTTTTGACCCCGCAGACCCCGCCGCTTAATAAACGTCACCCGAATTCCGTCCCTTCAAACGTCATGTCTTCGACCCGATACAGATAGATTTTGGCCTTCTTATCCAAGTGCCCCTGTAGGCGAAGAGGGCCAATAATGCGCCCGGCCCGCTGTTTCAGGTAGGCGCCGAACATGCGCGCGTCATCGCCGGTTTTGCCCAGCCCTCGGACCGCGCTTTCTAGGATCAGGTTCGACACGTCGTCGCCATGTGCCGCGGCTATAATCTCGCTCGCCGACCGGAACGAGTCGCCGAACGTCGACCGCATCGCCGCCATTAGCTGGGCGATTTCCTGAGTCTCCGGGTCGTCGTCTTTGATGTCCTGTACCGTGTCGTGCGGGTCGGGCTGCGACAGCCACAAGAGCGCGCCGCGGACAATCCGACTCCACTCTTCATAACTGCCGAATTGCTTCATTCCCGGTTGCTGGGGGCAACCCGCAACGAAAAACGCCCGGAGGATTGTCAGCCCGGCGGCGACTAGCTCGCCGCGGTGCTTCTTTATGTGCCCGTCTAGGTCGCCGATTGAGAACGTCCGTTCCTCCGGGTTTTCGGTCCGCGGATCAATCGTACACATGACCGCGCGGCGCCGGGCGTCGCCCTTCAATCTGATATTGTTGCCGGTCGCCATTTGCAGCGTGTCTGTGTTGACCTTCACCATGCGGCTTTCGCCAAGGAATCGGTTATCCCAAGTCGGTTCGGTCAGTGCCGTGCAAAGCGCGTTGCCTTCCAAGGGTTCCGTGACGTTGTCGTACAGAATGACGGGATCGTTCGTCAGCAGCGCGGCGAACAACCGCTTTTCATTCTCCGATTCCGATTTCTCGAATGTGATCTTCGTCGGCGACCGGCCGATGATGATTTGCGCGATACCGTCCGCAAGCTTGCTCTTGCCAGCGCCCGGCGCGGTCGCGCTTAGAGCGTGCAACGGTGCCGCCTTCAGGTTGCGCCGTATAAGGCCGGTCAGGATTGCCGACAGCATGACGGACCGACTCGCACTCTTCGCTTTGATGTTTCGCGCGTCCGGGTCGTCTGGCAAAAACGGGAATTCGGCGAACGGCGCCTTCAGGACTTCGAGCGCGGCGAGCGCGTCCGCCTTCGACGGTTCGTCTGGTATCGCTGGGAATCGGAATCCCTTCAGGTCGAGATAGAGTCCCGATTGCGCGTCGTACCCTTGCGCGGTCAGCAACGTGCCATCCTTGCGAAGCGTCGGCGCCTCAATGATGCCGGTCAGAACCGGGAATGACCATTTATCGCGGTCGGCTAACAGATAGTTCGCCAGCGTCAACGGCGCGGCCATCGGTTCAATGACGACTTCGCCTTTTTCGTTGTCGTCGCTCTTCTCTAGCTTGCCCTTCACTAGCGGGACATGGTCAATCATCCGAAGGTGTAGCAGCTTCGGCGACACGGGTTCGAGCATAAGCGAACCGGCGGCACGCTTTAGACCGTCGGACTCTTGTTTCTCCGGGAGCCGAAACGGCATGACTAGCCGACCGTGCATTTGATACAGCGGAGTTTTGTCCGCGGCGCGCGTCAGGCATTTGTCGGCGAAAGTCAGAATCTTGGGAAGGTCGCGCATATTCCAGCGCATAGGTTCGAGGGTGAACTTACGCGACAGGTCGTCGGCGAAGTCTTCGGCCGCGGTCGTACGTTCGGCCCGATGCCCGGCGGAAATCTTGTCTAGGGTCTTTCTGCCGACTCCGTGTTCTTTGCAGATAAACCAGAACGTACCGCCGGAAATCTCGCCGTCCGGTTCAATCGTGCCCCAGCGGTGCCGAATGTCGTCGCCAGCGTCGGCGTACTCCGGGTCGCTAGTCGACCATTCAACGAACTCTTCGCAGGCATTGCCGCCGCTCGCCGCGGCCGTCGCCATCATAAGAGTCAGCCAGTCGTCGTGATCTTGAAAATCGGTCGGGTCAAGCTGGGCGAGGGCTTCGGCGATAACCTCCGGCGACACGGCGTCAACGTCCGGCGCGTCCGATTCCATCCGTTCAACGGTCGGCTTTTCCAATACCTTCACGATATGCGGCGGCAGTTCGGGCGCGTCTTCGAGGGCTGGGCGCCCGTTGAATTCGTCCCATTCGTACAGCTTGCCGCTAGGGTGTTTTGCTCCGGCGCAAACCACTTGCACGGCGTCGCCGGATAGGAAGTCGATTCCGGGATAGCCTCGGAGCTTCTTTCGGAGCTTGCCCGTGCCCTTCGGCAAGCGCGCGAAGTAATGGACGCCGCCTCCGCCGGTCAGCACGGCCGGGAGCGTGTCCGGGTCTAGCCCGTGTTCGGCACAGAACGCGACGAACGACACGTCGCCAAAATTCCTCGGATCGGTATCGGCTATTACGAACTCCGGGCCGGGCCGGGCGCCGACGTTGTTTCCATTGGCGATAGCTTCGGCGACAACGGCCGCGCTATCGTACGCCGTGTCGGGCCATCCGTCGTCGCGCGGGCGCTTTCCCTTGCCCTCCGGGGCATTCCAGCGGCCCAGCGGAATAACGGTCATCCCGGCCCGGATATAGGGGCGCACGGCGGCTTGAAAGGCGCGGGGGCTCGGTCTATATTTGTCGGCACTCATTGCACTAACTCCAAAAGATACCCAGCCCGGCCGCGGTTGCCTCCGCGCCGGGCTTTCGTTTCAGTGTGTCGTGTCCGGGTGTTTGTGGCAGCTTGTTTCCGGGTCGCAATTACAGTCGGTCGGCGATCCGCCGTTGACGGTCGGGCACCACGATTCATGTCGTTGAATCATGTGATACACGCCGGGCGTTGAAAGCATTTCTTGCAACGTTGCTTTCGGAAAATCGGCAAACGAACCTTGCGGGGGATCGGCGAAAGGGCCTCCGCTTTTGCGGGCCTTACTAGCCGCCGCGCGTCGTTGTTGTCGGTTCATGACTCTGGGACTCCGGTTACTTTGGGATGGGTGACGCAACGCCACGCGGCGAGCGCGTCGCGATATGTTGCTTGTGCCAGCGGCGAACGTCCGCCGGTCGGTAAAGATGGATTCGGCCGACACGCTTTGCGGAATCGACATCGCCGACGATATGCCGCGCGCTCCCATCTTCGGCCGGGAGCAAGTCGCACGACCAAACGTCATGTCCGTGCGCCGCAAAGGCGCGCCGAACGCGGCCGGAGAATTCGCAGGCGATCAGGATTCGCAACGTCGACTCCCGGTTTTCGCATTCGCGGCGGCGATCAGAAAATCTAGCCAAGCGCGGGTAAAGTCGCGGCGTTCGTCAGGCGGGAGCGTTGCAGCGGCCCAGTCTTCGACAAGCGGTCGGTTTCGCAGGTCGCGCGGATGAACGCAGAAATACGGCCGCAAACGTTCAACGCCCAGCGGGTAAACCGCGCGCCATGGCGTCGGGTTGTTTTGGGCGGGCTCTGGGTCTATCTTGCGGGCCTTGCGTGGCATTGATCTGACTCCCGGCCCGCGTTCGTGTTCTCAGCACGGCGCGGGCCATTCCATTAGTCGACGATTCTCGCCGTCGCTCGAAGCGTCTCCGGCTCCGGCTCCGGCTCTGGGTAATTCGCGCGGTTATAGGCGAACCATGCGTTGCGGAGCGCGACGAAGTCCCCGCGCATGCGCTGGAATTCGTCAAGCGTTGCGTCTGGCGCGTTGCTCTTGTCTTCGAAGACTTCGAGGAATCCGCTTTGGGCCGGGTACAGGTTGCGGCCCGCGCTCTTCGCAACGTCCAGAACGGCGCGCAAGCGGTCGTGCGCTTTGCCGTCCAGCTTCTCTAGCTGGGCCTCGGCGAACTCTTCCAAGGTTGCCCATTGTGCCGCCTTGCTGGCGCGATACTTCGCGGCAAGCTTTCGCATGCGGTCGGAGCCGAACGGCTGTTTCAGGATGGACTCAAGCTCGCCCAAGCCCTTCGAACACGGCGCCTTAAAGTCGCCGACGGTCGCGCGCATAAGACCCGAATAAAGCCAGCTTTCGAAGCTGGTCGGTACGTACCCGATTCCCAAGTCGCAATAGGAGTCGATACCCGCGAACGCTTCGGTCAAATCCCATAGCTTGCGTTTCAGCCGGTCGGCTTTCTCCGCGCGGGCGGCGTCGGCCGCGGCCATTTCGAGCTTCAGAAGGCGGGCTTCGAATCCAGCCGGGGCAATGTAGGATGACGGCTTTACGCGCGGGCGTGCGGCGATCAGATAAGGATCGGTCAGGCGGACAAACTGGGCGAACGTGTCGGCGAGCTTTTGAGGCGCAACCGCGTCGGGCGAAGACCCGCCGCCGTAAAGCTTGCAAACTTGCCGCGCGATAGATTCGCCAAAGATAAACGACGCGTGGTCGAAGAGCGGCGACAGAAACGCGGCGAACGTGCGGTTCGAATTCTTGAAGTAGCTCTGAATCTCCGGCGCCTTGTACGCTTCAGGCCCGGCGGCCTTGCATGCGGCCACCACGCCGTCACGGTCGGCGAGCAATTGGCGGACCATATCGCGGTCGGCCTCGGCAACAAAAATAGTCATGGAATCGACTCCGATCTAGCAGCGCGCAACGCGCGTGCGGATTGTTGGCAACGATGCTTCGAGCGCGCGTAACTCATTCAATGAGAACCGGCGGCCCGGATGCTCTTGAATCAGTCCCTCGCTTGCAGCGGCTAGAATGAACTCGCCGCTTTTGCCGATTTCGTTCGCCGCCATCGCGAGCGGGACTAGGTCGGAATCTTTGACGTGCTTTGCCATGGCGTCGTGTCCTTTCGAGTGATGCTCGCCGCCCCGTCAAACAAGGAGAAAACCGGAGCGGCGAGCGGTTTGCTCCCGCCCGCCCATGTCAACCCTTTTGAGGTAAACGGGCGGGAGCGTGTTGCCGTCGAGGCGCGCAACGAAGAGAACCACGACGGCGACCGGCTTTCGGCGTTTCATACCCGGCGCTTGCGCGCCTTCGCCTATGCCGGATTCCGTTTGTTGAACTTCGCGTACACGGCCGCGGTGTCGATTTCGTCGAACGACTTCGGTCGACGCGCGTTCGTCTCACCGTCGTCGCCATCGTCGACGAAGTCCGAAAAGTCGTCGCCGTCGTCGCGTGACGCCGTGACTCCGCCGGTCCGGCGCCCTTCGTCTTTCGTCACGCCGCGCATTCGACGTTCCGCGGCTTCGATCATTTCGAGGGATTCAGCTTTAGGCATGTCTTTGACTCCCATAGGTTCGAGGTTGCCGCACTATGCGGCAGCGTTCGCCAGCTTTTGGCTTGCGATTGCGTCGGTGTCCGGCTCAATACCCAGCACGGCATTAAGCGACACGGTATCGGCGCGGAGCGGGACGAAGACGCCCTTCGCTGCGAGCGCGCGAAGGTATCTGCCCTCTTCAATTTCCAGTTTGTCGATTTCCGCGCGGAGCTTCTGAATCTGTTTCTTGCGCTGGGCATGCGACAGCGCCTTTTTGCCGTCGAACGAATGCAAGTCGCCGATTTCGCGAAGGCGGTTTTCGCCCCAGCTAAGAATCATTTCGCGCATACTCAGCAGCGCGATTCGCTCGATATTGATTGTCGGGCTGTATGGCAGCAAGCCGCCCCGTTCGTCGTAATCGACATGAAAAAACCCGCCGACTCCGGTAGTGCCCGCCTTGTTTTTCAGTTCGGTTTCGATCCGACGCTTGAACCCTTGGAACGCTTCGACGACGGTCAACGGCGCCTTTTGCGCGGCTTTGATCGCAGCATGTCCGGCGGCGATTTTCGCACGGACCGCTTCCAAAGCTTCGGGGGTCGCGTCGGCTTCGGGCACGGGCGCATGCGGGATATCACGGTGCGGAACGTGCCAGCGTTTCCGGGCGTGATCTTCGACCGTCTCGAAGCTCAGAGTCTTCGCCTTGGCGCGGGCGTCGCGTTTCTTGTCCATCTTCTTTTGATGGGCGTCGAGTCGGGCGGCCTTCGAGTCGCGAACATTCTTCGCCGCTTCGACGGTCCGAAGGTGTTCGCGCGTCGCGTTCGGCGCTTCGTCATAGGCCCGCTGGACGTTCCGAAGATAGGTTTCGGCTTCCTGAAATTCTCGATACAGCGCCGCTTGGCGGTCGGAGTCGGCGCGGCCTTCGTCGCGAATGCGTTCGGCGTCCGCGCGCATTAGTTCGAGATATTCGCGCGCCCCGTCCGATAGATGGGAGTAAATCAGCGACTCCGCATTCGCGACCATATGAGCGGGATTGGTTTCGAGGTTTGCCATAACGTGACGGGCTCCGGTTCGTTTGAATTCCTGGAGCTACAATAGGGGCGCACGTCTAAGCGTTCACGGATTCCGAAAGTGCCGACTCGAATCCGCGTCGTCGTCGCCGGGTGTACTCTGTTCGGCTTTTGCGGAATTCAGGATCATTCCGCCATTTCTGAATCGCCCATTCTTTGCGACGTTTTTGAGCGGCAGCGATTTCGGCCCGCCGTCGTTTGGCGTCGCGCCAGTATCGCGACAACGTTGCTAGGTCATACCTAGATTCCGATGCCGCGCGCTCTAGTGCGGTCGATTCGCTGTGGCCTTCGTTGATTAGTTCGCGGACACGCAAGAGGGCCGTCGCTTTCCATTCGGCCTTTTGACCGCCGCGGCCGGGTTTGTATCCGGGCACGCGCGAGTCCAGCCATTTCGCGACCCGGTCCCGCTGGGCTTCCGTAAGTTCGAAATCTAACAATCTCAGGAACGCAGAGCCTTTTGCGTGCCGCATGGAATCGAGCAAGGCGTCTAGAGCCGCGCCGGATATGGGCGGCCGGGCGGTCATGCCGAAAGCTCGAACGTCGGCAACGCGGCGCCGCGTCGTGCTTCAATGATACGGCGGAGCATGACAGCAGCGGCGGGTTCGCCCTTGCCGGTCAGTATCGCGCGGACCGCGTCGGCCGCTGGGCCGGTCGCATTGCTGATACGGCGGAACGTCTGGGCGAGCGACGAAGCGGACGCGTCGGCCTTTAGCACGCCGAGGCTCTGGGCGATCCGCAATGGAAGTGTCAGAGCGTCGGCCGCGTACAGCAACCCGACCGGGCTTGTGCTGACGTTGTTAAGACCGCCCGCCCTTGGCAGACGTGCGAGCAATATCCGACACGCCGTCGCGAAGTTCGCCGCCGTCGACAATGCTGCAACGTCGCCGCCGTCGATCAGCGCGCGGACGTGTAGAACATGCGCGCGGGACTCCGCCGCGCAACGATCTGCCAGCCATCCGGCGGTGCTGGAATGAATCGAGCGGGGACTCACGCGGCGCCCCCAAACGACTTACGTTCGGCGACCGCGCCGCGGATAATCATCCGACGTTCCCAGCCTTCGACTCGTTCGATAGGCCAGCAGCGAAAGCCCGACGACGTACGTTCGGCTTTTGGAAAGCGCGCCTCCGCGATCTGTTGCTTAAGCCAAGCCGCGCGGCCGTCGTATCGTTCGCGAAGTTGTCGGAAGCTGAAATAACCTTTGGGAAAATTCCCGCGGACCGTGTCTAGCTCAATGTCGGTGGCGACGGCGCCTTGCTCAATGGCGCGAATGACGGTCGGAACGTCGGTATCGAACCATTCGTTTGGTTCGCTGAATCGCGACCTTTCACCTTCGGAGAGTCGATAGGCGGCGAGCGACGCGACCGCATGGCGTTCGACCAAATGGGCGGAGTCGTCGTGTAAAACAGCCGCCGTGTAGGCAAGCGTTATCTCGCAAGGCTTGTCAGGATTCAGCCGGTCATAGCTGTACTGCAAACCCTTTACCCGGCGGCGAACGTCGTTCGAGACTCCGAGCTTTACCGGACCGTCGCGAAGACGGGCGATATACAAATTTCCAAGCATCGCCGCACCTATGCGGCTTGCTTGGCAAGGTCGGCGATATACCGTTCGAGAATCGGACCGGGAATCAACCGGCGCCGACCCAGCTTCACGCTTTTAAGTTTTCGCTGGCGGATAAGCTCGAAAGTGAACGCGCGGCCGACGCCTAGCAGCGCGGCGGCTTGTTCCACTGTAAAGTTTTTCGAGGAGTCGGGAGCCGCATCACGCGCGGCGACGGCTTCGGCCGATAAGACCTGTTTACGCATAGGGCACCAACGTTTGCCCGCGCGAACTTGTCGCGTCGGGTTGAACGTTGCGGCTACGTGCCCTCCGGGATACGCCGCGCCAATGAAGGCGGACCGACTCTTACCGTCTTCGACGGCCCGCGCGTCCGGCAGAGTTTAGCGGCGCGGTAGTCCCGCCGTGCAACGAAGGCGGGAAGTTAAAACGGCCGTACATCAATAGCGGCCGTCTGTCAATTCGGCGGCTAGGCGAGATAGTCGGCCCAAGCTTGCATCAATTCGCGACGCCGCTTCAGAGCGTCCGACCGCCGATACGCCGCCTCAGTCCCTTGAATCACATGGGCAAGCGCCGCCTCCGCAACGTCGCGCGGGAAAGCCGTACAGTCGCCCGCCCAGTCCCGGAAGCTCGAACGAAAACCGTGCGTCGTGATGCCGGAGCGCAATTGGCGGACCGCTTCGAGCAATGCCATGTCCGACAACGGTTCGTCGCGCCGGGCGCCGGGAAAAACGAAATGCTCCGGCTTGCTCTTGCTGGTCTTCAGTGATTCCAGAATCGCAATTGCGCGGTCAGTCAACGGGACTCGGTGTTCCTTTTTCATCTTCATTCGGTCGGCGGGCACGGTCCAGAGCTTTTCCGCAAAGTCGATTTCTTGCCATCGCAGGCCGCGGACTTCGCCGGAGCGCGCCGCGGTCAGGATAGCGAATTCAACCGCCTTGGCAGACATGGAATCGCGCGCTCGAAGGTCCGCCATAAACGCGGGCATGTCGACATAGGGCAAAGCGGCGTGATGCTTCTTAGCCTTGCGCTGGGCTCCGAAGATGGGTTGCAGATTGTCTTTCCATGCAGCCGGGTTGTCGCCCGTTCGCAGGCCCGCGGCCTTGGCGGCAGACAGCACGCGTTCAATGCGGCCGCGGACTCGACGGGCAGTTTCGTGCTTTGTATTCCATATCGGTTCGAGACAGGCGCGAACGTCTTCGGTCGTGATAGCGTCGACGGCCTTCGACCATATCGGCCGGGCGTACGTCTCCAAGGTCGACCGCCATTGCGCCCGGTGTTTGTCATTCCTGAAGGCGCCCAGCGCCGTTGCCAGAAACTCGCCCGTGAAAGTGCCGAAGGTCTTCGCGCCAGTCTTCAGGGCGCGCTTGGCTTGGCGGTCGGCGAGCGGGTCAACGCCGGAGTCCAGCATGCTCCGGGCGTCCGCGGCCTTTTGCCGGGCGTCCTGTAGGGATACCGTCGCCGCCGATCCTAGGCCCATTTCCCGCATGCGCCCGGTGACGCGGTCGCGATAGTGAAAGACCCATGACCGCCCGCCGTTCCGAACGCTCAAATAGAGGTTGCCGCCGTCGGCGTACCGGCCTTCGTCCTGAAGCCCGGCGACCGTTCGGGCGGTCAGTCTGTAGAGCTTTTGCATGGTCCGTCGTCCTTACCCTAGCGCCTCTACCCTAGCGCCTACCCTAGCGCGGGTTTGTCGGTTGTGACAGACGGGAATGGACACTGTCAGACGTTGACAGACGGTTAAGGGGCGCTGAAACGCCCGGAAACACTGGGCAATTGACCTGCTAGACAGGCGGTTACGGACTTAGACGGACTGAGACAGACGATTATGGACGCGGAGCCTAAACGGACTCTCTCTCCGCCACGCATAAGTTATTGATATATATAACTTTTTTGAATTTCAGCCTATCGCCGCAAAGCCTCGGAATTCATTGAGAGATTTGCGCCGCGGCATTCTCCGCTACCCTCATTCGGAGGGATTTTTTCCGAAGTTCGCCACCGAATATCTTCAAATTCTCCGTTGGGCATTTCGGCGGTCCGGTTGCGTGATGCTGAGATGCACGGTGCTTTTGACCGCCTACTGGCACAGTTCGGCTCCGGCGGCTCGCCTAGTGGATGATCAAGCTCATCAACTTCCGGAAAAAGCTTACGCTCATGCAGTCCGATTGCGTGATACTTGATGCGGCTCGCCCAATTTCAGCGCGGCAGCCGCGTCTATAAAATTTTGTGCCACCGCAAGATTCAAAAGCACATGGACAACAAGACGGTGAAGGAGGCTCTCGAAGAGGCCGGCCGCGTCGCCGGCATCACTGGTATCAAGGTCGATCCGTCGTTTGCCAGTCAGCGCCGCGACTGGTGGGGCTTGAACGACGAAAGCTTTCTGCATTTCGGCGAGCGCGTAGCGCGAGAGCTCGGCGGCATCTTCAAGGTGCGCGGCACCGAGGCCATTCTCGCCGCCAAAGGCGGCGGCTCGGCGACCGGCCTTGCTATGGGCAGCGTCACGGGGCGTTACGGTGACAACCTCATGTCATGGGACATCAGTCCGACGATGGGGCGGCCGCGGCACCGGCGCGCGCGGGCGCGTTGGTACGACCAGAAAGAGGCCAAGTGGAAGGACCTCGAGGTCGACATCCAGGACCAGGGCGCCCGGGCCACAACGGGCGACCGCTTCTCGCGCGCGGATCGCGCCGAAGCGCAGGGCTCGGCTAACAACGGCGCAAAGGATTCAGAACGCGAGAAAGGCGGCGGCTCGGCCACGATCGACGGCAACGCCGCGGCCAAGCCGGGCGGTTTCTTCATTCTTACAGGCACGCGCCCCGGTATCGACGGCGCCTATCGGATCGAGGGCGTCGAGCATTCCTATTCCCGGTCCGGCTGGACCACCAAGCTCGATCTGAAGCAACCGCAGGCCGGCTGACTGGACAGCCGATCACGCATGCACCGCATGCCCTGAGTATCGCCCGCACGTGCATCACATATAATCAAGGGAGACGCCCCGCATGGACCTTCAATGGTGGATTACTGTCATTGGTGTCCCACTGGTCGGGGCGCTTTTCTGGCTTCGCTTCCACGATCGAGAATCCGTCGACAAGGGCCTTCGCGAGATCAAAGATGAACTCGCCAACTACAAGCTTCTGGTTGCCACGAGCTTCGTCACCGCAACCAGTATGAAGGACCTCGAGGTCCGGATCATGAGCCACCTCGACAAGATCGAAAGAAAGATCGATCGGGTGATCGACCAGCGTCATTCGTCCGCCGATTAAACGCCGGAACTCATTCGCCCGTTGAACCTCGGCCGCCTTTTGGGCGGTCGTTTTGATTCCGGGAGTGCCGCAGCGAGGCTTACGATGAACATTTCCAAAGCTGCCTACGACCTGATCCTGAAAGAGGAAGTTTCGAGCCCACGGGTCTATGAGAAGAAGTATCGCGGCCCGACTTGGCCGGGTCACTCATCTGGGGTCACGATCGGCCTCGGCTACGATGTGGGCTACGTCACCGCGACGGAACTGCGGCGTGAATGGCAGGGACGCATTCCGAACCCGATGATCTCAGCGCTCATTCCATGCTGCGGCGTCACCGGGAAAGCTGCGCAGGCCCTGGTCAGCCAGCTCCGGCGCGCAGGGTCGATCGACATTCCCTTCGACGTCGCGAAGCAGCAATTCGACGACGTGAAACTCCCGAAATTTGAGCGTCTGACGGCGCGCGCTCTGCCCAACACTGACAAGCTCCATCCGGATTGCTTCGGTGCATTGGTTTCGCTCACCTTCAACCGCGGCACATCGTATTCGATCCCGGCCTCCAGAGACCCGCAGGGACGATACCGCGAGATGCGCGCCATTCGCGCAGCGATGGCGGCTGAGAACTTCCACCTGATCCCGGCCTATTTTCGCGACATGAAGCGGCTCTGGCCGGGCTCAGGTCTCGCCGCGCGGCGTGAGAACGAGGCCAAACTGTTCGAGCGGGGGCTCAAGGCGCAGGTCGCACCGCTGTTGTCCGCTCCGGCGGAACTGGAACCGGAAGCGCCTGGCACCACGCCTACCGAGGCCACCCCGGAAACCATCGCCCATGTGCAGACCCGGTTGCGCGCGCTCGGATATTACGAAGTCGGCGAAGTCGACGGCGGCGAGCACGGCCTTGCCAAGACGCAAGCGGCGATCCTCGCTTTCCGTAACGACAACGGCCTGCCAACCACGCCGCAGATCGACGATGATCTGCTGGTTGCGGTCGCGACCGCAAAACCGCGTCCTGTCGCCGCGAGTCGTGCGAATGCGATCGCGAAGGACTTGGCACCAAAGGTGGAAGCCGTTGAGGCCGCCGGCAAGTCGAAGCTCGCTGCGATGTGGCTTGCCGCTACCTCGTTCGTGGGCGGCCTGGTCAAAGGCGTGTCCGAACACGTCGAAACCGCAAAAGAATACGTAACGCCGATCAGGGATTTTCTCGGCGACATCCCAGCCGAGTATTACCTCGTCGGTGTCGGTCTTCTGGCGTTCTTCATCTGGCGCAGCGCTCAACGCGCCGAGCAATCGACAGTGCAGGGTTACAACGAGGGCGCGTCCTATGATTGCGATCGCGAATGGGTTCGTTTCTGTGCTCCGGGTCGTGGGGCCATGGCTTGCGATGCTGTTCGACGTAGGGCCGCAGACCATGAAGGTCATTGGCATAGTCGGCGCGCTCATCATCGGCGGCATCGCCATCGATCGTCACGCCACCTTGAAAGAACGCGCCCGCTGGGAAGGCAAGGCTTACGAAACGAGGATCAGGGCTCTGACAATCGATCTGACCGCCGAAAAGGCGGCACGCGCGAACGACTTGAAGACCATCGACGACCTTGAACGGCAGAAGACGAATGCAGAGAGGGCCAATGATGCGCTCAAAGACTATATTGACACGTTACCGAAAGACGATCAGTGCATCGCTACTCCTGAGCGCTTGCGTCAGCTGCACAAAGCACGTTGAGGCGCCGGCGCCGATCGCGCGCGAACTTCCGCAACCGCCTGTCTTCGCCCGCCCCGTCAACACGGCGGATATGCGCGCGGGTGAATCCTGCTGGGTCGCCTACGATCGAAAGCGGTCCGGCGAACGCCAGAACGCGTCGACCGTGACACGATATAATTTGTGGTATGCAGATGTGCGTCGCAGCTATTCGGGCAAGGGCGACTGAGGGACGTTTTACAGATAGATCTCTGCACAGCGCCGGTAGCACACTGGCCGAGGGATCGAGGCTCAACTGGCGTCCATCGGGCGGTTCGCCGAAGCTGAAAGGCATCACCATCGGCCAAGCATGTCGAAACCGTCCAGCAAGGGCGCCGACGTGCTCGATAGATGCCTCAGCTCGCGCAGCGCTGGCAGCAGCCAAGTCCGCGAAGTGCTGCCTAGTCGTCTCGAAGCTAGACCGCGTCTCCCGCGACGTCGCCTTCGCCCGCTCTATCAACTGCAGACCGTGCATACCGGAGCGTCGCCTGATCAAATGTCCGAAAGATTCCGGACGCCACCTTCACGCTCGGCCGCTCGGGTAGCTTCTTCGCGTCATAACAGCGCTGACTACGGCCTCGTGCCGTTC
Organism: uncultured Hyphomicrobiales bacterium; assembly: GCA_964641065.1. Classification (GTDB taxonomy): domain Bacteria; phylum Pseudomonadota; class Alphaproteobacteria; order Rhizobiales; family Xanthobacteraceae; genus Pseudorhodoplanes. The sequence goes on along the minus strand of CAZXJZ010000008.1, from coordinate 40,962 downwards.
GGCTTCGACGGTTCATCCGGCCCTTCCGGTCTGAACGTCGCTCACTTGGCAGCTCGGCAACAGCCTGTCGGAAACGATCTCGGTAGAAGATGCGATGGCCCATTCGTCGGACGTCAGTGGATCTTCTCTTCGTGCTCGGCGCTGCGACGCTTCGGCGGCGGGGCAAGGCTGGTCCGCTCCAACGCGATCGTAATACAGCCATAAATCTAAAGATCGTCCGGATCGACGCTAGTAATTTGGCGCCCATGCGTTTCGTCACGTCTTCGTTCATCTCCTCGGGCGCGCGGGCAAAAAGGCCCTCCAGCGGCCAGGTCCTCAGCATTAACAGCACGTTGTGGGTACGGAATGACGCACGCCCACCATGTTATCTTATTTCCTTGCTATTTTGGATCCTACGCTACTCTCATTGCCTTTGGAATGCCGGTTGCGGCGCACGCTCTTTCTTCGACGCGCAGCTGAATTATCAACACGCGAATGTTTTAAACCAGCAATCTGAATGCTGAGCAGCCGCGAAAGCTCATCCAAGCCCCCCTTCAGATCGGGTGAAGCCTCCGCTATCCACCAACGGGCCGAGGCAGAGAAAACGTAAAAGAAATGGCGGGCGATTAAATCCGTATCCTCGCACTTTGCGATTTCTCCGACGCTAATTGCATGCTGCACCATTGTTTCGATGGATCTCGCTACACGAATTCTAATTGCCTGATAGGTTTCCCCATGCATTCCACTCGAATAATAATTTAATTGCAAAAAAACACGAGCAAGCGTGGGATTGCGGTGCCATTCGGCATAGTAAGCACCGAAGAACGAAAGCAACTTTTTTAGAAGATCCGCATCGCGATCGCGCCACGCAGCTTCGATTGCTTCCGTCGTGAGATCATCAATCAGGTCGTTGAAAACCAGCAAGATAAGGTCGCGCTTATCCCTTGCATAGAGGGACAACGTACCGAGACCAACTCTTGCCCTGCGCGCGACATCACGCATGGTGGTCGCTTCGTAACCGAGCTGAGCAAAGAGTCCAAGCGCCGCCAGCCTGATTCGATCTCGCTTCTCCGCCTTCTTCAGCTCTCTCGGACTTGTTCGAACTATCATGTGGCTCCTAGTCACTTTTTTCTTTCACAATGGATTGCCAGGTTGGAAATGATCTCAATTCTTATCTAACGTTCACACGGCCGACAACAGAAAGGCGAAACGCGCTTGCCGTCCACAACTATCTCCGAAGCCTGCATCCCGCAGCGCGATTCCTCTGCCGCGAGGGTATTGTCGTTTCATTTAATGTTCATCGGTGGAGAAACGTGGCGGGCGCGCAGCCCCCAGGCAGTTGCCGAGGATCCGCCCGCAGATTGCGGGAACACAAAGTAGGCGATGCGCGCCGCATCGAGTTTTAAAACTCCTCCGGCTTCATCTTGGCCAAGCGAGAAACAGTTTGACCGTTAGGTAGATCGACGACGCGCTGCCGCCTGCGCCTTCCACAAAGCCCAAGGTCGGTGCCACTGCGCCTCAATATTCCTGACGCATGCCGCGGCCTCTTCGTCCGTAAGGTATTCTATCTCACCAAGACTTAACGCCTCGCATTGGTAACGAGCGTTGAGCTCCGCGTAGACCGCTCTGTATACCGCGAGCGGAATAGAATTGGCGACCACGGTCGACCCATGACCGCGCATCAAGACAATATTGCTGTTGCCGCAGCAGCCGGCGAGCGCCCGCCCGAGCTTTCTGTCACTGATCAGCAAGTCCGTATCCGGGCCACCGTAATCCCGTATTTCGAAGAGCGGCGCCTGACTTCCGATGAAACCTGCCATGTGAAACACGGGCCGTAATCGCGTCGTCCTGGAAACGGTCAGCGGCAGGATCGAGTGCGAGTGACTGTGGACGACGGCATTCAAATCCGCTCTCGCACGGAACAGCTCACCATGGATAAATCGCTCCAAATAAACCTTCTGACCTGCACCGTTGATTGCCTCGCCATCTAGCGTAAATTCAAGTATGTCCGCCGCGGTCACCTGAGCAGGCGCCATGTTCCGTGCCAGAAGAAAGCGGTCCGGACGCTTGTCATGACGGGCACTGACGTGACCAAAAGCGTCGACCACGCCCTGATCGAACAGAACGTGATTTGCAACGACAAGATCGGAAATCAAAGTGGGGCTGGGCAGCGGCTCGGTAAATCCGAAACCCCAAAGACTAGCTTCGTCGAGATCGTAGGGCCGCGTCAAAGAAAACTCCTCAATCTCCACGACTTGCTCAAAGGACGATATTGAGCACTTTTGTTTCGGTATAACTCAGCATCTCCTCGATGCCTTCTTCGCGTCCTACGCCGCTATTTTTCATGCCCCCATATGGAACACCGAGATAGTGCGGTCCAACGCCGTTGATCCAGATGTGGCCGGCATTGATGCGTCGCGCAGTGTTCAACGCATTTTTGATGTCCCGGGTCCAGATCGCGGCCGTTAACCCGTATTCCACGCCATTTGCAAGCGCGACTGCCTCGTCGAGCGACTTCCAGCGGCTCGCCGCCAGCACAGGACCGAATATTTCTTCGCGCCAGATTAGCATCTTCGGATCGACATCGGCAAAGACGGTCGGGCGTACCCAGTAGCCTTTTTTGAAAAGCTGCCCGTCCGGCCGATAGCCGCCGGTCGTGAGCCGAGCGCCCTCCTGGCGGCCGCTCTCGATATAGCCCATCACCTTGCGATATTGCCCGGCCGAGTTCAGCGGTCCCATGTCGCTGTCGTCGCGCATCGGATCACCGACACGCAACTGCGCCACTATACCAGTGACCCGCTCCAGCACGACATCATAGATGTCATCGTGAATCAGGAGGCGGCTGGTTGAGCCGCAAGATTGGCCCTGCCATGTGAAGTTCATGCCCTTCACGGCAGCTCTTGCGATTTCGTCCGGATCGTTGTCAGGGAAAACGATCATTGGGTTCTTTCCGCCCAGTTCAAGAGTGACGTGCTTGACACAGACTTCAGCAGCCGCCCGCTGGATCGCAAGTCCCGTCCCTATCGATCCGATGAACGCGATCCGCTTGATCTGCGGGTGACGCACCATGGCATCGCCCACTGTCGTACCCGCTCCAGTCAGAATATTGAATACACCAGCAGGCAGAGCCTCCTTGGCGACTTCCGCGAGAACCATTGCAGACAAAGGACTGGTCTCGGGCGGCTTCACGATCACAGCGTTTCCCGACGCCAGGGCGGCAGCGGTCCGCGCGACCGCGAACATCAGCGGATGGTTGAAGGGAACGATACGCGCCACAACTCCGTAGGGCTCCCGCACCGTGAGATGTAGATGGTTCGGTGTCGCAGGAATCGTCTCACCTTTAAGCTCATGGGCGATACCGGCATAGTAATTGAGACTGTCGACGGCATGTCCAACATCGCCCCGCATCGGCGTGATGGTATTACCGGTATCGGCGACCTCCACCTTCAGTATCTCCGCGGCGCGTTCCCGGATTTTCTCTCCGAAAATTCGCATGATTTCGCCGCGTTCCTTCGGCGACTTCTCGGCCCATGCCGGCCAAGCCGCCTGAGCGGCGGCAACAGCGCGATCAACATCGGCCTTGGTGCCCGCAGGAACACGACCGATGACCGACTCATCCGCCGGATTTAGGGATTCATCCCACGCCCCGCTGGCGCTCTCGACCAGTTCGCCACCAATCAGCATTCGGTCAGCTTTTGTGATGTAACTCATGGTTTCCGCCTGAATCCGATTTAACACTTTCTCGATGCACCGTGAAAACCGTAAGCTCGGACTAGCATCGCGCTCCCTTAACCAGTCCAAGCCGCAGGCGACCTCTGCCAATGGTCGACCGACGATACAGTCGCGCCTTGAACTGCTGTGATCCTTGTCCGCAGAGTCAAGTCCGCTCTGTGCGAGCAATTGCTGTTCCGCTTTTTCGAGTATCCGTCCTTCAGGGTCGAATAGATCTCGATGATCGACCGGAGCAGTTCGCGGGGCCCAACCGATCCAAACCATCCAGAGCCGCCGAGTTCCTCGCCCAGTTCGTGTGCAAGTGGAGCGCCGCCACCAAACGGCAGTCTTGCCCTTGGCGAGCACCGACACCGTAGGTGTCGTCGCCGAGCAAGCCCTCCGCGACGGAACCCCTGAATCGATCCGCAGAAGCACCCGCGTCAAGTCAATCTTTTACGCGCTATTTTGTGTCGGCATCGTTTTGTCACTCCTGTTCGCAATGACCTATTGAATGTAACTTTCTATTTGGTCTCACTTACATCTACAAAAATGTCTTCACCTTCGACTTTTATTGGATAGGTCTTGACACCGCACGTTGCAGGTTCTGTGAGATGTTCACCGGTCCTTATATTGAAAATGGCTTGATGTAGCGGGCATTCAATTGTGTCACCCTCTTGATAGCCGCCCGAGAGCAGCGCGAACTCATGGGAGCACACGTCATCAATGGCGAAGAATTCACCTTCCGTGTAAAAAATGCCAATCGGCTTCCCGTCGATCTCAATGCCCAAAGGCGCATCTTCCTTAACATCGTTTCGTCCGCACGCTCTTCGCCATTCAACCATTGCTTTGGTCCACGCTTCAATGGGGGTGTTTGATAATCAAACAGACAGCCATTCATTCTTTATGTCTGCTGCTTTTTCAAAATCACCGACGGGCCCGCTCCAGCGTAAACGCCCCTTGCCTAGGACGAGCGCGTCGTCAGCAAGCGCCAGCGCGACACTGAGGTTCTGCTCGACGAGAAGAATCGAAAGACCGGCAGTTCTCAAGCGCTGCAGAGCAAGTTCCAGCTGATCGATGACAATTGGTGCCAAGCCCTCCGTGGGCTCATCTAAGAGAAGGAGCCTGGGATTGGTCATCAGTGCGCGCGCAATCGATAGCATCTGCTGCTCTCCGCCAGACAATTGAGAACCCCCATTGCCCAAGCGCTCCGCCAGGCGCGGAAATAACTCGAATACACGTTCGAGCGTCCATGTTGGGCCGTAGGGGTCTTGCGCCGACTCCCGCCTTGCAGCGATCATCAAATTCTCTCGCACAGAAAGCGAAGGGAACACGCCGCGAGTTTCAGGCACGTATGCGATGCCGGACTGTGCAATCCTGTAGGACTTTTCATTCGTAATGACCCGTCCGTCGAAGCGGATCGAACCATCGACGTTTGGGCCGATACCCATGATTGCTTTTAGCGTTGTAGATTTGCCGGCCCCATTCCGCCCGAGTAATGCGACCACAGCATTCGTCGGAACGTCAAAAGTAACACCCTGCAACGCGTGTATACCGCCGTACCGGACATGGAGGTCGGTGATCGAAAGGATGCTTTCGCTCATCGAGCCCGGGCTCCAAAGTAGCGTTCTCGAACGATTTCAGACTGCCGCACCTCCTGCGGCGTGCCTTCGATAAGAATGCTGCCGTAATCAAGCACGATCATGCGCTCGGCAATCTCATGTAGGACTGCCATATCATGCTCGATTATCACTAGGGTCGTTTCCCGTGGTAGGCTTGTAATTAGCGCGGTCATCGCTTGGGTTTCGTCCGGGCTCATGCCTGCCGTCGGCTCGTCAAGAAGCAGGACTTTTGGAACGATTGCGAGAGCGAGGCCTAACTCAAGCTGCCGCTGCGTGCCGTAAGGTAAGGTGCCAGCCGGACGGTGGAGCACCGCCGTGAGTCCGAGCCGCTCCGCCAGCCGTTCGATTTGGCCCTTAAGACCAGCCGGACTCGGGAAACGCGTCCAGAATTTGCGGCCAACATCGTTTCGGATCGTCAGTGCAATTGCGAGGTTTTCCCATGCCGTGAGATTGCCAAACAGGTTATTCTTCTGGAAACTGCGCGTCAGGCCGAGCCGTGCGCGGCGATCCGGACTGAGGCCCGTGATGTCTTGGCCGTCCAGAACCACCCGCCCTGCATCCGCTCTGGTTTCGCCGGTCAGGAGATTGAACAAGGTGGTCTTGCCAGATCCGTTGGGACCCACGATCCCATAGCGGGCACCTGCTGGAACCGTGAAAGTCACATCACGAGTGACCCGCAGCGCGCCGAACGACTTGTTGAGACTACACGCCTCAAGCATTTTTCCGAATCCGCAGCAGCCTATTTACTAGGCCGTAAACGCCGTTCTGTGTGAATAGCACCACGGCAATGAAAACGATTCCCAATGCAAGCATCCAATAGGCTGTCATCGCGGATAGTGTATGCCGCAGCATAACCCAAATGACAGCACCGACTACCGGACCCACAAGCGTACCGGCACCCCCGACGATCACCATGATCAATGCTTCTCCAGAAGTGGTCCAGACCGCAAGATCGGGTGAGACGAATTGCACGCGCTGCGCCGCTAGTGTTCCCGCTAGACCAGCCAGCGTGCCTGAAATGACAAAGGCGGCAAACTTGTAGCGCAGCACCGGAAGGCCCAACGCGCGGGCGCGCGATTCGTTCTCGTGAATTGCCACCAGCATCTGCCCGAACGGTGAATCGACGAGGCGTGAAAGCAACAGATAGACGAGAAGGCTGATTGCGATTGCAAACAACGAAAAGTGCGACGGATTGATAAGCGAAAGACCAATAGCGCTGAGATCGAGGTGAGGAATGCCTGACATTCCAGAGAACCCACCAAATATGGGAGACCGTAAAAAGTAAGCCCAGCCCATCTGACCAAATGCAAGCGTCACCATGATGAAGAAAATGCCGCTTAACTTGACAACCAAACTTCCGGTCACAGCCGCCGCCGCAGTCGCAGCACCGATAGCCGCCACGATCGCGGCGCTTGGTGGCCAGTGCAAATGCACGGTAAGGCCGGCTGTAACATATGCGGCGAGACCGAAATAAAGCGCGTGCCCCAGGGACACCAATCCGGCATATCCCACAATAAAGTCCAGACTCATTGCGAAGATCGCAAGGACGGCAATCTCGCCGAGCAAATCTTGGCCGCTGTATCCGGCAAACCACCAAGCTGACAACGCAATAACCAAAAGAAGTGTCGCAGCACAATCGCGCTTGTGGCGGTTCGACAGGTTCATCGAGAATATCTCAGGGAGACTAGCCCGCCAGGCCTAACTATGAGTACGGCTGCTAGTAGCGCGTAGATCATAAAGCTTGAGAAGGTCGGGAAGAAAACAACGCCGAACGTCTCGGCCATTCCAATCAGCAGCGCACCACAGAACGCCCCGATAAGGCTGCCGGGCCCGCCAACTACGACCACAATCAGTGTCGGGATAATGATGGACATATCCATCCCGGAGTATATTTGTAGGAGTGGCGCAGCCACGACACCTGCTAGGCCTGCCAGCGCGCAGCCCAGACAGAATACGACGAAGAACGCTCGATCGATATCGATTCCCAGCGCCGCAGCCATAACTCGATCGTCGACGCCAGCCCGAATTACTGCTCCTAATCGTGTTCTTTCCAAAAGCCAATAAAGCACGACGAACAGCAGCATCCCAAGGCCGATGATGAACAACCGATATAGCGGGTAGGACTCACCAAAAACTGTGACGCTTCCGGACAGCACATCCGGCGGCGCAATGCTCTGCGGGTTGTCTCCCCAGATCATACGAACGAAATCAAGCCCAACAAAGATCAAGCCGAACGTTACCAGTACCTGCTTCATCGGCCCCTGCCGCTGCATGTGACTGAGGAACGTCGCGTAGAAGGCGGCTCCAATCATTGCCGCCACTGCTGGACCGACGATGAGCGCCAGCCAGAAAGAACCGGTATGGCGAACTGTTGAGAAGCCCACAAAGGCACCGATCATGTAGAGCGTGCCATGGGCGAGGTTGACGAAATTCATCAGGCCGAAAACAACCGACAAGCCAACGGCCAGCATGAAGAGCAACATCGCATATTGCATGCCGTTGAGGAGCTGGATCAGTAGCATCTCGATTGATCTCTGAATGTACTTGCAAAAAGCGGATTGACCAATTCCGCGATCAAGGTACTCGCAAGCCGACTGGCGCGCACGGTACGCGCTGAAATGTCAGCGCGTGCCGTGCGAGACGCAAGTGACGAACTACACGTTACCTCAGAGACTGCAGCCGTTCGGAGCGTCCTGGACGTCACGAAAGCGATCCAGGATCACAAACTCAATCTTATCCTGCAACTTTTCCGCCTTGAAGATATAGATGTCCTGAATGATATTGTTGGTTTTCGGATCAATTCTCAGCGGACCACGCGTGCCGTTGATGTTCGCTGCGAGCATGGCCTTGATAAAGGCGGCCTTATCATCGACTTTTCCGCCCGTGGCTTGCAGCGCTGCATAAATCAACTTACCGGTGTCGTAGCCTTGCGCAGCGTATTCTGAAACCGGCCGATTGAATTTCGATTCAAACTTCTGACGGAACGACTTGTTCTCGGCATTATCTATCGAGGGAACATAATTCAAAATTCCGACGATACCCGCAGCGGCGTCGCCGATTGCCGGCAGATTCTGCGGCGAGATGACCCAGCCGCCGACGGTCAGCGGGATCGAGGCTTTCAATCCGAATTCATTGTACTGCTTAACAAACGCAACGCCCGGTGAACCCGGGATAAACGCGAATACCGCGTCCGGCTTCTCATCTTTGATTTTCGTCAAATATGGACCAAAGTCGCTGATTGGGCCGAATGGTGCGTACTGCTCGCTGACGACTGTTCCGCCCCCCGCAACAAACGGTTTCTTGACACCTTCGATGATTTCGCGGCCGGCACTGTAATCAAAGGCGATGAACGCTACGCGCTTGTAGCCGTTTTTCAACAACCACGGACCCATATTGCGAACAATCTGGTCGTTGGAGAACGACGTTCGCAGCACCCAGGGCGTACATCGGCTTCCGGTAACACCGTTGTCGCCGGAATTCGGGATAATGAGAGGGGTCTTAGTCTGATTTGCGAAGCTGCCCAGCGCGGTCAGCTCGCTGGCGCCGATTGGGCCCACCAGAAAATCGGCCTTGTCATCGAACATCAGCTTCTTGGCCTTCGCTTGCGCGATGTCTGGCTTGTGATTTGTGTCTTCCCTCAAGATCACAATCTTTCGGCCCGCTATCTGTCCGCCGCTTTCCTGAATGGCAAGCTCGAATCCGTCGGAAACATCGGCGCCAACTGGAATGAACGGACCACCGGACATCGGCAACAGCATTCCGATTCGGATCGCGTCTTGCGCCGACGCTACGCCGGTGCACAACGCCGACACGATTAGTAGCGTTGAAAACCCATGCGCGGTGAGCTTAAGGCGCAGCCCTGAGACTTGCTTCATATCTTCCTCCCTGTAGCACTTCTGATTTAGTTAGTAATTGCACGTTTGTCTGTCTTTTGCTCCGCACACAAACTGGCCCAACGCCTGCCGCATTCGCGACAGGCTTCCGCATATTGCGCGGGCATTTCATCATAAGGCGCGCGCGTCGGGCCCGGCCGGCAATACCCGGCCGCCTCGATGCGAATCTTCTCCAGCTGAATATTGATCTGGGCAAAAACCTCAGGATTGGCCAAAATATCCTTCACAGGTTCATTCGCCCAAGCAATCTCCTTTGACCGAACCGCTATCGCTTCGCAATCATTACTCAATACGGCGTTCATGACCGCGATGCAGGGTTGCGGACCCATCGCAGCCGCGGTTGCCCAGCAAGCAGTAGTGGTTTCGGGTGAGATGGAATGAAACTCCCCCACCAGCATATCGATGGGCATGAAGTTGATCTTCTTACCCGTCAGTTCAAGCAGTTCCTTCAAGCCGGCCGGACGCGAAACCTTAGCGCTGGTGGCAGTCTTTGCCTTGGCCGCGACTCCTTCCCAAAATTCGACCGGAAACGAGTAACGGAAAGCGCGCGAATTAGCATAGACCATGATCGCGAGATCGGGACGATATTCCGATGCGCCGCGATAATATTCGACTGCCATGCCGGTTGTAACAGGTTGCCACATCGGCAACCCCAGCAAGGTCCCATCTGCGCCCTGCTCTTTCACAAAATCCATTCGCGCGGCGACCTGATGGGCTCCTAGCGCAGTGGTGCCAATGAATGTAGGCACGCGCTTGTCCACTGTCTCAAGCACGCATGTGACAAACGTCCGATAATCGGCATCTGAAAGCGTCGCACATTCACCGGTGGTTCCTGTCGTTATCAGCCCGGACGCGCCATCACTAATAAGAGCGTCGACAAGGCGCGCGGTTTCGGTCACATCGACCGTGTCTTTGGCGCCAAACCTGTTCGCGCCTTCGCGCGCCGGGGTCGGTATGATTGCATATAGGCCGCGAAAATCTGTCGCTGCGAGCATCGTCGCTCCCTGATTGTGGACCACCGCGCCGGCAAAAGGCGGAGCCAATTATTTCTGGACATGTTCACTAATTTCGCTAGCATGTCAATCGAGGCCTCATCGATGCGCTGCGAAATGCGCCTCCAAGATCAAATCGTCCGGTCTAAGATCGACAAGGGAGCGAGCCCAACGATGACAATGCACAATCTGGCAGAACCAAGCTTCGATAAGCGACCTGTGATTACCAACGATCAACTCGCTAACATTGAGAAGCAAGTCGAGTCGGGTTCACTTCCGCTGTGGATTTTCAATAGCCAAGAGCTGCATCAGCTAGAACTCGAGCGCATTTTCGGTTCGAACTGGATCTTCATGGCGCACGAAAGCGAAATTCCCAATCCGGGGGATTACGTGGCACGTTCGATCGGTGACGATCCCTTTATCGTTGTGCGCGGAGATGATGGAGCCATCCGTGTTCTATTCGATAGCTGTCGCCATCGCGGCGCACGCGTATGTCTCGCCGACAAGGGAAATGCGAAATCATTTTTTTGCCCGTATCACGGCTGGATGTACAAGAACACGGGAGAGCTTTCCGGCGTTCCGAATATCCGCACTGCCTACAAAGCTCTCGACGTCGAAAAGTGGGGGCTTCTGCCGGCGCCGCGCATGGAACAGCATCGCGGCCTAATATTCGCGTCAATAAACCCTGACGTGAGGCCTCTGGCAGAACATCTCGGCGACTATCGCTGGTACCTTGATTTGAACCTCGCGACATGTCCAGAAGGCATGGAGGTCATCGGCGAACCACATCGGTGGTTTATCGACGCAGACTGGAAGTCGGGCTCCGACAACTTCGCTGGCGATAGCTATCACACACAGACGCTGCATCAATCCATCATCCGCGTCGGCCTGTCTACAGTGGCAGCGGCGGGAGCGAGCGGAGGCAAGAACGATCTCCACGTGACCGAATGCAACGGCCATACCACAAGCATTCGTCGCAAGGATCCAGGCGAAACTTATTTCTGGGGCTATCCGGAGGAGGTTTATCGTCACTTTAGCGCTAAGAACCTGTCCCAGGAGCAATTCGATCTTGCGAAGAGGTCCGTCGTCTACACCGGCACGATTTTCCCGAATCTTTCGCTCATTCATATTTTCGCCAAAGATTCTCCAAATCGCGAAGGCGCGGCCTATTTCAGCTTGCGGCAATGGAAGCCGCGGGGACCGGGGAAACTCGAAGCCTGGAGCTGGGTATTGGTGCCGAGGACCGCATCGGCCTCTTATAAGGAACACGCATACCGGGTCGCAGTGGCCAGTTTTAGTCCGTCAGGGAATTTCGAGCAGGACGATTCCATTGCTTGGGCCGGCGTGTCCCGAGCCGCGAAGGGCCAATTCGCAAAGCGGCAAAAGGTGAATTTAAATTATGAAATGGGCCTCGAAGGAATGAGTGAAGCTAGAGTCATTAGCGACTGGCCGGGCCCCGGAATTGTCTATGACTCCAATCTCGAGGAAGGCGTGCAGCGCACGTTTTGGAGGCATTGGAGTCGCGCCATGTCAGGTCGTGCGGACTGATCGGAAACATCATGGTTCAGAACGAAATTCTTGCACAATTGCAAGACCGTCTCCGCGTCGAAATGTTCTTGTTCCAGGAAGCGGAGTTTCTCGACGACTTCAAGTTGCTCGAATGGCTTACGCTCCTGACGGACGATATCGACTATCGAATTCCGATCCGAACGACTCGTGCCCAGGACGATCTTGCTCGGTCTTTCAGCGCCGATGCCTTTCACATGGTCGAGCATTTCGGCTCGCTGGAAGCCCGCATGAAGCGGTTCGGCGCGGGGGGGTGGTCAGAGTTTCCACCTTCGCGCGCGCGACGACATGTCAACAACATTCGTGTGCATCGAACGGCTGCCGATCGTATCTCGGTCAAGAGTAACCTTCTTTATTTTTGGGCCCGCGACCTCGAGCAAGTCATTGTCTCAGCCGAGCGGCATGATGAGGTAGCGGATCGTGATGGCGCGCTAAAACTTGCGCGCCGAACGGTCTTCCTCGATCACACGAGCCTGCCGCTGCCGAACTTGTCGATCATGTTGTGACCGCGGCGCAGACTGAATCGATGATAGGTCAGCTGGAGAAGAAGGTAGCATTGATTACCGGTGGCGCGACCGGAATCGGCAATGCGGTCGCTGAGCGGTTTCTTACAGAAGGCGCACACGTTGTAGTGCTGGATCGAGAGAAATGCGATTCGCTTGCATTAAGTGGAAAAATTGATTGCTTTGCGTCGGTTATCGGCGACGTGCGCTCACCATCCGACAATCGAAAAGCCGTAGAGGCCGCGCTCAATCGTTTCGGGAAACTTGACATCTTCGTCGGAAATGCAGGTATTTACGATAACCGTAGGCCATTCACAGCATTCGACGGGGACGAACTGGACAAAGCATTCGATGAGTTGTTCGCCATTAACGTGAAGGGATACATGCTTGGTGCACTCGCGGCATTACCGGCTCTGTTGGCGACACGTGGATGCATTATCTTCACGGGCTCCGTGTCGGGAGAGCATTGTGGCTTCGGCGGCACGCTCTATGTCTCTGCCAAGCATGCGATTACCGGATTGACCCGCCAGCTCGCATATGAACTCGCGCCCGATATCCGCGTTAATGCGGTGGCGCCGGGTTACGCGCCGACGGAGTTGCGGGGCCTGGAAAGTCTTCGACAGAACAAGAGTTCTACTGCACCTACCGCCGATACGCTTCCGTTACAATCTCTCGCGTCGCCCGCGGATTACGCAGAAGCTTACGTCTTCTTGGCATCTGCAAGTGGCTCCCGTCTTGCTACTGGAACCGTGCTCTCCGTCGATGGCGGACTATCGCTTCGCGGACCCGGGGCATTCGTGATCCATCCCAGGGCTAAACCCATCTAGCATAACGGAGAAAACAATGAGCATGAGGTCAACTGTCGACGCCCAAACACGGAGCGATATCGAGGATCTCATTTATGAGCATGCTTGGTTGATTGACCATCATCAATCGGACCGACTGGCCGACCTCTATGTAGAAACCGGCCGGCTGACTGGCATCAGTTTGAACAATGTCGGCCGCGAGGCCATCACTCGTTACGGTGCAGGCCGTGCTCAAATGAAAGACCGCATCGCGCGTCACGTGTGCAGCAATCTCCGGCTTAGCGCGCTCGGACCCAATCGCGTCCAAGGTGAGCTAATGATCATGCTTTTCCGCCACGACGGCCCCGGCGGCTTGCCCAACCCGGTCGCGCTGGCCGATGCACACGACACCTATGTAAAAGGCGACGATGGGAAATGGCGTTTCGAGGAGCGTCGGCTTGAACTCGTTTTCGAGGCGGAAGCCCACAAACAAGCGGCGCCGAAGAAGTGAGTTTGCTCTCTTTAGCTGCGGATTTGACAACGAGGCGCGCTGAGTGCTGTCGTTATATCGACCGACATTTTCGTCGCCTCAAGGCGGGGATCGTACTTGTAGCCGTTCGCCTGCAAGCGCAGCAATTTTCGAAGATCGGAAAGGCCGGCCTGGATGTTCGGTTTTGCTTGCGCGATCCACAAGCGAGTGGCGCCCACGTAAACAAAGAAGACCGACTGAACGATCAACTCAGATTGCTCGTCCGCGCTCAGCCGCCTCTGACCCTTTCCAAGGTCCACAAGCTTGCAAAGGCCCGCGATCATTTTCTCATGGTTCTGAATAAGCCCAACAGTATGCATTTCGTTCGCGAAGAACTTCAACTGCAGGAAAGACTGCGCCAGATTCGGGTTGTTTCCAAAGGCGGTGTAGAAGACGTCAAAATAAGCAATCAGATTGTTGATAAGCCCGACATCATCACGCATAGGGCCCTGGGCGTCATCAATCAGTTCCGAAATCTCATCGTTGAAAGTCAGCAGAACAAGATCGCTCTTGTCTTTTGGATAAGGCGACAAGGTACCAATTGCGACGCCAGCTTTCTGCGCGATCTGACACACGATAGTGCGATTGTAGCCGGCCCTGCTAAAAAGAGCTCACGCAGCGAGTCCGATGCGCTCGCGCTTGTCCGCCTTGTTAGCTTCACGATCACCCATCGCGGCGGCTTTGCGCGAACGCATATGTGCGCCGAGGGGTTTGCGGCCCAGTACCGATGCCTTGGCAAAGTCTTGAGCGCCCAGATCCTGAAACCTTCCTCAGTTGGCCGATCCAGTTGCGACTAACCCTCAAATGGACTTTTGTCACAATTAAACCAGTCCGTCGAGAGGTCCCCAGCGCCGGCGAACAACCGACCCGGAGCCATTCGTAATTTGTAACGGAAGTTATATCTCAATTTTATTTAGTGGCACGCGGAAGATCGTTTGATGGGAACACCCTACACAAAGGCGTTACAGCGCGCAGACTTCCAGGAGAAGCCAATGATCCAAGTTCGACGACTCGCGAGCGTCAGCTTCGAAACACCCGATCTCGAACGGCAGGTCGAGTATTATTCAGAGATCTTGGGTCTCACGTTGGTAGACCGAGATTCAAACACAGCTTATCTCTCGAGCGTCAACGATCATCATTCGGTCATCCTGAGACGCGGCGACGAGGCACGCTGTCTCGCACTGGCCCTCCAAATCTCTCCGCAAGACGATCTCTCCGAATTCGAGCGCCAGCTCGCTAGATTTGGCGTAAACTCAAAACGAATGAGCGATCCGGAGCCTTCGATTCCAGAATTCGTCAGCTTTGAGGACCCCAAGGGAACGACGATCAATGTCTTCCGGCAACAAGTCCTGTCACCCCAACCCTACAAAACACAAGGGGTCGTTCCATTAAAGCTCGGGCACGTGGCCTTTAATGCGCCGGCAGTTGAAAACCTTGCAGACTTCTATTGCAAGGCGCTTGGCTTCCGCCTCTCTGATCGTATCGAAGACTATTTCCTTTTCTTGCGCTGCGGACCGGACCACCACACCGTAAATTTCATAGAAAGCCCACGCGCGAAAATGCATCACATCGCTTTCGAGTTAAAGGATGCAACACATATCTTTTCCGCTTGCGATTTTCTCGGGCACCACGATTACCCACTGATCTGGGGACCCGGGCGTCATGTGCGTGGGCATAATATCTTTACTTATCACCGCAACCCGGATCGTCAGATCGTTGAGCTTTTCACTCAGCTCGATCTTATGCCGGACGAGGCGATTGGCGTTTTCGAGCCCCGTCCTTGGCACGCGGGCCGTCCGCACAAACCGAAGCGATGGCCGCGCGACCCGCGCGCAGTGAATCTTTGGGGCATTATGCCACCGGTCGACTTCATGGAATAGCCAAGATGACTGCCATCAAATGCATACCCCCACGTCAATTTGCGCGCGAAGATGCTCTGGCTCTTGCCGGCGAGCTCGTATCTGGAATTCGTGAGCGCGCAGAGCGATGCATGTTCGAGAGGATTGTGCCAGAAGAGACAATCCAAGAGCTGAAAGATTCTGGGCTAATACGGTTGATGCAGCCTAGGCGTTACGGAGGTTATGAACTCGGCAGAGATGTTGTATGCGAAGTTATTAAACTTTTCGCGCCCGTTTGCGGGTCACAAGCGTGGGTTTATCACGTATACGCCGATCACGCTTGGATGCTCGGTACGTTCTCAAAGAAGGTTCAAGACGACGTATGGGCTGATGACAAAGATACGTTGATCTCATCAAGTTTCGCGCCTGTGGCGCGAGTGCAACCCTCGAAAGGAGGGTTCGTTTGCTCAGGACGTCATGGTTTTTCTAGCGGCATCGATTATGCGCATTGGGTGGTCTGTGGCGGCATGGTGGAGGGCTCCGGAGAGGTTATACATTTCCTAGTGCCTAAGGGCGAAGGCACCGTCATCGATGATTGGCATGTAAATGGACTCGAGGGGACTGGTTCGAAAAGCTTCCAGATCAACGAGATTTTCGTGCCCGAGCACCGCACCATGAAGTTTTCGCTTGCATTGGCGGGCAAAGGGCTTGGGACGGAAACCAATATAGCACCGCTGTATAAAGCTCCCCGTTATGGCTATACGTCGGCTGGCTTTGCCGCGCTGGTGACTGGCATGGCACAAGGCTTGTTGGAAGACTGGCTTGCGTTTACAGCGCGCCGAGGCGGTCCCAAGGGCGCCGCCCAAAAAGAGGGAGTTCAGATACTTGCGGGCCAGGCGGCGTCCGAAATCAATGCGGCTGAAATGCTGTATCTTACCACCGCACGCGATGCGACTCGCCGCCTAGACGGCGGCGAAGATCTCGCTGCGGGCGGCAATCACCAGATCAGATGTAACTTTGCGTTCGCTGTCCAGCTCGTCCTTGCAGCGACGGTACGAATTTATCACGCCTCTGGTGCCTCGATGGTGTACCGAGGTAATTCAATGGAAAGGCAATACCGAAACATCATGGCCGGGGTGCAGCATATGAGCACCGATTGGCCAAGCGGGGCTGCCGGATACGGAGCGCAATTACTGAAACAGCATGGCGCTAATTTATAATAGCACAATCGACTATGTTGCCCTAGAGTAGAGAAGGTTGGATCCCGGTTCCTCTCCCTCCGCCACGCATAAGTATCTGATATTGAACGACTTTTTGACCTTTAATCAGTCGCCGCAAAGCCCCGGAATTCATTGAGAGATTTGCGCTGCGGCATTCTCCACTGACCCCCTTTCGGAGAGACTTTTCGCGGAGTTCGTCGCCGAAAATTTGCGAATTCTCCGTTGCGCAATTTGGCGGTCCGGTTGCCTGATGCTGAGTTTCAGCATGCGCAATTCAATGCCGCGAGTGCTTCCAGTCTCAAGCCACAATAAGTCAGCAGCCGACGTACGACTGTTCGCCTTTTTCTCTTTTTGACGACCTTACAGCGGAACATCGGGTTGGACTACCGCGAGTTGTGGGTGCGACACCACGTTACATCTGACAATTGCTACTGCGCTGTTCTCAGCAAGACGTCACGCGGAGCGGAATTAATTCTTGCACGCCGGCTTAGTGATTCATGCGTTGCCTCGGTGGCGACCCGGGCCACAAATGCGAAAGCCGCCCCGAAGGCGGCTTTCAAAAGCGCTGAAAAACTGGCATTTTATTTGGTTGCGGGTGCTGGATTGGAATCAGCGACTCTCGGGTTATGAGCCCGACGAGCCAGTGAGCAGTCTCTTTTGCTGTACCCAACTGCGAGGCAGCTCCGACAGGGTGATCAGTTCCTGAACTGTCAATTCAACGGGATGCCTGCCAGCCAAGATCGCGTCCACGATTGCTGGCGCACAGAAAGCAAGCTGAAGAACCCGCGCGACGTAACGCTCATCCTTTGAATACGCCTGGGCGAGCGCGCGCATGGTCGGAAACCGACCCGCGACCAAGTCCTCCCACCATTGATGAGCGTTCGCGACCATCTTGACCAGAGCCGGATCCGGCTCTCCTGGTTGCTCACCGCCGGGCATATCCAGAATGAGCTTTGTCTCTAACCCCCGACGGCGCAATTTGATCGGCAAAACTACTGTAATCGCGGCCTGATCACCGGAGCTGTAAGGCATTTCAAAATCCAGATCTAACCAGTCGGGCGCTTCGACGCTGCCGGCGCGAGTCGCTTCAACATATCCAAGACCCGACGCAAGGCCTTTCTTCCGAATATCAACGCGGATCTCCGATTCGGAGAGCGTGACCCGAGACAGCAGCATCAGCAGCAGCTCGCGCAGCGGTCCCCTGCTTTCCGAGCTAAGTCGAGCAGCCAGGTCTTTAGCCTTGGCGATGACAGTCCGGCTTGCCCTGATCGTCCCGTCACCCGCGCCGCAGGTCTTGAGAACCCACTGCTGGTCAGTCAACTGCTTGACGAGGAGATCGATAGTCGCCTTCTCAATCTCGGGTGCGGGAATCCGCCAGCCGCGATTCGTTTCGCGCGGACGACCACGCTTGTGCGGCTGAGATGATGGCTTCGCATAGTAGCGGTAGCGTTTCCCTTGCCGGTTGGTGTGGGTCGGCGTCAGTCGGGTGCCGGTGTCATCAAAAAGAAGTCCCGCCAATAAACTCGGGTCTTTCGCGCCGAGCTGAATGTAACGGGCGTGAGTATTGGTGGCCAGACGCGTCCGAGCCAGCGCCCAGGTCTTCGAGTCGATGATTGCCGGATGCTGGCCGTCGAAGCGTTGCCCCTTATGCCCGATCTCACCGACGTAAACGGGATTGGAAAGGAGTTTGTAGATTTCTCCGCGCGTGAATGCCCGGCCTCCGTAGGTCCGCCCGCTGGTGATGGCTTTGGATTTGGGGCGGCGGATGCCACGTCGGACCAGTTCGGCCTCGACCTTGGCGACGGAGCCGGTTTCGCAATAGAGCTTGAAGATCGTTCGCACGACCTCGGCTTCCTTTTCGTGGATCACCAAGGTGCGCTGGTCCGGCCGATAACCGAGCGGCACGAACCCACCCATCCAAAGTCCCTTTTTCTTCGAAGCTGCGATCTTGTCGCGAATGCGCTCGCCGGTGACTTCGCGCTCGAATTGGGCAAACGAGAGCAGCACGTTGAGCGTCAGCCGCCCCATCGAGCTCGTGGTATTGAAAGCTTGCGTGACCGACACGAACGAAACGTTCTGCCGGTCGAATATTTCGACGATCTTGGCGAAATCCATAAGCGACCGGGTCAGACGGTCCACTTTGTATACGACGACGATATCGACCTTGCCCGTGCCGACGTCGGCGAGGAGCTGTTTCAGGGCTGGACGCTCCATGGTCCCGCCGGAATAGGCCCCGTCATCGTAGGCGGCAGGCAGAGCCTTCCAGCCTTCGTGCCGCTGACTGGTGATATAGGCCTCACAAGCCTCGCGCTGGGCCTGAAGCGAGTTGAAATCCTGTTCCAGGCCCTCCTCGGACGATTTCCGGGTGTAGATCGCGCACCGAAAGGTGCGCCTGCGGGCGGGATCACGCATCAACCGCCCTCCGCCTGGCAAGCTTCGACCGAGCATCCACTGCGCGACCGGGCGATCTCGGCTTCACGCCGAAGAACACCGGCCCGTTCCAGCGGGTGCCGGTGATGAGCCGGGCAATTTGAGAAAGCGATCGATAGCGGGCGCCAAGCCATTCGAAGCCGTCGCCGAGAACCGTCACGGTGTGTGTCTTCCCCTGCCAGACCCGCATGAGCCTCGTACCGGTCCTGGTGCGGGGAACTGCGCGTACCGGGACGGCCGTTCCGGCCCGGGCAGCCTCAGCTACCTGTCGTAAATGCTTGCGGGTGGAGGCTTTCAGGCTGCCGAGGGCATCAGCCTGAATACGCCAGGCGATCGACAGAATGAGGATTTTCCGGCGCAGGGTCTTGGGGGCGACGCTGCGATAGTGCTGCTGCCACACAGCCCGGAGCTCGGGGAGTTTGAGATCGCGCAACCGCGCGATCTCGATTTCCAGCGCCCGTTCGTCAAATTGGCCGCGCATCGATTCACGCGGCTTTACGACGAGCTTTTCCGGCGGCACCCTTCGACGCAATTCGATAGACGCGACCGCTACCGGTCTTTTCGGAGACGAGATTCAGCCGGAGCTTCTTTCGAACCACACCGGAAAAGAACCCACGGACCGAGTGCTGCTGCCAGCCAGTCGCCGTCATGATCGCCGCGATCGTCGTGCCTTTCGGCCGGTTCAAAAGCGCGATCACCGCTTCCTGCTTTGAATTGCGAGGCTGCGAAGTCGCAGGGACTTTGGCACCCCTGGGGTCGGCAGCCCCTTTTGCTGCCGCCTGAACCGGCTCTGGCGACTTTTCGGTCAAGCCGCCGGCAGGTGTTTCTCCCGTATTTCGAATTGTGGATTCTGTCTGAGGCTGCCGGCTTTTGCCGTCGGCGTGCTCGGCGCTGCGCCCCGATGGATGCTGTTCCTTCGGAACCGCGCGGGACTTTTTCGAAGATGCTGCTGTGTTCGTGTCCGGCTTCGCGCTTTTGCTGGCTTTGGTCTTGGTCATTCCTGATCTCCTTTGAGGTTGCGACGGCATCACGCGCCGTCACGACCGAAGCCCCGCAGAGACCCTAAGGGCGCTGGCGGGGAATGAGACTAGGAGGCCTGATCACATCCTACCCGGGGCGTATGGGGCCGCCGCGCAAGGATTCGACGTAGCGAAGCCAAAGATTGGGAAAGCGACGGCGCCTCCTTTCGGCGCCAAACATGCTTCCTGTCGCAGCGAAGTCCAGCAGAAGCTGAGCAATCTTGTGGCTCTTTTCGCTAGTTTACGGCCATCTTCGGAGTCGAGACTACCGCTTTGGACTTGGACTCGCTTTAGACGGCCGGCCTTATCGTAGAAGAACCAACGTAAGCTCAGGAAATGCGATCAACAGGATCAAAACCAGCAGCATCATTGCCACGAACGGTGCAGTGCCTTTGAATATCTCTCCCAATGAAATACGCGGATCGTTCAAAGTGCTCTTCACCACGTAAACCGAGAGACCAAACGGTGGCGTGAGAAGTCCGATTTCGACTGCTACGATGGTTACGATTCCGAACCAGATCAAATTTAGACCGAACCCGTCAGCTATAGGCAACACCAACGGAAGGCAGATCAGCATGATCGAGATCGAGTCAATGATCGTGCCTAGCGATATTAAAATGAGTATGTATAGGGATAGAAATCCGTATTGTCCAAATCCCGCTTCGCCAATTGAGGTGATAAGAAACTGCGGAGTTCCGGAC
Organism: uncultured Hyphomicrobiales bacterium; assembly: GCA_964641065.1. Taxonomy (GTDB): domain Bacteria; phylum Pseudomonadota; class Alphaproteobacteria; order Rhizobiales; family Xanthobacteraceae; genus Pseudorhodoplanes. The sequence goes on along the minus strand of CAZXJZ010000008.1, from coordinate 20,177 downwards.
ATCGCAAGCATTCGTGAAAAAATGTTGGCACATATGATTAGAAAAGACACGGAAACAGTGACGTGCCCGGTCTCAAGCAACACCCTCCATAGGGTCGACCAGCTGAGCTTTTTTCGCAACAATGCGATCATCAGCGCTCCGGCTGCGCCGACCGCACCGCCCTCCGTTGGCGTGAAGAAACCCGCATAAATTCCGCCGAGACATAGCAGGATCAGCGCGATACTCGGAAGCAGCTTCGCGAGCATCGTTCCGATGCTCATAGGCGCAACTTCGCCGTTGCCCTCGGATTGGCCACCAACAAACCCCGGCCAGAAACGTGCCATCAGCAGAATGCCGATGCTGAAGGTCAAAGCTAGTATAATGCCGGGCACAATTCCGGCGATGAACATCGATCCGATCGATTCGCTTGAGAGAAAGCCGTAAACGATCATCAAGAGCGAGGGTGGGATCAGCATCCCAAGAACTGAGGAGCCAGCAACGACCCCCACCGCAAACCTCGGTGTGTACTCGTAGCGGAGCATTTCGGGAACTGCCACGCGCGTGAAGACCGCCGCCGAAGCAATGGAAATTCCGGTAATTGCCGCAAATATCGCGTTGGCGGCAACCGTTGCAATTCCAAGTCCACCACGAACACGCCGAAAGAGTTGATTGGCCACCTCGAATGCGTCACGACCCACGTCTGCTACAGCCACCAGGAATCCCATCAAGACGAATAGAGGAACGATTCCGAACACGTGGCTGGCGATCGCATCACTGGCCGCCTGCGCGAGCATATTTGACGCAATGACGAAATCGCCTCGAATGAGCCACACGCCAACAAATGATACTCCACCGAGCACGATTGCGACATGCATGCCCGCGTATACGAGGATGAACATTGCGCTCAGGCAGCCGAGTGCGATGACTACGTTCTCGGTCATCTAATGGCCTTGCGAATCAAAGTGGCTCGCAAGTCAGAAAGGGCCAACAAGAAAAATGTAATCGCCGTACAAGCGGATCCGAAGACGATCACGGCGCGCATGATCCATACTGGAGCTTGGAAGTCACCAATCGCTCCGAGATATTCACCGTTCTGCCAGGACTCCACCAGCAGAGACCAACTTGCAACGGACATAATTGTCAGAAGTGCTGCCCCAGCAAGATGGAATAAAGCCTGCAGGAAGCGTCCGATCGCGGGTCTGCGCAGCAGCAGAGCGCCCAGAATAGCGTCCGCCCGGGTGAACTTTCCGGTGCGCAAGGTATCGGCCAGTTGAATGAATACGATGCTGACGATGGATAATGTAACGATTTCGATCACACCGCGTATCGGAGTATTGAACAGATTCCGCCCGATCACGTCAGCGGTCATCAAGATCATGATCGCGAAGATCCAGACGGTTCCAATTGCGTTGAGCCAGCTGGTCAGATGGTGAAAACCGAACAGTTGTGTCCGGCTATCACCATCGCAGGGAGACGGCGTGTCCCCGTCTCCCGCAGCCAGGTCGGGGCGGTCCAACACTTATTGGGCCCAGTTCCGCGGAAAGTCGTAGCCCGCAGCCTTCAGCGCGGCCATATAGTCGCTCAGAACTGCTTTGGCGGGGAGCTTCTGCTTTGTCTCTAGGTCAGTGGCCCAGATCTTTCCAATATCCGGCAAGGCATCAGCCCAGCGCTTGCGCTCAGCGGGAGCGAGGTCTGTGAAAGTCACGCCCGCCTCGGTCATCTTTTTTTCAAGCGCCGCGGCAGTGTCGGTCTCTAGCTTCGCGAAGCGGATAGCGTACTCGTCGCCAACATCACGGAAGACCTTCTGCACTTCCGGCGGCATGGAGTCGAAACGACGCTTATTCATTATGATGCCGCCCGCATACATCGCACCGATATTCACACGCGTCGCATATTTCGTAACTTCATGCAGACGCGCTGCGAAGCCGCCGGTCACGAATGCAAGCGCACCTTCAGAAGCGCCCGATTTGATATCCTCGAAATAAGTGTTGAGATTGCCTCCCACCGCGATAGCGCCCGTACCATTCACCCAATTGGCGGCCGTGCCAGGTGCGGAGATTTTGCGGCCCTTCAAGTCGTCTATCGACTTGATTGGGAAGGTCGTAAAAATCTGGTAGGTATCGAGCGATGCACCCGCCAAATAGACGAGATTGTTCTTAGCCCAGGCGTCCGCCATGGCCGGGTGCTTGTTTTGCAATTCCGCGATGATCTTCGAAATCAACGCCACATCGTCCGGCCCGAACGGTGTGTAATAGGTCACATTCTGAAGCGGAAAACGTGCAGCCTCGAACAGCGTCCCGACGAATCCGATATCCGATACGCCGTCCTTGATCGCGACCGACTCCTGTCCAACTTTGGCCAGCGTACCACCCCACGCACGTGTCCATTCAATTTTATACTTGCCCCCCGCCTCCGCGAGTCGCTTGTCGACCTCCGGCATGAAGAACTCCTCCAGCACACGTACCCACAAGAATGCGGGCGGGTGGCCGGCAGACATGGTCAACTTGATTGTTTGCTGCGCGCTGGCTGGCGCGGCGAAGGCAAGGATCGCGATCAGCGCGAGCCCGAGTGACAGGCGATACCTCATTGCAGAATCCTCCCTGATATTGCTTTTTACGATGTCGAGTTTGCTATCGCTTTACGTTCGGGTTCAGAGCGTAAAGACCTGTGATCGAGACCTCCGCGAGCACGTGGCCGCGCATTGCCGACAGTGCTGCATGTTTGTCAAATGTCCCTTCCGTAGCAAGCCGCGGGACGTCCAGAGCATAGAGCGTGAACACGTAGCGATGCGGGCGCTCGTCGTTCCAGGGCGGACAAGGTCCATCATAGCCAAAATAGTCGCCGCGCATTTTGTCATCGTTCTTGAACCAATCAGTGTATTCGTTGATGCCTTGGCGGGTGCCGCGCGCCGCCTGCGGCCCTGGCTTGCCGCCGATCGTTACCCCTTGAGAGAATTCTCCGAGTTGGAGTGGCGCTCCATCAGGATCGAGATCGACGAGAACCCAGTGGCACAGGCTACGACGCTGCTGGTCCTTGGCGACTACGCTGCCGTCCTTATTGAAGGTATCAAGCTTCACCGGGACATCTAGATCATCATTGATCAGAGCCAGCGATTTCGTGCCCTTCGGGAGGCCGCTCCAGGCAAAATGCGGATTACGATTGGGGCCCCATTCGTACGCCTTATCTGGCCCGAGGAGCCCGAACGCGCATTCCTCCGGCATGAACCCCATATCGTCGAAAGTCTCGCTGACGATTTTCATCTTATCCCTCCCAGATCTCGGACCGGTCAACGAATGACACGTTCGGGATTTTCCTCGTACGGAGGCGAATAAATCACCAGGAGCTTTGCAGGCTTGTCGCCGATTACCTGAAAGATATGCCGGGTATCGGCGGGGAAATAGCATGTATCACCCGGCCCAACCTCGCGTCGTACACCATCGACCTCGGCAATGGCCCGACCTTCAAGCATGTAACAGACTTGCTCAATGCCTGGATGCGCGTGCGGTAGAGCGCCCTGTCCAGGTTCTATCGTGCCATGCACGACTTCGATGTTTCTCGCACCGACATTTTCACTGCCTACAAGCCTTCGATTCGTCGTTCCCGTATGATTGGCTGGATGGTATGCCGGCACATCATCATGGCCGATGAAATACTTTTCGCTCACCCGTCACTCCTGCGTTCTTGTTCCATGTTTCTCGATATCGGCACGTGCCTTTTTCAAGCGCATTCCAATTGTCTTCAGTCTGGACTGCAGGCGTCGGCTCGGGCCCGCTACTACCAGCACGAACACTTCATTCATCAAGCAGATCGGGACCGCGAGCGCAGTCGCATCTGAAACGTTTTCACCCTGGGATAACTGCCAACCACGCGAGATGCCCTGCTTAATGTCACGCTCAAGGGCAGAAGGATCGGTAATAGTGAATGGCGTCAGTCGCTTTAGCTTCAACCGCTTCAGCAGTGCCGTGCGGTCGGCCGCCGGCAATGAGCTCAGATGTGCCTTGCCTGAAGCGGTGCCATGTAGAGGCTTAAATTGGCCGGCTACTGCCGTGTAGCGAAGGGTTTCCTGAGACTCAACCACGTCTAGGTAAAGGATCTGATCAACAGACCGCTTCGCAACAATTACCGTCTCGCCTACATCATCGCGTAAAGCAACAAGATGCGCGCGTAGCATTTCGGCTAGCGGATCATTTGCGCAAATGATCTGAGCCTTATCCAGCCAACGCCTGGTCGGATAATATCCCGCATTTCGGCGTACCTCATACAAATACCCGTGCGACTCGAGAGTCGCGAGCAAAGCAAGGCAACTCGATTTTGGTAATTGCAGCGCGGACGCGATCGACGTCAACGTCGCTGGCTCGCGGCGGGTCGCATACAGCTCTAAGATATTAATGACGCGCTGGGCGCTTTTGACGGAGGCCGTAACAACTGACATGGTTCACATACGTGAATTTATGTTTTGATATCTGAACACAAATTCGGCCGCCACTCAACCAGGCGTCCGAGGGGGCGGACAACCCCTCCGCGCCTCATTCAAGGGGGGTGTATATTCAACGACTGGCGACAACCACGGAGTCCGCGGCATGCGAACGGTTGCGAGCGGGGACTCTGGGTCCGGGGATAACGATGAGACCGACAGGGCGATACACGTCCCTGTATGTTTGGAGTCGTGAAGTCAGGGCAGCGCATCCCTATTCGAAGGTCTGCGGTCTACACACAAGTATGGCTGACGCAGTAATCTGATCAGCGCGTCTTTCTACCCTTCTTTAGACCGCGAAGTTCAGGCACGGCCGCCTGAACGGAAGCGGAAGCACGCGGATTGCAAGCTCCGCGCGTATCGCCAAGAGTTGGGCAGTTTGGCGCATATTGTTTTGGCTCTCGACGACCGGTAAAGTCTTCGGACATGACCAGCCAGTCTTTCAAACTTCACGCCCTGCACTTCGTCGAGCGCAACGCGTCAGCGCTAGCGCGGCTGAGTGACATGATCTTTTATTACGGCGAACTCGGTATGCAGGAGTTTCGCACCAGCGAGCTTCTCACGGGAACATTGGAGCGCGCTGGTTTCGAAATTGTGCGTAATTTGTCGGGTTTCCCCACCGGTTTTATGGCGCACTATGGCTCCGGCGGGCCGGTAATAGCGCTCCACTGTGAATACGATAGCAATCCGGGAAACTCCCAGGTCCCAGGTATCTCCGAGCGCAAGGAGATTGTGCCAGGCGCGCCCGGGCATTGCGAGGGTCACAACGTCAACGCCGCGGTGGCCATAACAGCCGCGTTGGCAATCCAGTCCGCGATGAAGTCGTTCGCATTACCGGGCACCTTGAAGGTATTTGGCGCGCCGGCTGAAGAGCAATTGATTAGCAGACCCTATTTCGTGCGCGACGGACACTTCGATGATGTGAATATCGCTTTTCACGCGCACATTCTGGACGAGTTCAAGACGGAATATGGTTTAGCCCAACTCGGCATGATGTCGGTGCAGTTCACCTTTCTTGGTATGGCCGCGCATTCCGCCATGTCGCCATGGGAGGGCCGTGACGCGCTCGACGCGGCGGTGTTGATGGACGTTGGCATGGCTCAGTTTCGCGAGCATATGAAGCCCGGCATGTCTGCGCATCGGGTGCTCACCGAGGGCGGTACGCAGCCCAACGTTATCCCGGCGCGCAGCACCTGCTGGTGGTTCTTCCGCGACCGCAGCCCGGAAGGCGTGCGAGCGTTGTTCGAGCAGGGCGAGCGGGTGGCACGCGGTGCCGCCATGATGGCAAACTGCGAGTTTGAAACCAATATTATGGCCGGCGTCTGGCCTGTGCGCGGCAACGAGACCATCGCCCGAACCATTCAGAACAACATCGAGGCCATCGGCATGCCGGTTTGGAGCGCAGAAGAGCAGGATTTCGCTCGTTCTCTGCAGAAGAGCACGGGTAAGCCGCAGACAGGTCTGCATGGATCGATTACACCGCTCACTGGCCCATGCGAGCCGATTATGGCATCGAACGATTGCGGCGATGTATCGTGGGTGGTGCCGATGGGCCGCGTCTGGTTTCCCGCCAACATCCCGAATGCGCCCTTCCATCATTGGTCGGCTGGCGCGGCGCTAACGACGTCAATCGCCCACAAGGGCGCCTTGGCCGGTGCCAAAGTTCTTTCCGCGTCGGCGTTGGACTTCCTTTCGTCGGTCGGCATGGTTGACGAAGCGTGGAAGACCTTCAAGTCCGAGACCGAGGGTGTTGAATACAAGCCGATGCTGCCCGCTTCTCAGAAGCCGCCGCTAGAGCTGAACCGTGCACTCATGGAGCACTACCGGCCGCTCATGGAGGCGCATTATTTGCAAGGCCAACCGGATTTTGTCGAACAAGAAGCACCTTAAAGGGAGCTTGGCTTCCTTCGGATCACGGGTTTTTTAGAGGAGACAGCATGCCAACGTCAGGACAAACTTCGAACACGCGCAGATTTGCCTTCGTTCGATACGCGGTTGCAGCGGCCTGCTTCGCCGTCAGCATCGCGCCAGTGGTTGCTCAAGATTATCCGTCTCGCAACATTCGCTGGGTCGTTCCGTTCCCCGCCGGCGGCGGTGCAGATACCGTCGCACGAATTCTGGCCCCGAAGCTCGGCGAAGCACTGAAACAAACTGTCATCATCGACAATATCGGGGGTGCGTCCGGTTCGATCGGTCATGATGCTGTCGCGCGCGCACCGGCCGATGGCTACACGCTGCTTATGGCCACCGCTAGCACAATCGCAACCAATCCGCTGATCAGCAAGGTGTCGTGGGATCCGGTCAAAAGCTTCACGCCTATTTCGATGCTTGTAGTTGACCCAATGCCGCTTATCCTCAATCCATCGGTGCCGGCCAACAACGTCGAGGAATTGATCGCGCTCGCCAAGTCGAAACCTGGCGAGCTCACGATGGGTTCATTCGGCATCGGTTCAGTACCGCATCTTGCCGGCGAGCAGTTCAACATGGTTGCTGGGACTAAGATGCTGCATGTGCCCTACAAGGGCGGGGCGCAGGCGCTGAATGACGTGATCGGTGGCCATGTATCGCTGATGTTTAACTCTGCCGGTGCAGTCGCAGGGCCAGTCGCGTCTGGAAAGGTGAAGATGATCGCCATCGGTGCACCCAAGCGAAGCCCCGGCATGCCGCAGACGCCGACAGTCAAAGAATCCGGTCTCCCGGATTTTGAGGCAACCACATGGATCGGTCTTTATGGCCCGGCAAACCTTCCCAAGCCAATCGTTGACGTAATTTCGAGAGAAATCGTCGCGATCCTAAAACAACCGGATGTTCAGGAGCGGCTGGTCAAGATGGGCATGGATGTAAGCAGTGGGACGCCGGAGGAACTGGCGCAGACGCTTGAGCGTGACCTCAAAATTTGGAGCAAGACCGTTCAAGAGGGCAATATCAAAGCGCAGTAGCGCCTAACCCCGCGCAAGCTCAATCAGGGCTCGCGTCATCTCGTGTTCCGGATCGCTAAGCCGATCCACTACCGAAAAGTGGTGGTCGCCCGGGCTTAGGAGAACGCGCACATCGTGGCCACGCGAAGCGCATTTTCGGCAGAACGATTCCGCTTGTGCAATATAGCCGGGCGTTTCGTTGGCACCAACGGCGATAATGAGGCGAAGCCCCGCATCGATCGGTGGATTGCAAGCCGGGCTGACCTCGTTGACAAGTTCAGCGTCGCCCAAGCCCATGTCGAGATAGCGTTCGTGCCGGCTGTGCGGCCCCATGTCGTAGGAGCCGCTGATCAGAAACGCGCCCCGCACCGGTGAACGCTGCAAACCGTCCTTCGAAAAATCGTGGGCCAGTGCCATACCGCAAAGCTGCGCACCCGCGGAATGACCGCTGACCGTGATTCGGGCTGGGTCGGCGCCATACGCAGTGGCATTGCGAACGGTCCAAACAATGGCTTCACAAGCTTCGGACATCATCCGAGGCAGCGTAGCCTCCGGATGAAGATCGTACCCGACCAGCACCGTTGTCACGCCAGCGGTTACCAGCGGTTCGGCGACGTAAGAAAAGTGATCCTTTGACTGATACCGCCATCCTCCGCCATGCCAAAACATCACGAGCGGCGCGTTAGGCTGGGCAGCGGGAAAAATGTCGAGTGTCTGGCGCGGCCCGGGACCATAGCGAAGATCGCGCACTGATTTAAGATGGTTACGTACGAGTTCGCTGCGCTTCCAATATCGCTCAACGAATTCCTGCCCCGTCGGAACCGCCACCCGCATGTCAAACTGGCAGCGTATCTCGTCCGGCGTCATATCACGCCAACTTTTCGATAAGGATTCTTCGTTCAAGAGCTTTCCTCTAAGAGAGTGTACATATTCGATGCATCCGCTACCAATCAAGTCAGTGCGCGCACGTTGAGCTCGAGATTTTAGGCGTATCTTGGGATTTAGATTACGGTTTTCCGCCGACCAGAAACACCTCGCCCAGCAGCGACGAATTCGACCAGGGCACTTGCTTGCTTTTGGTCGCGGCAACCACCTCCGCGCGCACCCGGGTGAGCACCTGCTGAATCTCCAATCCGGGCGTAGAGATGTGGCGCGACAGCGCGGCCGAAAATGGAGAGTTTTCGCCGTCACCATCGAGTGCGACCTGGCCAGGCGCCGTGGCGAAAGCCAGCAGCGTCCCCGCGCCAAGCGTGGCACCCTTGCCCAGGCCTGCGGGCGCGGCCAGCCCCGAGCGCACTGCCACGGATCGCGTGCTGCCTGCGACACTGGTTAGCCTGTTGGCGGTGGGATTGTCGCGGCAGGCGTCGAGGATCACGATGTTTGTCCGGACCTGATCGTCGAGGCCGGCCAGGATGGTGTCGAGATCGGTCATGTCGGCGGTGAGCTCGGCGCCGTTTTCGATCCTGGCATCCACCGGCAGCAGATAATTCTTGCCGTCGATCTGGACGCCATGACCGGCATAGAACAGCACCGCGATCCGGGCATTAGTCGCGTTGCGCATGAAATCTCCGATCACGCTGGTCATGTCGGCGCGCTTCAGGTCGATGCCTTCCGATACTTCGAAGCCCATGGACTTCAGGTTTCTTGCGATGGCGGCCGCGTCCTTTGCCGGATTGGCAAGGACACCGGCGGACGCATACGCGCCGTTTCCGATCACCAGCGCGACACGGCGGCCGGAAGCGGCATCGGTGCGCGCGGGAGGCATAGGTGCGGTGTCACGCGACGCCGCCAGCACTGCAAGCCGCGAGCGCGCGATTTCCTGGAAGCGATGCGAGCCGGCATCGAAATAAGTCGTGCCGCTGCTGACGCCGGACTTCACGACGCCACCGGTCGCAAGATTGAGAGCCGTTTGAAAGTCACCCTTGGCGCTGTCGATGTCGCCATTGGCCTCGTGGGCCAGACCGCGAGCCGCATAGGCGCTGATCAGATTGGGCTCCAATACTAGCGCCCGGTCATAGGCGGCCATGGCGCGCGGCAGTTCGTTCTTCAGACGATAGATCAGTCCGCGCTCTGCATGGGCCTGCGCCAGCTTCGGCGCCAGCGCTGCCGCCTTCTCGGCATCGGCGAGCGCAGCATCGAGTTGGCCGGCTTCCCGCCGCGCACCGGCGCGGTTGTACCAGTAGGTTGCATCCTTCGGATCGAGCGCCACCGCGCGGTCATGATCCGCGCGTGCGCGGGTCAGATCGCCCTTGAGCTGCCAAGCGTTGCCACGATTGCTATAGACGCCTGCAGCTTTTGGATTGATGACGATGGCCCGGCTGTAGTCGGCGATCGCTCCGTCGTAATCGCCGGCCTGCTGCTTGGAGAAGCCGCGCATATTCCAGGCGTCGGGATCCTTTGGATTGAGTCGGACAGCGTCATCGGCGTCGCGAATGGCGCGAACGTAGTCGCGCTTCATCAGCCAGAAACTCGCGCGTGCCTGAAACGCATTGGCGTCGACAGGCGTCAGCCGCAACCGTGCATCGGTATCGCTGAGCGCTCGGTCGATGTCGCCTTTTCGGGAAAAATACGCCGCGCGCCACGTATAGGCATTGGCGAGCGCCGGTCCTTTCAGTTTCCCGCCCGCGATCAGCCGACTGCACGCCGCAATCCCCGTGTCCGGCGCGATATTCCCCTTGAAACAGGTGACCATGTCATTGGCCGCGGCGGGTCTGACCGCGGTCGCAACCGTTGCCGCAAGGGCAAGCGCGAAGATGCGAACGGAGCTGCGAAACATCGACGTCACCCGCGCGACTAGAAAAATCTCTCGGGCAAATTTGGTCGCGGCTGCGCTGCCGCAGGTTCACCGATTTTGTGATTATGTATCAGATTCTCTCAGGATGTAGGCTTTTCCGGTCCCGGTGACCCGGTGCCCGATTGGCCCGCTGCAGGCCCCCCGGCTTGCCTGCAGCTCCCAGGCGCCGAGTTCTAAGATGCAGTACGATCCAGCCGAATATCGCCAGGGCTTTCTCCGGGATGGCCGAGGCATACTGGGCGCGGCGCGCTTGGCAGATTCGGTCTTGTGGATGGTGAGAAGAAAACGCACCATTGTCAGGCCCCGGGTCTGATCGAGATCAATGCCCCGACCGTCCCCGCTGCTTTTTTTATGCCCGCTCGGCAGCACTTTGCTGTCCGTATCGAGGAGCGGCGCCTAGGCTCTCACCATGCACGGGACCGCATCTGCCAAGCTCGACGTCCCCAATAAGAATCCGTCATCCCGGAAAGAGCTCTCGTGAGATTTGCGGGATCGTATGGCATTTTAAATGCTAGCGCCTGCGTCATGCTGTCAACCTGGTCAGAAAAGTCGCCTTCTGGAAAGCAGCGCAACTCGTCCAGGAAGACGCGCAGCCACGGCCCAACCTTCGGAAAAAGCACTCGCCCCTGATAAAATTTCAGGGTCTGCTCGGACAGGCGCTGTTCCTTGTTCAATTCCGGCTTCACGAGGCGGACGCGGTTAGCGAATTTCAGATTGAGCAATTGCCCCAAGCTCGTACCGCTGGAGGCGTCTTCGATCAGAATGTAACGCGGCTTGAACTGCCCCTCGAGCATCTCCGCGGCTCCGACGAGCTTATCGAACGGCATGTGCTTTCTGAGAACGTGCATTAGGTAGAAGCACTGCTGGTGCACCAGCCACGTCGTGCATGCGCTGAAGGAATTCATAGATCCCATTTTCGTCGCGCAGTCCCAGCTTTGGAGGACAAACGATTCCGGATCTCGTTCCGGTAATTTATCGTAGAATCGATACAGACTTGTCGGCAGCGTGGCGCCGCCCTCAGGCACTGGATCCTGCTGCTGTTGGGCGGCGTGGACTATGGGGCCGTTTTCGACCTTCGACCGCTCGATGGTCTCCCGACTCTCGCGCGCCGGGTTCAAAACTTCGCCGACCTGACGCTTGTAGATTCGACCGCGACCAACCGCGATGTCCTGAGGCATCTCGGCAATAGCCGGCAAGCAGAGGTGCTCCCAGCCCTCGAAATTCCGTAAGATATGCCCTGAAGGGTCGTCGAGGTGCAGCCGTTGCATTACCAGCAGAATCTGACCCTTTTCCTTGTTATCCAACCGCTGAAATAGCGTGTGGCGCAGCCAGTCATTCACCTTGCCCCGCTGGACTGGCGATTGAACGTCGAAGGTCTTAATCGGATCGTCAACGATGAAAATATCACCGCCCATACCGACAATCGACCCTCCGACCGACGCCCACCGCCTATACCCGCGCATGGTGGTGTAAATATCATTGTCGATCGCGCGTTTGATCTGCATCGCGGGAAACAAACGCTGATACCAGATCGATTCGACGATATCTTTGAACATGGTCGCGTGCTCGCTCGCCAAAGAGCCAGCGTAGCCAATGCAGAAAATTCGCTTTCGTGGATTATGGCCAAGAATAAATGCGGACAGCGCGACGTTGAACATCTGCGATTTGGCGTGGCGCGGCGGCATGTTCACAATACCGCGGCGGAAGTCGCCGTCGATGAACCTCGTCGCGAAATGCGCCATCGCGTCGATGCTCCAGTTGTCTTTAAATTCCTGACCGGGGTTGAGTGTCAGAAAGCAACGTTGAAAGAAGACGTCGAAGCGAAGCCGGCAGGCGGCGTCGTATTCCCGCAGTGCTTGGGTATCCATGACATTCACCATCCTTATTTAAAGTTTGAGTTCACGAAGAATCTCTGCGCGCAACGTGGCGCGCACCTCATCCTCGATTTCGCGGCGGATCTTTTCGAGCATCGCGTCGTAGGCCTCCTGATCCTCTTCGGACGTCGCCGCCGCCGTCGCCGATACGCTCGTTTCGATGGCCTTGCGGTATTCGGTCAAGACGAAGCCCATCGACCGGATATCGCCGCCCAGGGCTTTCTGGATGGCCTTAAAAAACATGGCCTCGTAGCGCGTCAGTTTTTTTGGGTCGGGGATCTTGCGTCCGAGTTTGGACTCCATCATCTCGATGATGACGGTTCGCTTGTTCCTGCTGCCCCTGGTGCGGCCGGCACGATTTCCGGATACTCCTTTTGGCCACCGCCCGTTCTCACGCCGTGCGCGCGAACTCGAAGCGGCAGCCGGCGAAACTTGCGCAGTGGGCCGAGCGGTAGCGTTTCGACCTTCAATCGGACTGTCTGTTGAGCGTTTGCCGGCGCGGCTTTGATCGCGGGTGGGCGGCGACCTCTCCAGGTCCTTGACTCGCACGCGTTTCATGCGCGCCTCCCCTTGCGCGCAACACCCGCCGCAATCTGATCAAAGGTCTTCCCGCTGCCGTCGAGGACCGCGTCCGCCTTGGTCACGGCCTGCCAGCGCCTCACGGCGACATCCACATAGAGCGGGTCAATCTCGACACCGATGGCTCGCCGGCCAATCCGATCCGCCGCCAGGATCGTCGTGCCTGCCCCCAGAAACGGATCCAGAACGACGTCACCGCGGCGGGTGCAGTCGCGTATCGCGTCGGCGACCAAGGCGACGGGCTTGACCGTCGGGTGCGCCGTAAGCTCGGCCATACGGCCCGACCGGAAGGTGTTGACGCCCGGATAGGTCCAGACGTTCGTCCGGTTGCGCCCCAACCGCCCGAGCTGGACGTTGTTCAAATGCGAGCCTGAGCCCACCTTGAAGACGAATATCTCCTCGTGCTGCGAACGGTAAAACGAACCCTGCCCCCCGCTGGTCTTGGCCCAAACCACGACGTTCAAGAGCTCGCTGTAGATTTCTTTGCCCGCCGCGAGGAGTTCGCCGTAATGGCGCCAATCCATGCAGACGTAATGCAGGGCGCCATCGGCGGAGTATTCTGCGGCCAAACTGAGTGTTTCTGTCAAGAAGTCGACGAACTTCTCGGATGACATTTCGCCTGCGGCCATCGCAAAGTTGCGATGCTTGGTGCGGCCGCGTCCGACGACTTTGGGAATGCTCACGTTATAGGGGGGATCCGTGAACACCATTGCGGCGCGATCGGACCCGACCAACTTATCGTAGTCCGCCCGTCGGGCATCTGCACACAAAACACGGTGCCGCTCGCCGAGCATCCAGATGTCGCCAGGCTGGCTGACCGGCTTCACTTCGACCGCCGGAATGTCCTCATCCGGGTCCTGCTCGGAATCGCTCAAATCCACCAGCAAGGCGTCGAACTCCGCTTGACTGAAGCCAGTCAAACTCAGATCGAGGTCCTCTGCGGCGAGCAGTGCAGACAAGTCCTGCAATTCGACAACGAGTGCGGACCGGTCATATCCCGCCATCTCGGCAATCTTATTGTCGGCGAGGACATAGGCCCGTTTCTTGGCCTCGGACAGCCCGCTCAGGACCCTAACCGGGACCTTCGCCAGACCAAGCTTCTTCGCAGCCGCAGTGCGCGCGTGCCCAGCGAGAATGACGTCATTCTCGTCAACAAGCACAGGATTCGTAAACCCGAATTCCTTAATGCTCGCGGTGATGCGACGTATCTGTTCGCCCGAGTGGGTTCGAACGTTGTTTGGATGGGGTGTGAGGGAAGAAGTCTTTCGGTATTCGCCTTCGGTATTGCGTGTCATGGGAAACTCCGTCGTTGAAAGCGCAACGACGGATGATCCAAAACCGAGGTAGTCGACAGAACTGAAGGCGGAATTTTTAACGGCGAAAAGTAACTCGGCTAGACCAACGCCAACGTCGCGTCACCGGCAACGTAGTTAAACCGGACGCTTGCGGGGCCTTGACCACGATCGTAGAGATAGATGGCCCCGATGATCGTGGAGATATTTCTTCGCAGCGTTTGCATCAACAACACATTCCAACGCTGCTGACGCAAAATCAGCCGCCGCCTCCCATGCCCTGCCACTCTTGATAGCTTCGCCGTTGTTCATCAGCAGCTCCGGGCCCTTATGAGCCATCACGCGCTCGAAGATGTGAGCCAGTGCCACCGTCAGGGCTACTTCGCGACTCGGCATCCTACGGCTCGACTTGCCAATCCGAAGCGGTCCAAAGATGTAGCCGTGATCCACACGGGCCTTCCGTTCGGTCCGCAGAACCTGGCTTGCCAGGGCGCGAAGCAGCGCGACGAATATCTTACTTTGCGGAGGTGGTGGCATTTTCTTGATGCCCAACTCTGCCACCTGTCTCCAAGCCTCTGCCAAACGTAAGTAGCCAGTCAGCGGATCGAGTGCCTCGAAATGTTTAGCCAGCTTGAGCGCCGCGGCTTTTGCAGGATCCCAGGAGTTCTTCGCATCACGAGCGCGCTGTCGGACTTCCGCCTCGGACCACCCGTAGGCGCGGGCTTCCTCGCAGTACGATATGGCGAGCGCCAACGCTAGCTCGAATTTTTTAGGATCACGTATCGCCTTTGCCAGCATTCGCGCGGCACTGGCATAGTGGGCGTCGCTTTTGCTCGGCTTGGATTGCTTCATGTCGGCGCCCTTTTAATGAGCCATTCGACATGTTTTTCAAAGCGTCGAGGCATATCGCAAGCCCATGCCACTGCGTGGCAACATAGCCGGCCGTTTCAGTGCGCGACCTTAGCTGCCTTGAAAGCCCATCCGGTGCGAGATGCAGCCGGCAATATCGAGCAGCACCTGACTGGCCTTCACTTCGTTCTTGCCGGCCAGATCTTCCTCACGACCAACCACGCCGACCACAGCGCAAACTCGGCCATGGTGCTCGAAAACGGGCGCCGCCAGGACAGCTACACCCGGCACCAGATTTCCGAATATAGCCGCGTATCCATCGGCACGGACCTTATTGGCGACAGCCTCAGGTTCAAATTTGCTTCCGGAAGCCCGCGGTCGCCTATTCGATAGTTCAGCCTTCAGCAGCTCTTGAGTATCTGATGCCGGCAGGTATGCAAGAAAAACGCGGCCAGTCGCTGTTTGGCTAAGCGGAAGGACCGACCCTACACGCACGTTCATGAAAACCGGGCGCTCGCTTTCGGCGAGCTGAACGACCACGGGCCCAGCCTTCGTCCAGAGGCTAAATAGTGCCGTCTCACCGGTCCGATCGCGCAATACCGGAAGGAGCTCGCCGACGCATTTGGTGACATCGAGGATTCTCAGCCCCGCGAGACCAAGCGCAATGGATTGAGGACCGATGCCGTAATGGCCGCTCGCGCCATCCTGAAACACCAGGCCACCTCGCGTGAGGCTCACGAGATACCGATGCGCTTTGCC
This sequence comes from uncultured Hyphomicrobiales bacterium, assembly GCA_964641065.1. Taxonomy (GTDB): domain Bacteria; phylum Pseudomonadota; class Alphaproteobacteria; order Rhizobiales; family Xanthobacteraceae; genus Pseudorhodoplanes. The sequence continues at coordinate 4,659 of CAZXJZ010000008.1, read as the reverse complement.
GGGGTGAAGTCCTGAGTTCTTGGCGATGTCCTTGAGCGGAAGCAGGCCTTTCCCTTGGCTCATGCCCACGAGAATGCGGGTCGCGATTTCGACCGACTGGATGCCGGGGCGAAGTTTTTCTTTTTTCTGCATCCGATCTGACGAATGTGGTGCGGGCGCAATCCCTAGCAGGGAACGAGGATCGACTCAATCGACGTCGCGGCCGCCCGGGGAGGTCTCGTGCTGCCTTACTGGTGGGCCGAGACCCGCACCTTCATTTGCCCTACACCTGCAACTTCACATTGCATCAGATCGCCGGGCAGCACCGGGCCAACCCCTTCCGGCGTGCCGGTCATGATGATATCGCCAGGGAACAGACGATAGGCTCTCGAGGCGTAGGCGATCAGCTTCCGAACCGAGTAGATAAGCGCGTTTGTGTTCGAGCGCTGTCGAACCTCGCCATTGACCGAAAGCGACAGATCGAGCCTGTCTGGATCCTCGATTTCGTCTCGCGTGACGAGGCACGGACCCAAAACGCTGAACGTATCGAACGATTTCCGCCAAGACCGGTCCTCCGGCCCGCGAACCGTCATGTCGAGCGCCACTGCATATCCAGCAACGTGATCGAGCGCCTCATGCTCTTCGAGGTCCTTGCCCTCCCGCCCGATGACCAGGCCGAGCTCGATCTCATGATCAAATCTACGATCGAGCGGCGGCAGCAACACAGACTCGCCCGCACCGATCAGCGATGTATTGGATTTCAGGAACAGTCCGTAGTGATCGATGGTCTTGATATCGCTTCCGAAATTGATCGCGCGGTCGGCACGCGCTTCAGCCACATGCTTGGCATAGTTCACGGGCGCTGCGATGATTTTGCTCGGATTCGCGACCGGGCTCAGAAGTTTGACGTCCGACAGTGCGATCCGACGCGCATGCGGCAGCACCAGATGCGCGTGCTTGCAGATCTCCGGAAGCGCCGCGATGACTGGATCGCCGCTCGGTATCGGCCACCGCACCGCTGGAAGGCACTCCAACGCCTTGGTTACGTCGGCGACCTCGTCGTTCAGAACGACGCCTAGCCTGTCGTTATCGAAGCGGCAGAGACGCATGGCGTGACCTCAGTGAGACCGGACCAGATCGGTGTCAGGAAGCGGCTCTCGCCGTCCTCCCAAACGCCCGATCAGGAACACGGCAACGGACGCAACGATGGCCGGGACCGCAATCGCGATGAAGATGTTGGTCGTGTTCCAGGCCAGCGCAATCAGGATGCCGCCGAGAACCGGTCCGATGATCGAACCTACCCTGCCGATACCAAGCGCCCAGCCGACGCCGGTTGAACGCACACCGGTCGGATAAAAATTTGCCGCCAACGCGTTCATGCAGAACTGCGAGCCGATCACGAAGAAGCCGGCTACGAATATGGTCGTCATCAGCAATGACGTGCCGAGCGCACCGATCAGGCCGATGGTGGCGACAGCCGCCGCGGCGAGCGCATAGCCGAGCGTCAGGATCCCGTAAGGTCCTCTGCGATCGACCATGGATCCGAGCAGCAGACCGCCGACGATGCCGCCTGCGTTGAGAATCACCGTGCCAATGATCGCGCGCTCGATCGGCAGTCCGGCCTGCTGCAACACCGCGGGTAGCCAATTGATCAGGAAGTACATAATAAGCAGATTGGAGAAGAATACGATCCAAAGAAGAATCGTGCCGGACGCGCGAGAGTCCGCAAAAAGCTGGCGGATCGGCGACCCCTGAATGCGCTGCTCCTCGACCGCGAAGTGGGTATCGGCCGAAGCCGATACTTTTGGATCGATCCGGCGAACGAAATCATCTACCTTGGCTTGCGCGCCTCCCTTGTTCACCAGAAAGCGAATCGATTCAGGTAGCCACATCCAAAGCACCGGCACTAGCAGAAGGGGCAGCACTCCACCCAGAACAAAAACCGCCTTCCACCCGTAAGCCTGCATCAGCGGCGCGCTGATCAAGCCGCCAAGGACCGCGCCGAGCGGAAAGCCGCAGAACATCAGGGTGACCAGTGTCGCGCGTCGGCGGCTTGGCGAATATTCGGAGGTTAGGGCGATGATGTTTGGCATCGCGCCGCCAAGACCGACGCCGGTAAGGAAGCGCAACACAAGCAGCGTCGAGATGTTCTGCGACAGCGGCGTTAGGAGCGCGAAGACGCCGAAAATCAGCGTCGACAGGATAATCACCCACTTGCGGCCCAACCGGTCCGCTACCGGACCGAAGACTAGCGCTCCGACCGTCAACCCAAGAAGACCCGCTCCGAAAACCGGCCCGAAGCTTGATGTTTCGACCTGCCATTCCTTTGCGATCAGCGGAGCCACAAAGGCGATCGCCTGGGTATCGAATCCGTCCAGGATTGCTATGATCCCGCACAGCGCGATCGTGATGATTTGAAACCGGGACACGCTGCTTCGGTCGATGACTTCATCAACGCGTACGGTAGTGGTCTCCAAGGCCATGCCGTCCTCCCATAGATGTTTTTGTCATTGGCATTTCTGTTCGTTACAAGCGCTGCAGCAGAGCCGTCGTCCGATCCATTGCCTTTGCCGCTGCATCCGGTGCAAAGACGTCAGCCCGGGCCGAATTGAAGAACCCGTGCTGCGCCGTGGGATAGACGAAGATTTCCGCGTTCGGCATGCCTGCCACAATCTTGCGAACGGCATCGACGGCCGCGATTGGGACGTGGGCATCATGGTCGCCCACGTGAAGCTGAAACGGCATCTTAAGCGACCGCAGCGCGTCCGCGCATTCGTCCAGCCTCACGCCATAATAGGAAGACACCGACTTAAGATCGGGATTTTTCGCTGCCGCGAGCACCGCGATCCGGCCGCCGATGCAGAAGCCGACCACAGAAATGGACGCCCCTCCGCCGAGCTTGTTTGCAAGCCATGCAGCGGCCGCGTTCGTATCGTCGGCGCCCTTGGCCTGGTCGAATTGCTGGAGCAAGGAGAAGCCTTGCTTGCGTTCATCTTCTGAATAATTGAGGTTTACCCGTGGAGAAAGGCGCCAGAAAAGGTCCGGAACCAGCGTGGCAATGCCTACGTCGGCGAACTTTTGCGCTTTTTGTCGCATCGCGTCGTTGACGCCGAAAATCTCCTGCAACATCACGATGCCGCTGCGAGGCTGGCCGCTCGGCATAACCAAATAGGCGTCCATCGGCGCGGTCTCACCCGCAATATCGATCGACACCCAAGACGAGTGTGTGGTTCCGCTCATGACTTTCTCGGGGGGTTGGGCGACGACTACGCGGTCGCCGCCAGGTTTTGTCAGTTCGACAGAAGGACGGACGAACCATCCTCCGCGCGGCCTTCCTCGCGGAACAAGCCAAGCTTGCGCATCGTCGGCTCGTCGGTAACGGTGTAAAGAAACGCGTTGTCGCCGCTTAGATTGACATGTTCATGCCAGACCCAGCCGGGCACGGCGAACACATCGTTGCGCTTCCATTCAAGCTTGACGTCCCCGACCTGGGTATAGCCCTCGCCTTCGAGCACGCAGTAGATGTGGCTCGCCATACGGCGATGGGGCTTGGTGTGCTCGCGCGGCCGAAGCATCTGGCAGCGGAATGACATGGTCGGCATGACCGGACCGCCATTCGTCGGATCGACATATTCGAAGATGACGCCATCGTAGGGGCTCGCAGCGTAGTCCGACAGAGATTCGAGCGCCCTCTTCGTGTCCTGCCACTTGTAAATGAACATCGGCGAGTGCTCGGTCGCACCGCGCTTGTGCGAGACGAATAGCGGCTTGATGCCTCCGGTCGCGTACATGTTTGTCGAATATCCGTCCGGGAAGCGAACCGACTGAAGGGTCTTCTTGACTGGCTCGCCGCTATTCGATTGCGGATCGGCTTCCGAATAGTCGAACTCGAACATCGTGGCGTTGAGGCTTTCCACTAGGGGGACGTTCAGTACGTCGACCCAGATCACCGCCTGCTGGCCGTCATTGCCATGATCGTGCCATGTCCCCGTCGGAGTCAGGATCAGATCGCCACGCGACATCCGCAGCTTCTCGCCCTCGACAACGGTAAACCCTCCGTCGCCATCGAGCACGAAGCGGCTTGCCGAGGGCGTGTGCCGATGCACGGGCGCGCGTTCTCCCGGATTGTACAGCGAATAAGCCGCGAACAGCGTGTTCGTAATGTATGGCTTTCCTTCAAGCCCGGGATTCGCAAACACGAGAGCGCGGCGCTCGCACTCCTCGATCGGAACAGTGCGCGCAGCGACACGAAGCCTCGGCTCGATGTCTGCCCAGCGCCACCGATAAGGCTTCGTCTTGTTGCGCGGCTGCAGTAGTTCGACGTCCGCACGCTGCTCCCAGAACTCGACGAGATTGAGCGACTTGGCGTCCGATGCGAGCGCAGAGCGTTCGTTCGCCGGCGAAATTGCTGCCTGCATGGCCATCCTGGTTCTCCTCGTTGTTTCGTATTGTATGATGCATCTATCATTTTGTAATTTTGATGGCAAGCGGGTTTCTGGTTGGGCGACGCGAAGCGAGTGCTCGCGGCCAGTATCGGTGTCAATCGGCGCCCAATATTGACCCCGCATCGGCGTCCAAATTTGACCCCCTTGAGCGTCGGGTTTTGGCGGTAGCGCTCGCGCCGACGGAGCTGGTCGGGGTTGCGGAGACGGCGCGAGCGCGGTCCACGGTGTGATCGAG
>CAZXJZ010000007.1:10971-55818 GCA_964641065.1 uncultured Hyphomicrobiales bacterium | reverse complement strand
TCCATGTGGTCGACACCGTGATCCTTCCGCAATAAGCGATCCGTCCGAAAGACGGATCAGCAGTTACCGCAATGCGCCGCCGATCGACATCGGCGGCGCATTGTCATGTGCGGGTGGCTAGCGCCTTGGTTGCGGCGCGGTCGCATCCGGCGGTGAGGTGTCCGGTGCTGCGGGCGTAGCGCTCGCTCCATCCGCAGGCGCGGAAGGGGCGGACGACCCCTCCGCGATCAGCCGCGCCGCATTCTCGGCCACGCGCTCGGCGTTGCGGTAGGCCGCTTCGAGCTGCTCGGCATCCGCCTGCTCCGCCGCACGGCGCTCCGTTTCGATCCGCTCCGCCTCCGCCCGTTCGGCCGCAAGCCGTTCCGCTTCGAGACGCTTCGCTTCCGCTTTCTCGGCGGCGATGCGCTCCTTTTCGGCGCGCGCGGCCGCTCGCTGCTCGTCCTTAAGGCGAGCGGCTTCCGCCTTCGCTGCCGCTTTTTCCTCGGCGCGAACGCGTCTGGCCTCGGCCTTTTCCGCGGCGATCCGCTCGCGCTCGATGCGGCGTATCTCGGCCTGCTCGGCCTCCAGCTTTTCGCGCTCGATCCGCGCCGCCTCGGCGACTGCCGCCTCCTCGGCGTGAATGCGGGCGCGCTCGGCCGCTTCTTCGGCCTCTTTCTTCAACCGCGGCTCGTTCTCGATCAGCCACAACTCATTGCGCCGCGAGCGCCGCGACGCCCATTCCTCGTAGCGCCGGTGCGCTGCGTAAAAATACTTTGCGAAGACGCCTCCCATGCGCCCGCCCGACCAGATCAGTTCGAACGGCTCGAACAACCGAAAGCGATCATCGCCATCGACAATGGCGCCGGTGATCAGCATCGCCGCCATGGCGCTGGTATTCAGCCCAACTCCGCCGAACCCGCTTGCCAGCCAGACGCCCGGTGCAACCTCGCCGATCTGCGGCATGCCGTGGACGGTGACCCCGATCGCTCCGCCCCAGGCATGCGCGATATCGACCGGTCCAAGCTGGGGAAAACGGCGCCGCAGATCGGCACGCAGCCAGCGGGCATGACGATCCGGGTTGGACGGTCGCGTTGCCAACCCCCCGGCAAACATCAGCCGGTCGCCGCCGACGATCCGATAATGATGCCCCGAGGATCCGGAATCGCTGACCGCTCCGGGATAGTCGAGCGCCGAGGCCAGCGTGTCGCCAAGCGGCTTGGTCACCATGGCGAATGTGTGAAGCGGGATCAGTGTGTCGGCGGCCTCGGGCAGCATCGCGCCGAGATGGATGTTACCGGCAAACACAATCTGCGAGGCGCGCACCCGCCCCTGTGCCGTGATCACGCGCTTGCGCACGCCTGCGGGATCGATCGAGATCGCCGGCGTTCCCTCGAACAGGCGGGCACCCGCCTGCTCGGCCAGGCGAGCAACCCCGAGCGCATAATTGTAGGGGTGAATGTTGAAGGCGGTCGGAAAATGAATGGCCTGGAAATAGTGGGGGGATTTGACCTTCTCGCGCACCAGCCTGGCCGGCCACAGTTCGACATCGGCGCCGAGCGCTCGCAGCCGCTCGGCCGCATCGGACATCTCGCCTGCCCGGTCGATCTTGGAAACCTGCAGCCAGCCCTCGCCCTGAACCAGATCGCGGTTGCCGATATCTCCAGCTGTCCGGCGCATATAGTCGGCGCCATCCTGCGACAGCAGCCATAACTCGCGCGCATGATCGGCGCCGACGCGTTCGACCAGCGTCTCGGGCCGCTGATAAAAGCCCGGGCGGACGAAGCCGGTATTTCGGCTCGATGCATTCCAGGCAACCCGGCGCGCCTCGAGCACGGCAACGGACCATCCGCGGCGCGCGATCTCGAGCGCCGTCGTCAGCCCCGCAAGGCCGCCGCCGATGATGCAGACATCGACATCGATATCATGCGTCAGCGACGGGCGCGGCGCCGCGCTGTCACCGGTCAAGGTGAACCAGGTCTCGCCATAGTCGCTATCCATCGCGGCAACCGGTGCGGCTTTCGGCTGCGCATCGCCGGATTGTGGGCTCGTGCTAGTCTCTTGCACCATTGACCCCCCGCCCCGTGGAACGCGATTCATGCGCCGCCTGATGCTTCTCCGTCACGCCAAATCCGACTGGTCGCTGCCGGGGCAATCTGACCATGACCGCGATCTGGCCACGCGCGGCCGCAAGGCGGCGCCGCTGATTGGCCGCTACATGGCCGATCACGATATCATTCCCGATCATGTGATCGTATCCACAGCGACCCGCACGCGCGAAACCTGGCGCCTCGTGGCCGGCATGTTTCCGCGCCAGCCGCCGGCGGATTTCGAAGACCGCATCTATGAAGCCTCCCCGCGCGACATCCTTGCGGCCATTGCGGACGCGCCGCCATCCGCCCGATCCCTGCTGGTTGTGGGTCATAATCCGGGATTCCATGACACCGCAAATCTTCTGGTTGAGTCGGGCGACAAACGCATCCGCAAAACGCTGTCGGAGAAATTTCCGACCGGAGCGCTGGCCGTGATCGACCTCGATATCGACGACTGGGCGAATATCCGGCCCGGCACCGGGCATCTCGACAGCTTTGTCACGCCGCGTGCGATCGGCGCAGGAAGCGACTAGACTGGCCGGGCAGATGGGGAGGAGCCGATCATGTTCAAACGGATCCTGGTGCCTGTGGACCTTGCCGAGCCGGACCTTGCGCGTCCGGCGATCGAGACAGCCTGCGCCATGGCGCGCGGTGCGAATGGGACGATCCGCATCGTCCATGTGCTGCCGATGACACCGGTGATGCTCGCGGAATATGTGCCGCCGGATTTCGACGCGCAGCAGCGCAAATCCGCGGAAGACGGGATGGCAAAACTGACCGGCGAATGCGGTCTCGCCCCGGATCGCGTGTCGGGCATCGTGCGGCAGGGCGGGATCTATCACGAGGTGATCGAGGAAGCCAAAGCGATGGATGCCGACCTGATCGTCATGACGTCGCATCGGCCCGACATGCGCAGCTATTTTCTGGGATCGAATGCGGGCCATGTCGTGCGCTACGCGAATTGCTCGGTGCTGGTGTTGCGGGATGAGCGCAATGCTTCATGAGACCGGGTTCGGCGTCTTCGGAAGCAGATCCGCCGGCACCGCGTCGAGGGTATAGCGCCGCGGCATGTTGCGTTTGAAGAAGCTGCCCATCTGCCAGAGCAGCCAGAAGAACATCGCCACCAGCGCGAGGATCGCGGCGATCTGGCCCCAATCCAGCGGTTGGCCGAAGGCAACCTCGCCCAGTTGCATGGCGCGGAACGCCAGCGACACGCCCATGACGCAGAGCGCGACGAAAATCGCGACGCCCGGCCAATAGAGGAAGGGAAGCGCACCCGCCCTGAGGTCGGGCTTCCCATGAGCAGCGGCAATGCGTTCATGCAAGGTGCTGATGAAGCGCGAATAGGCTTCGTCCTGACGCTCCTGCTCCATCAGCGACTTCCATGACGTCGACGCGATCGAAATTTTCGGGCCTCTGTCGGCCCAGATTTCCGCGAGGAAACGGTAGGACTGCATCGTCACCGGACGAAAGCTGAGCCTGATCCGCCGGATCGTCGCATAGGGTACCTGTCCCGATAACGTCCCGATCGACCAGTGCAACGCCTCGGGCGCAAGACGGAGAATCCAGGCTCCGCCCATCAGGGAGGCTTTGTACGTATAGACGATGTCTGAATGATCCGCCCCCGCCTCGTCCAAACTCGCCCCCTCCACTACCGTCCGCTCGGCGGCGCCGTCATAGCACACGCCGCCTCGCGGAAGGATATTGCCGCATTTGGACGCGCGGCCTGCGGGAACAGCAGCAGCCGGCCGGTCGTTGGCAAGGAGACCTTATCCAACGGAGAGAAAGAAAAGCCCATGCGCCTTGCGAAAACGCTGCTGGCGGCCGGATTTGCTGCAATCGTTGCCACCGCCGCCCACGCCCAGACTGCAGGATCGCCGAGTGGAATGGGAACCGCTCCCAGCCAGCCGGGCGGCTCACCCGCGCCCGGCGTCACGCCCTCAACGTCCGGCCCGGCCGGCACCACCGGCACCGGTTCGTCCGCACAGCCGGGCATTCCTGGCGCGGTCAGCCCCGGCAATCCGAACGCAGCCTCGCGCCCGAGCGTTCCGAATATCAGCGGATCGCCGATCATCACCCGGCCAGGCACGTCGCCCTGCACCGGGACCGGATGCTGATCCGTACCGCCACAGGACGATCAAAAAAAGCGCCGGACGATCCGGCGCTTTTGCTTTGTCGGCAGCCCAATGCTGTCAGCTCGCGGCTTTGCGATTGACCTTGCTTTCGGCGACGCTGGTCAGCTTCTTGTCGGTCGCCTTCTCTTCGTCCAGCGTCTTCTGGAGGATCGCAGCGGCGTCGTCGCGTCCGAGCTGACGCGCCCATGCCACCAGGGTGCCGTAGCGCGTGATCTCATAGTGTTCCACCGCCTGGGCGGATGCGATGATCGCGGCATCGAGCACTTCCTTGTCCTCGACCTCGCCGGAGACTTCCTTCGCTTCGTCGATAATGCCGTCGATCGCCGGACAGTCGACTGCCTTCGGCTTCAGGTTGTGCAGCTTGAACACCTGCTCGAGGCGGGCGACGTGATTCTCGGTCTCCTGCAGATGCTTCTGCAAACCGGTCTTCAGATCACGATCGGTCGACTTGCCGATCATGTCGGGCAGCGACTTCAGGATTTGTTTCTCGGCGTAATAGATATCCTGAAGCTGATGGACATAGAGGTCGTCCATTGTTTTGATGTCAGCGGAAAACAGGCCCATCGGGGGCTCCCATTCTTGTTGATGTTGCGATGACGGACGCCCGGGCGTCCAGCAACCCAACGTGGCAGCCACAGCGATGTTCCTGGCGCATTCGTTATTGGCGCGTGGGAACCAACGCGTTCAGCAGACATTTGCCCCGCACAGGGACGCCGTCAGCAAGGGAGCAATGGCCCGTCTCGATAGGGCAACCGTCTGGCCATGATAGATCCGGGAAACCAAGAGCAGCGGCAGGATCGTTCAGAGGATCGTAAGCCTTCTCGCGCGCCGTTCGATACGTCGGAACTCAATAACATTCCGCGGACCACCGACGAGGATCCCCCCTATCAGAACTGGTGGGTGGTCACCGACCAGGACGAGCGCTGACCGGACGGAACTCCGCTGCGTGTCTGGTCTCGGCGACGCATCGGGACGCAAACGAGCCGACCGCGTGCCCCCCAAAAAAAAGCCGGCCACGAGGGCCGGCTTTTGGTCGAAAGATTTTCGCGCGCGATTAGCGCCGGGCGACGCGACGCTTCGGCTTGTCCCAGCCGTAATGATCGAACGCCGCATTCATCCACCATCCGCCGAGAACTGGAACCACGCAGTTGGCGGTGGAGACGAACACTTCGCGCTGAGTCAGTTCACGTTGCGTCACGATCGTGCCGACGATCGGCGACACCGCGGCGCAGGCGAAGCTGGTCGCAGCATAGGCGCCGAAGCCGCTGTGAATGCCGTGAGCCACGTTCTTATGGCCTGACTTGATCGCGAAATACGCAGCCGTCGAGCCCGCGCCGACCACCAGGTTCGAATCGGCAAGTCTCGGATCCCGGACCGTCCACGGCATCGTCGCCCACCAACTGCCGAAGCCGTAGACCGGCTTGGCCGTGACAACGACCTTCGGGCGCTTCTGCTGCGCATGCGCGGTACCGCCGGTCATCAAAAACCCGGCAGCCAGTGCCGCCAGCACAAATCCGATTTTTCGCATTGAACACCCCCAAGGACCGCCGGCTTTTTCGGATGTCGCCGGTCAGCCGAATCCAAGCCGGCGGCGATTCCACCAGCAGATTCGCATCATGACGGCAGACCCAAGCCAGAGTCGAGGCGGACGGACGGGATTTTCCCAGGTGTTGCACTGGAAGCACGCGCCGGAACCCGTATGTCAGGCAAACTTGTGCAACGCACTCATGCCGCAACGAAGCCAGCCCGTTTGAGACGCACGATGGCGAGATCCAGCGCAGCCAGGAACGCGGAGCGATCCTTGGGCGAGAACGGAGGCGGCCCTCGGGTGACACCGCCGGCCGAGCGCAAATCATCCATCAGATTGCGGGTCGCCAGCGCCATCCCGATCGCATCCTCGGTGAAAACGCGTCCATTGGGCGCAATCGTCACCGCGCCCGCCTTCACGCTGCGGCTGGCGAGCGGGATGTCCGCCGTGACGACGATCGCGCCCGGCCGCGACCGCTCGGCGATCCAGTGATCGGCCTCGTCCATTCCCCCGGGGACGACGACGCGCTCGATCGACGCCTCCCGCGGCACCGCGATCGGGGCATTGGCGACCACGAACACCTTCAGTCCGTGCCGCTCCGCCACCCGGTAGATTTCCGGTTTGACGGGGCAGGCATCGGCGTCGACGAAAATGACGATGGGACCCTGCTCCGTCGGCGCTATCATCGGTTCCAAATCCTGTCGGGCTGCGCCATGCGCGTGATTGTTGCTGCCATCTTATCGGCCCTGCTGCTGCACGGCGTAAAGCCCGCACAGGCCGAGGACCTGTGCGCTCTCGCCGCAAGCTCCGGTACGCCCCAGATCGCAGGCCTGACCATCGTCTATCTGGCCCCGCTTGGAGACCCGGCGCAGGCGCGGCACTGGAAGCACATCATCGTCCACCAGATGGAAGGGCCGCCCGGCGCCGCGAAGACCGCAGCGTTTGCCCAGGCCAAACATCCTGCCAGGCGCGGCACCACGCTGTGGATCGAGACCGATGGCATTGTCTACTGGTCGGTGCCGGAGACCGCCATTCCGACCCATGGCGACGGCGCCAACCGCAAGGACAACCGATTCATCCCGAATCTCACGACCTATCGACGCGTGGTGAAGGACAACAGCTTCGGCATCGAATTTTCCGGCAACTTTCCCGATATCCGCAAGCCCGCGACACAAGCGCAGCATGACGCGCTGATGAAACTCCTGCCGTTCCTGCAGCAGCGCTACAACATCGCGCCCGAGCATATCTACGCGCATAACTGGATCGACCATAAGGATGCGCGCTATTGCGAGGGTTGTGAACTGGCGGAGGCCGCGCGCCGATTGAATTTCAGGCCGCGTCAGGATTGCCGCTGAGGCCGTTGGCACAGCCGGCCTCACATTGTTACAATTCGACCTCGCGAGCCGCCGCATTCAGACGGGGCCATCAACAATGAGCCGATCGAAAACAGGCTTGAGGTGAGGAACATGCAGACGCCGCAACCCACTCGCTCGTTTCCGTATAACGCCTGGTACGTCGCGGCATGGGATTACGAGGTGAAGCGGGCGCTGATGCCGCGCACGATCTGCGGCAAGAAGGTCGTGATGTACCGCACCGCGGCGGGCCAAATCGCAGCGCTGGAAGATGCCTGCTGGCACCGCCTGGTGCCGCTCTCCAGGGGCTGGCTGGAGGGTGACGATGTCGTATGCGGCTATCACGGCTTGAAGTTCGACCCCAACGGGCGCTGCACCTTCATGCCCTCGCAGGAGACGATCAATCCGTCGGCCTGCGTGCGACGCTTTCCCGTGGTGGAAAAATATCGCTTCGCCTGGATCTGGATGGGCGATCCGGCGCTTGCCGATCCGGGCACGATTCCGGACATGCATTGGGTCGACGATCCCGCCTGGGCCGGCGAAGGTAAACTGACGCCGCTAGCCTGCAATTACCGGCTAGTGGTCGATAACCTGATGGACCTGACGCACGAGTCATTCGTGCATCGTACCTCGATCGGTAATTCCGCGGTGGCCGAAGCGCCGTTCGAAGTCACGCATGGCGAGCGCACCGCGCATGTCACCCGCTGGATGCTCAACATTGATCCCCCGCCGTTCTGGGCCTTCCAGCTCGGCGCTACCGGCCCGGTGAAGGTGGATCGCTGGCAATACATTAATTTCGAAGCGCCGGCCGCCGTCGTCCTCGATGTCGGCGTCGCATTGGCCGGCACCGGCGCGCCGCAGGGCGATCGCTCGAAGGGCGTCAATCTGCGCGTCTGCCATTTCATCACCCCGGAGACCGAAGGCCGCAGCCATTTCTTCTGGGTGGTGCGGCGCAATTTCAAGCTGACCGACCAGCGCCTGACCACCGAAACCCGCGACCGCAACGCGGCGATCATCGGCGAGGACGAAGCCATGCTGGAAGCGCAGCAACAGGCGATGGAGGATAATCCGGACGCGGTGTTCTACAATCTCAACATCGACGGCGGCGCAATGTGGGCGCGCCGCATTCAGGAGCGCATGATCCGGAACGAAACGCCTGCCGCGCTCCGCGCAGCCGAATAAAAGGCGACAATCATGCGTGTCGTCGAGACCTGGACCACCGCGCGTGTGCGTAGCGTACGGGACATCACCCCGACCATTCGCCTGTTCGAACTCGTGCCGGCGGACGGCACGCCCGCGCAGATTCCGCTCGGCGGCCACCTCAATGTGACCGTGATGATCGGCGAGCGCGCCGATACCCGATCTTATTCGCTGATCGGTCCGGCCATGCCGGACGCCTATCGCATCGCGGTCAAGCGCAGTCCCGAAAGTCGTGGCGGCTCGGCCTATATGTGGTCTCTGGCGGAAGGCGCGCAGCTGACGATCTCCAGCCCGCGTAGTCATTTCGATATCGACTTCGGCCGCCCGGATTATCTCGTGATCGCGGGCGGCATCGGCATAACCCCGCTGGTCGGCATGGTGCATGCACTGACGGATCAGGCCGCGCGCAGCGGCGCGTCGTTGCGGATGGCCTTTTGCGCGCGCAGCAAGGATGAGCTGGCATTTGCCGACGACTTGCACGCGCTCCTCGGCGACCGTCTGCAGACATTCATCTCAAGCGAGGGGCAGCGGCTCGATCTTCGTTCGGCATTGTCGGCGCTCGCACCGGGCGGCATCGCCGCGGTCTGCGGTCCCCTGCCCCTGCTTGATGACGCCCGGCGCATCTGGCGCGAACTCGGCAGGCCTCATGCGGACTTGCGCTTCGAGACCTTCGGCTCCAGCGGCACGCTTGCCACCGAGCCGTTTCGCCTGCGGATCGCAGATAGCGGCCGCGAGATCGTGGTGCCGGAAACACAATCCATCCTGGATGCCTTGGAAAACGCCGGCATCGGCGTGATCTCAGATTGCCGGCGCGGGGAATGCGGCGTCTGCGCGCTCAACATCGTCGCGGTCGATGGCATGGTGGATCACCGCGACGTGTTCTTCAGCGATCACCAGAAAGCGGAGAACAACAAGCTTTGCGCATGCGTGTCGCGGGCGATCGGGACCATCACCATCGACCCGCTGGTCAGGCCGGACCCGGCGCGGCCCGGCTCGTAGTCACCGCACCAGCTCCCGCATCGCGCGATCGAGCCCTTCCAGCGTCAGCGGATACATCCGCCCGCCCATCAGTTGCCTCATCATGCGGATCGACTGGGTGTAGTCCCATTCCGCTTCCGGCACCGGGTTAAGCCACACCGCGGCCGGATAGGTTCGCGTGATCCGGTCCATCCACACCTGCCCCGGCTCCTCGTTCATGTGCTCGACCGAGCCGCCCGGCATCGCGATCTCGTATGGCGACATCGACGCGTCGCCGACGAAGATGACCTTGTAGTCGTGTGGATATTTATGCATCACGTCGAAGGTCGGCGTGGTCTCCTGATAGCGCCGCCGGTTTTCCTTCCACACCCGCTCGTACAGGCAATTGTGGAAGTAGAAATGCTCCATGTGCTTGAATTCCGCACGCGCCGCCGAAAACAATTCCTCGGTCGCCTTGATGTGCCAGTCCATCGAGCCGCCGACGTCGAAGAACAAGAGCACCTTCACCGCATTGTGCCGCTCCGGGCGCATGTGGATGTCGAGATAGCCCTTGTGCGCGGTGCCCTTGATGGTGCCGTCGAGATCGAGTTCGTCGGGCGCGCCGGTGCGGGCGAATTTGCGCAGGCGCCGCAGCGCCACCTTGATGTTGCGGGTGCCGATCTCGACCTCGTCGTCGAAATCCTTGAACTCCCGCTTGTCCCACACCTTCACGGCGCGGCGGTGCTTGCTTTCGCCGCCGATGCGAATGCCTTCCGGGTTGTAGCCGGAATTGCCGAACGGCGAGGTGCCCCCCGTTCCGATCCACTTCGATCCGCCCTGATGGCGGCCCTGCTGCTCCTCGAGCCGCTTCTTCAGCGTCTCGAGGAGCTTGTTGAGCCCGCCCATCGCCTCGATCTGCTTCTTCTCTTCTTCAGTGAGATATTTCTCCGCGAGGCTCTTCAGCCAGTCCTCCGGGATCTCGGCGCTTAGCGCCTCTTCCATCAGCGAGAGGCCCTTGAAGACGCTGCCGAACACGCGATCGAACTTGTCGAGATTGCGCTCGTCCTTCACCAGCACCGCGCGCGACAGATAATAGAAATCCTCGACCCTGCGCGAGGCGAGGTCGGCGTCCATCGCCTCCATCAGCGTGAGATATTCGCGCAGCGTGACCGGCAGGCCGGCAGATTTGAGTTCGGTGAAGAAGGTGATGAACATGGCCCGACAATTCGCCGGAAGTCGGCCCCGGGGTCAAGCAGGGCGTTCGCCGAGCCAGAACGCCGGTTTGAACCAATTTCGGGTCCGGATCGACCAACCTGACCGGCCGTGGCAGAATCTCGTGCCCGGTCGAGCCATTTGTAGGAATTATGCGATGCCCGCCCGAACCCTGTTGCTGACCGTCGCCGCCTGCCTGATCGCCGCGTCTGCCCATGCCCAGACCGAGACCAACCGGCCAGCGACCGCGCCCGCCAATCTGCCTCCCTCCTGCGGTGCATCGATCAACGCCACGCCCGACGCCCGCATCGCCACCTGCAACACCGCAATCGAAAGCCGGCCCGACGCGTCCGCGACCGACCGGGCCGCGCTGTTCATCAGCCGCGCCGAGGCCTATGACGACAAGGGCGACGTGGACCGCGCCATCGCCGACCTCAACAAGGCGATCGAACTCGACCCGAACAGCGTCGTGGCCTTCGAAAACCGGGGCACGCTGTTCGTCCGCTCCGGCAAGCCGGACCGTGCGATCGAGGACTATGATGAAGCGATCCGCCTCGATCCGAATTATGCGCAGGCCCATGCCGACCGTGGCGTCGCCTATTACATCAAGGGCGACTACGCGCGCGCCATCGAGAATTACAGCGAGGCGATCCGGCTCGATCCGAAACACGCCGTCAGCTATTCGAACCGCGCCGCCGCCTACAAGAAAGCGGGCCGCAACGATCGCGCCATCGCCGACCAGAGCGAGGCGATCAAGCTCGAGCCGGACCGCGCGGAATTCTACGACAACCGGGGCCTCAGCTACGCACATAATCGCGATTACGATCTCGCCATCGCGGACTACGACAAGGCCATCAGCCTGAAAAAGGAAGCCAAATTCTACACCAACCGCGGCGACGCCTATCAATTCAAAGGTAACCTGGACCGCGCGATCGCCGACTATGGCGACGCCATCACACTCGATCCGACATTCGCTCTCGCCTGGAATAATCGCGGGGCGGCCTACAAGCGCAAAGACGATCTCGAAGCCGCATTGTCGAGTTACGAACAGGCCCTCAAGCTCAACCCGCGCATGACGACGGCGGCCGAGAACCGCACCGCAATCCGCAATCAGATCGCGCAGCGCGATGCCGAAGCCGCTCCAAAGACGCCGACCTTCGACTGTCGGGGCGCCAGGCGCGCGGTTGAAAAAGCCATCTGCTCCGACCCGACTCTGCGAAGGCTGGATTGGGAGGTCGACCAGGCCTATCGCTCGGCGCTGCTTCGGGCCGACTCGAAAAGCGCAGCGGCTATCCGGCGCACGCAGCGGACCTTTATCAGCCGCCGCGACAAAAGCTTCGGCAGACCCAACTACGATTTCAAAGCCGATCTGGAACGGCAGATCGCCTTGCTCCGCGCCAGCAAATGACTGCGCGGTGACCACGAGGCAGAGTTCCACGACAACTCATCGTCATGGCTAATTCCCAGCGTCGGACGGAACCGCCGCGTCTGCGTTCAGCCGCGCTTCACGGACAAAAGGTGCGCGGCGCGTGACGCGTCGACGTGAGTGTCAGGTACGGTGTTTGCGGGATTTTTCGGACGTCGGGAACCCCACGAGCCGCGCTTGCGCCGGCGCGATTGACTGTTCAGTCGCAGTTCCGATTCACATCGATCGCACGCACAAATGCTGTTCTGGAAATATTCTCGTTGCATTTTAAACGATATTCGCAGGCTGCTGTTCGGATTCCCGATGGCATTCAGCGGGCTCGTCAACGAGCGAGGCCGATCTTGCCGTTATCCGACATCGACCCGAACGACATCACGATTATCGAACGCAATCGCTTCGCCCGCACCAGCGCGACCATTCTCGGCCGCTATTCGCTGGCGAGCCGGCGCAATACCCGCGGAGAGCGTCGCGAGTTTTCCTGCCGGACAGTCGACATCTCCTGTTACGACCTTGCGGTCATGGTGCCGGTTTCCGGCCCGATCGGGGAGCGCGTCATCGCGAGCTTCAACGAACTCGGAAAGCTCGAGGGGCAGATCGTCCGGCTCAACGACGATGGGTTCGTCATGAGTCTGGTGCTGGCGGAAGAGCAGCGCGAACGCCTCGTGGCCAGGATTCTCTGGCTCGAAATGCGCAAGCATCTCAATCTTCCGGATGACCGTCGCCACAAGCGGTTCGTTCCGAAACACCCGCATTCAAGCGTGATGCTCGCCGACGGTCGCGTCTGCGACTGTTTCGTCATGGACATGTCGGCGTCGGGCGTCGCGGTGTCGGCCGAGATCGAGCCGAAAATCGGCGACGTTCTTGCGGTCGGCAAAGTCATCGGACGCGTGGTGCGGATTTTCCGCGAGGGCTTTGCCGTCCGCTTTATCGAGCTGCAGGATCCGGACGCGCTGGAACACCTGTTGCTTCGGCGGTGAAAGCGCCACCGAGCCGGGAGGACAGCGGCCGGGTGTGCTCGCCGGCGCTCGCGCTCCGGCGTACGATCGCGAGATTGTCGAGAAACATCCGGGCGCAGCGGTCCCAGGTCATGCGGCTGGCAAAGACGCGGCACGCGTCACGGTCGATCGCGAGCGCCCGCAAGGCAGCAGCCCGCAGGTCCTCATCCAGCACGCCGACCGGCGCGTCCCCGATCACATCGAGCGGACCCGGTACGGGATAGGCCGCAACCGGCACGCCGCAGGACAGCGCCTCCAGCATCACCAGTCCGAAAGTGTCGGTGCGACTCGGGAACACGAACACATCGGCGGCCGAGTAGATTGCAGCGAGTTCGTCGCGGTGCCGCTCGCCGAGAAACACCGCGTCTGGAAAACGCTGCATCAGCTCGGGCCGCATCGGGCCGTCGCCGACGACGATCTTGGTCCCCGGCAGATCGAGCGATAGGAACGCCTCGATATTCTTCTCGACCGCGACCCGGCAGACGGTCAGGAAAATCGGACGCGGGAGATCGGGCGGCAAAAGATCGAGCGCCGGTTCGCGCGGCGCGAACACCTCGCCGTCCACCCCGCGCGGCCATAGCACGGGATTGCCGAAACCGCGCCCCGACAATTCCGAGATCAGCGACCGTGTCGACACCATCACGCGCTCGGCGTGGCCATGGAAGCGACGCAGCCAGCGCCAGACCAGCGCTTCCGGGATCGGCGCACGTGCCGCCACATATTCCGGCAGCCGGGTATGAAAACTGGTGGTGAAGGCGATGCCGCGCCGGATGCAATAGCGGCGCACCGCATGACCGATCGTCCCTTCCGTCGCGATATGGATTGCGTCCGGCTTCAGCGCGTCGATCCGCTTCGCAACCGTCCATGGCGCCGGCAGCGCACAGCGGATATCCGCATAGGTCGGCAGCGGAAAGGTCCGAAAGCCTTCATGCGTCAGGAACGATATCTCGGCGCCATGACGCGGCGCGATCGCCGCCAGCGTTGACAGCGTGCGCACCACCCCGTTGACTTGAGGGTGCCACGCGTCGGTTGCGACGAGAACGCGCATCATGCCTCCTGCAGGCTGCCCACACGCGACCTCGCCTGTGGTACATTCGTTGTGGCGGGCCAGGTTCTGATTTCGAAGGCTCCGTCCAGTCGCTCGACTGCCGCGGTGCAGCTTTCCAGCCAGTCGCCGCAATTGATGTAGCGGACGCCCAGCCGGTCATGCATCGCAGGATGATGGACATGGCCGCAGATCACACCGTCAGCGCTATGGTCTGCGGCAAGTGCCGCAATCTCGCGCTCGAACCGGCCCAGATAATCGATCCCTTCCTTGACGCGCCGCCGCGCCCATTGTGACAGCGACCAGCCGGGCAACCCGACCGCCATGCGCGCGCGATTCCAGCGGTCGCTGAGTGCGAACAGCGCGGCGTTCAACCCTCCGCCGATCGCGGCAATGCGGTGCGGCACCTGCGCCGCGCGATCGAGGTGATCGCCATGGGTCACAACATAGCGCCGGCCATCGGCCGCGACATGGATGGCGGTCTCCGCCACTACGATGCCGGCGAAATGCTTGCCGGGATAGTCGCGCAGGAACGCGTCGTGGTTGCCGGGGAGATAGACGATCCGCGTCCCCCTCACCGCGGCGGCGAACAATTCGCCGATCACATCGCTATGGGCCTGCGGCCAATGCCAGCGCGCCCGCAGCCGCCAGCCATCCACGATGTCGCCGACAAGATAGATGGTATCGGCCTCATGATGGCGCAGGAAGTCGAGTAGCTTCTCGCTCTTGCTCGCGCGGGTGCCGAGATGCACGTCCGACAGAAACAGCGCGCGCACCTTATGGCGTCGCTCGCGGCGCTGTCCGTCACCTGCCTCCTCGATCGGGAATCGCTGGTCGAATCGCATGCGGTACGATGCGCCGCGCATGTCTCAGTTTTACGACGGCGGGCCCGCGAACTTCCGGCGCCTGTTAGAAAACTGTCGCGATCCGATCCCATGGTGCGGCAACGAATCGAGTGGATGTCCGTCTGGCAATCCGCTCCTTGCGCATGGCTGCATCTGCGGACCCCGAATGCGGATATTCATCACGTCTTTTCCGGGCTTCATTCGAGACCGGGTCGGCTGGAATAAACTGGGCTTTCTCGCCAGCGTCATCGTGTTGTGCCTCGCCGGCTTCACGCTGTTTCGAATGCTGCGCGACGTACAGCCCGAGCGGGTGCTGGCATCCATCGCGGCGATGCCGGCCTCCAATATCGCGATCTCGATTGCGTTCGTGGCGGCGGCCTATTTCACCATCACCTTCTACGATTTCTTCGCTCTGCGCACGATCGGCGCGCGCCATGTGCCGTATCTGATCGCGGCGATGTCGGCCTTCACCAGCTTCTCGATCGGCCACAATCTCGGCGCCACGGTTTTCACCGGCGGGGCGATCCGCTTTCGCATCTATTCGGCATGGGGCCTCACCCTCATCGACGTCGCCAAGATCGCCTTCGTCACCGGGCTGACATTCTGGCTCGGCAATGCCTTCGTGCTGGGGCTCGGCATGGCGATCGCGCCGGACGCAGCGAGCGCGCTCGATCAACTGCCGCCCTGGGTCAATCGCGCCATCGGCCTGACCGGACTCGCCGCGATCTGCATCTATCTCCTCTGGCTCGTCGGCAGGACGCGCAAGATCGGCGTCAAGGGCGTGACCCTGACCTTGCCCTCGGCGCGCCTGACCTTCGTGCAGATCCTGATCGGGATCGCGGATCTCGGACTGGCGGCCGTCGGGATGTATGTGCTGCTCCCGGCCAGTCCGCCGGCCGAGCTCCTGCCATTTGTGGTGATTTTCGTGCTGGCGACGCTGCTCGGCTTTCTCAGCCATACGCCGGGCGCGATCGGCGTCTTCGACGCCGCGATCCTGATCGCGCTCGCGCAATATCCGAAAGAAGAGCTGCTCGCGACGTTGCTGATCTGGCGCGCGATCTACTATATCCTGCCCTTCTCCCTCGCGCTTGTGGTCATGGCCACCCGTGAATGCTGGCTTGCCACCCGACGGCGGGCCGGTCGTGGCGCATCATTGGCCGTGCCGCGGGTGGGCTGCGGCCAGCGGCAATCCGCGCAGGACGAGGCGGCCTGATCCCCTTATTTCCGCCCAAAGCTTCATGGTAGTCGAGAAGCTGGTTTTCATTGTGGATCTCCATGCGCGCCTCGATTGTTGCGGCCCTTGCCGTCCTCACGTCTTTCGCAGTGGCTCAGCCGGCAGCGGCACAGAACCGCGCACCTGCGCCATTGCAATTGAATGCGACCGGCGCCGGCCCGGGCGATGGCCCGATGCGGATCGAGTGGGAGGTGCGCAACCGCTTCCGGCTGTTCCGCAACGAGGCCGATTTTCGCCGGCATGTCGCCGCCTATCGCGGCGACGGCATTCTGTCGGCCGAGCGGCGGCTGGCGCATGCCACCGATGGCCGCGGCTGGGCGCGCGACATGGTCGACAATCTGTGCGTCGACCAGACCGGCCGGATGCCGGAATCCTGCCTGCGCGACGGCCAGAAGGAGAATTACCTCAGTCCCCACGATCACCCGATCACCGCGATGGTGGCCGGCGCGGTGCCACCGGGTGCGCTCTGCGCCTGGAGTTTCGACGATGGCGAATCCGAGCCCGGCCAGGCCACGACCCGCTGCGACGACCCGGTCCGAATCAGGGTGCGGCACGGGCTCACCACGGTTGCGACGGTCGATGTCGGATTGCCGGACGGCACCGCGCAGCGTGTGTCGGCCGACATTACGGTGAAGGACTTTCTCATCGCGGGAATGGGCGATTCCATCGCTGCGGGCGAAGGCAATCCCGATCGCGCCATCTCCCTCGACGATAGCGGGTTCTGCTTCCGCCGGTTTCTGGCCGGGTCAACGAGCGAGTATTTCCGGCCCGGCCGCGCCGGCTTCAAGGGCAACAAGGCCTGCGACCCCGCCTCGTCGACCGGCAGCGGCAACACTTCCGCCGACTGGGCCAAGCTGAATGCACGCTGGTGGAGCGCGGCCTGTCACCGCTCGCTCTACGGCTATCAGCTGCGCGCGGCACTCGCGCTCGCGATCGAGAATCCGCAAGTTGCAGTGACCTTCCTGCCGCTTGCCTGTTCCGGCTCCACCATCGATGCCGGCTTTTTCGGATCGCTGCGCGCGCGCGAATGCCCGTCGACCGGCAACTGCACCAGCAACAACGTGGCGCAGATGGTCCGGCTGCGCGAAGCGATCGACCTTGCCCGCAAGACCGACAACGAGCGCAAGCTCGATGCCATCCTGCTCACGATCGGCGCCAACGACGTCTGGTTTTCCGGCCTGGTCGCCGACGTGATCACCGAATCCGCGACCGAGCGCGCGCTGTTCAAGCGCGGCGGGCTGATCGCCGATGTATCGGATGCGCGCGGCTATCTCAAAAATCTTCCACGCGATTTTGCAAAATTGCGCGAGGCGCTGAAGCCGTATCTCGACGGCAACCTGCAGCGGACGGTGTTCGTGACCTACGGCAATCCGGCGATGGTGAATGGCGGCCAGGTCTGCGCCGGCGGCCGCGCCGGATTCGACGTGCATCCGGCGTTCAATGTGGACCCCGACAGGCTGCGCCAGACCTCCGACTTCGTGGAGAATGAGTTCCTGCCGCGTCTGCGCGCGCTGGCGACCTGCGACGGTGCCGGGGCCTGCGGCGATCAGTTCAAGGACCGCATGACCTTCGTGGATCAGCATCAGGCGGAATTCGCGCATCGCGGCTTCTGCGCGCGCTCGCCGAACGATCCGCCATTCGACCGCGCCTGCTTTCTCGACAATGGCGAAAGCTTCGAGAGCAATCCCGCACAGGCCGCCACCGATCCGATGCGCTGCAATCTGCGCGCCCGCGATTTCCGCGCCTATTCCTCGCGCGCGCGCTGGATCCGCACTGCCAATGACAGCTACTTCACGGCGATGACCTTCCCGGAGGGAATCAACACCGCCCTGCAGCCGAGCGATCTGCATGACGCCACCTGGGGCGCGACCAGCGCGGTCTATGGCGGCGCGGTGCATCCGACCGCCGAGGGACACGCGGCGATGGCGGATGCCGCGATGCCCGCTCTACGCGCAGTGCTCGGGCTTCAGACGCCGCAACAGGTGCGTGCAGAGCCGCTCGCACCGCTGCAGATGCCGCCGGCAGCGACGCGCTGAATGATCGCGCGCGGCCAAGTCTTGAGACCTGCGCCGTCGCCGCAGGCGAACGGCCGCAGATGCGTCGAGTCCTAGATCAGATCGAAATGGTTCAGGAACCCGGTTCCGTCGCCGTCATGGCTCGTATGCGCATGCGCGAATGACGACGAAGGGTCGGGCGACACCAGACCGTATAATTTGAAATCGAAGTGGGACGCGTCAGGATCGTTGGTTTTGATTTTGAGCGTGCCCTGCTTCACACCGGCCTTGCGGGTGTCGAGTTGCACCTGGAAGGTGTCCGTCTCGCCAGCGCCGATTGTGGCCGGCAAGCCTTCGACCAGTTGAAATCCCTTCGGCATTTTCAGTCTGGAGATCGCCAGGTCGGCCAAGCCCTCGTTCGTCACCGAAAACGTGTGCACCACCACGCCGCCCACCGATGCAGTCCCGAAGTCGGTATTGTCGGCAACGCTCGGCGTCCTGTCACCATCGGCGATCGCCACGCCGTTGCCCTCGACCTCGATGTCGGGGCGACCCAGCCTGACCGTGACGCCGCCGTCATCGTCCGGGGTCGCCACAAACGAGAATCCACCCTTCGGCCTTGGCACGTCGATCCGGGCCACCTGATCGGAGCTCTCATGCACGAGCAGATGTCCATTGCGAAACGACACGGAGGTCTGGTCCGGGTCGAGATCGGTGAAGTGAAATGAATCGCCGAAATTGAAATCCGGAGCTTTGATCCGGTTGAGTTCGGCGGACGTTCCTTCGATTTCGGTGTTGCCGAACTTCGCCTTGATCACATCCCTGCCGCCGCCGGGGCGGATCAGATTGTCATGAATGCTGCCGCGGATCGTTTCCGCCGCGTCGGTGCCGGTGATGAGATACTGATGGTTGGGATCGAGCCGATAGATGGTGATGTCTTCGGGATCGGTGGCAAGCCAATAGGCGGCTTCGTGACGGCCGATATGCTGGCCATCGTTGTTGTCGTAGAATTCGATCTTTCCATCCTGCTCGTAAGACAGCACGGTCGTCGAATGGCCCGAGATCCGGCCTGCTTCGGGCTTGAACCAGCCCATGCGCACGATATCGCCCGGCTGAACCAGACCGGACCAGTCCGACACCGGATTGGGAATGTCGCTCGCATAGACGATGCGCCAGAAGCCGCCTTCCAGGTTGAGGGACGGATCGAGAGACGCATTCAGCCCCGGCATCGGTGCGCCCGCGGCCGCGGCGACATTATCGGCGATCCAGTTGCACAGATTGGTGTTCGGGATCACGCCATCGCCGTACACCGTCAGGAACGCCTCGGCGGCCTTCACGATCGTTTCCGGGGTCGGCGCTGCGCCCGGCACGACGCCGGCGATCTGCATGGCCTGGATCACGGCCGGGTCGACGGTCCACACATCGTAGGTGACGAACGTGGCATCCGGACCGCTCTTGTCATCCGTCAGCCGCATCTGGAAGCTGGCGGGATTATCGATCTGGTTGCCGACATGCAGCGTGACCTTGCTGATGTCCTTCACGAAGGTAGCGGCCTCGACCTTTTTTCCGCCGATATACCATTCCGGCGTCTGGTTCGGCGTATCCCAGTAACCGACATTGGTCGACGTGTTGTCGAACGGTTGCGACGGATAGAGCCAGATTCCCTTGAACGGGATCTTCGACGTGCCAAACGAGCCTTCGAGAATGCTGGCCAGCGATACGACGTCGCCCGCGGATGCGATCACCGGCGCGGGCAGCGATTCCAGCAGGTAGTTCGCGCCTCCCGGATTGTATGTGACAATGGTTCCGCCCTGCCCGTCGCTCGACAGCAGGAAGTCGGCGCTGGTCATCTGCGTTTTTGTCAGCGAGAGGTTGTCGGTGACCAGCCGCATCTTCAGCTCAGCAACCGGAGTCCCGGTCGGATCTGCGCCGGCAAACAGCTTGAGTGTGCCCGGCTCGGTTCCGTTGCCCGGGACGTAAGTCAGCGACTGCGCCACGATCCCGGCCAGATCGATCCGTCCGCCGGCGGCGCCCTGATGCGGCTGTCCGGACGGCGTCGGCAATTCCGCATACGCGATGACACCGTCGAAGCCGGCGATGTTCTCCATCGTGAGCAGGCCGGTGCCGTCGATGAACACCACTTGCTGGGAAGCCCCGACGCTACCCTCGACGATCAGCCGGCCGCCATTCTCGAGCAGGAATGCGCCGCTATCCGTTCCGGTAAACATCACGCCGGCGGAAATCTCGACGCTTCCCTCGATCTGGATCAGCCCCTGGTTGAAGATCGTCTGCCCCTCGAAATCGAGGAAGCTCTCCTGGCTGACGACCACCGCGGCTTTCTGGTCGGTATTCAGCAGCTTGAACACGCTCGGATTGCCGTTCGCGTCATTCTGAACGAGGATCGTCAGGCTGCCGGCAATGGCCTCGACAAAGATCTGACCGTCGAACGACGTATCGCCCTCGACGATGAAGACTGCATCGGTGGAATCGGCCAGGGCGCCGGAGACCGTGAGCGTTGCATTGATTTCCGACGTGCCCGGCGGCGGAGCGGTTCCTTCAAAGCGTGCGCCGATCGCTTTCAGGATCGTATCGTCTGCCGACAGCACGATGGCGATACCGACCAGCGGATTCGACGGCGCATCGATGATCGCAATTCCATCGGCGATGGTCGCGATGTCCCCCGTGGCCGGTACCGTGTTCGGAACCCAGTTGCCGGCGATGAACCAGTCGCCCGAAACGCCGGTCCGCCATTGGATGTTGGTAGCCATGCTGTCTCCGCAGGGAACCCGAAGCGATCTGAGTCAACAGCGGTGCAGACTATTGCGCGCCGTGGCAAACGCAACCGGAGTTATCCGGCGCGACCAAAGTCATCGCATTCGAAGCTGGTGCGGGAAAAAGTTCCAACGGCGCACGCTGACGTCCAGCGCGCGCATGGGCGTCTTCAGCTCGCCGACTTCATGAACTTTTGCGACTTCGGCTTGCGCATCTGCGGCACCGGCTGCGGGCCGCAGGCGAGCGCGTTGAGGCAAGCCGGCTGGGCGGATTTTTTGGCGGCTTTCTTTCCCTGAGCCATGACCGCCTGGGACGTAAGGGCCAGCACCGCGGCGGCGGTGATCGCTATAATCATCTTCATGAGCGCACTCCCGTGATCCAGACAATGCCGGTCATGGCCGCAACGCTAAGACCACCGCCTGCGTGTCCGCAACCCAGCCGAAAAATGTCTCCACATTATGCTCGGTTGCCGCGCGGATGAAAGAGGGACCGGCCGGCAAGGTCGCGTCGCTGACCAGAAGCGCGAAATAGTCCAGATGATAGGCCGCACGGATCGTGGACTCGACGCCGACATTGCAGGCGATGCCGCAGACGATCAGCGTCCGGATGTCGCGGCCGCGCAGATCGCTATCGAGAGACGTTCCGGCAAAGCCGCTATCGCGCGACTTGGAGATGACCAGATCGCCTTCGCAAGGCGCGAGCCCGTCGACAAAGTCGTAATCCCAGGTGCCGTGCGTCAGGATCTGTCCGACTGTCTGCGGGTGCGCGCGCATGTAACGCAAGGCGTTCGACTTGTGGAAGATCGGCGCACCCGGCGGGGCTTCGTGCCGGTCCTTCGAAAACCCATTCTGCAGATGCACCACGGTGAGGCCCGCCTGTCGCGCTGCCTCGCAGAGCAATCGCACCTTCGCAATCACCGCCGGGGCATCGGCAATGCTGAACCCGATCCGCTCGAGATACCCCCCGGGCGAGCAGAAAGCATTCTGCATGTCGTTGACGACCAGCGCGGTGCGCGCCGGGACAAACTCAAGCGGCGATGGTCGGGCGATGACCGTTCGCGCGCTCACGCCACGCCGAGCTTCTTCTGCAGGCTCGTGGACGAGGTCGTGTACTGGAAGGTGAGCTTCTTGTCCGGATAGACGTAGCGGTGGATCTTCTGCGCCGCCAGCGCCCCCTCATGGAAGCCGCACAGGATCAACTTCAATTTGCCGGGATAGGTGTTGATGTCGCCGATCGCGAAAATGCCGGGCTCGGATGTTTCGAACGTCTCGGTACTCACCTCGATCAGGTTATCGGACAGCTTCAATCCCCAATCGGCGACCGGTCCGAGCTTCATGGTCAGTCCGAAGAACGGCAGGATGGCGTCGCAGGCGATCTCGAAATTCGAGCCGTCGTTGCGCTTGACGATGGCCTTCTCGACCTGCCCGTCTGTCCCTTCGAGCGAAGTGACCTGGCCGAGCACGAAGTCGATCTTCCCCTCGCCCACGAGCGACATCATCTTGTTGACGCTGTCGGGCGCGGCGCGGAATTCCTGTCGCCGATGAAGCAGCGTCAGATGGCTTGCGATCGGCGCGAGATTGAGCGTCCAGTCCAGCGCGGAATCGCCGCCGCCCGCAATCAGGAGACGCTTGCCGCGGAACTGCTCCATCTGGCGCACCGCGTAATAGACCGACTTGGCTTCGAACGCTTCGACGCCGGGGATCGGCGGGCGCTTCGGCTGGAACGACCCGCCGCCGGCGGCGACGATCACCACCTTGCACTCGAAGATCTTGCCGCCATTGGTGGTGACGCGGAACGCCGGATCGCCGATGCGTTCGATGGTCTGCACCATCTCGTTGTAATGGAATTGCGGGCCGAACGGCTTGATCTGTTCAAGCAGGCCCTTGGTCAATCCGTCGCCGGTGACCAGCGGGATGCCGGGAATGTCGTAGATCGGCTTCTCGGGATAAAGCTCGGCGCATTGTCCGCCCGGCTTGTCGAGAATGTCGACCAGATGCGACTTGATATCGAGCAGGCCGAGCTCGAACACCGCGAACAGGCCGCAGGGGCCGGCGCCGATGATCAGCGCATCGGTCTTGATCACATTCGAGGTGTCCAGCATGAGTCTACCTGCCCTGATAGCTTGGCGTCCGCACCAGTATCCCGTCGAGTTCCTCGGTCATCTTGATCTGGCACGACAGCCGTGAATTGGCCCGCACGTCGTAGGCGTTGTCGAGCTGTTCGTCCTCTTCCAGCGAGCGTTCGCCGGTCTTCTCGACCCACGCGTCATCGACATAGATATGGCAGGTCGCGCAGGTGCACGATCCGCCGCATTCGGCGACGATACCCGACACTCCGCCGCGCATGGCGGCTTCCATGATCGTCTCGCCGAGGTCGGCCTCGACGTCGTGAACGGTGTTGTCGTGTTCGATGAAGGTGATTTTCGGCATGTATAACGGTCTGGTTGCGAGATGGTTTGTATCCAAACTGTCTGCCTGCGTCATCCCCCGGCCGAGACGGCCCGGGGTTCCGGATCAGGCTTTCCCGCGAAGTGACAATGCCCGGCGGGCCCGGATCAGGCCTGCCGCTCGGGCGTGCGCACGATCAGGCCGTCGAGCTGGTCAGAGACCTTGATCTGGCAGGAGAGACGCGAATTCGGTTTCACGTCGAAACCGAAATCCAGCATGTCCTCTTCCATCGGCGACGGCGGCCCGACGATCTCGGTCCAGGCCTCGTCGACATAGACATGGCAGGTGGCGCAGGCACAGGCACCGCCACATTCGGCTTCGATACCGGGGATGCCGCTCTTGATGGCGTTTTCCATCACCGTCGAGCCGTTCTCGGCGTCGACAATGCGGCTTTCGCCTCCGTGATCGATAAAAGTGATTTTGGCCATCTTGGGCTTGCAGGGTCCGCGTGCGAGAGGGAGCGGCCGACCGGCCGGCCGGCGCGATCCGGTATATAGCGGATCGGCGCGGATGCGCCAGCATCGATCTTCAGCGCGTGACCTTGCAGTCCGCCGAGGTCTGGGTGGCGCTCAGGATCGTCACCGGACCGCCGACCACGCCCTGTTTCATGCGGACCTGCTTGCCCTCCTCGCGCACGAAGGGCGCGCGGTAGGAGCAGGTCATGCCCGGACCGGAGCCCTTGAAATCGATTTCGGCCTTGAAACCGCCCGCCTCGAACGCTCGCAACAGAACGAGCTTGTCGCCATCGATCAGCCAGAGACCGTGCCCCCCGATTGCAGGCTCGCCGGGCTTGCCGATCCGCGCCTTCATTCCAAAAGAATTGGTGCGCGGGCCGCGCGGTGTGGTGACCGTGCGATTCACCTGGCCGATGATGCGTCCCTCGTCGTCGATCTTGAACTTCATGACGTGGGTCGCCTGCGTGGAAAAATCCCCCTCGGCCCGCCGGATGCGCATATTGTAAGTCGCGCGCACCTGCAGGTTAACGCCCGTCAAGTCCTCGAGCGTGACCGCACCGGCCGGCGCCGGGATCGTCGCAAGTGATACAGTGAGCCCCGCTAGCGCGCGGCGGACTATTCGCAGAATTTCCGGTTGTTGAAGGTGAAGCATTTCTTCCCGTCGCCTTCTTTTTCCGCCGACGGAATGTCGGCTTTGCCTGCAGGCTGATTGTCGGTCGGCGGCCGATCGGTCGCCTTGGGCATGTCGTCGGCGACATCGATGGCGGCCCAGCGGTAACTGCCGCGTCCGGCCCGCATCAGGAGCCAGGTGCGGCCGCTGCACTTGTCGACCAGCATCGGCTGCGGGGGCTCGATCCGCGGGCGGGCCGGGATCAGTTCAAAACACGGCGCGCTCGCCGTCTGAGCGGCTGCGGCGCCCGGCAGCGCCAGCAAAGCGGCGGCGATCAGGACAAGGCGCGTCATTCGCAGAAGCGCCGGTTGTTGAACGTGAAGCATTTACCGCCCCCCCCTCCACCTGCTCCCGCGGCCGGGCGCTGGGGTGCCGGCGCCGCCTGCTTGTTCGGATCGGCCACGCATGCGCCGCGGGCGATGATCTGTCCAGCCGGGCAGACAATGCGGACGCAGCGGTCTCCTTCGGCCTTTTCATCGGCGCGGCACGACAGCGGGCAGACCCGCGTGTCGAACTTCCGGATCAGCGAGAGCGTCTCTGACGAAATCTCGCCGGGCTTGGCGATCCGGACCGACGCATGTTTCGCAAACTTGCTCAGCGCCTCGCGAGCCGGCGCGCCGAACTCGCCGGATACCGCGTCGTCGAGGCATCCGACCCGCTTCAATTCGAACTGGACCGAGCGCGCGAGCTCGGTTCGCTCCATGGCGGCCGCAGACTGCGCGGCCGACTGCGCCGCGGCGGTGGCCGCATCCTGCTCCGCCTTCAGCGCGGCGAGCTTCTTCTCGGCCTCGACGCGATGCTGGCTTTTCGGGAATTCCTTGACGAAGCGGTTGAATTGGGCGGGATCGCGGGAGTCCTTCACCAGATTCCAGACCACGTCATCGGGTCCCGGTCGGCGTCCGACCTCCGCATTGAGAGAGGCGATCCGCGTCTCAGCCTCCTTGCGGAACGAGCTGGCCGGGTATTCCGACACAAAACGAGTAAGCTGGGCGGGATCGCGGGAATCCTTGACGAGATTCCACACCACCTCATCGGCGCCCGGTTTGCGCCCCGCCTCCGCATTGAGGGCCGCAATCCGCGCCTCAGCTTCGACACGAAATGAGCTCTTCGGGTATTCCGACACGAAACGCGTGAACTGCGCCGGATCGCGCGAGTCCTTCACCAGGTTCCAGACCACTTCGTCGGCCGCGGGCCCCTGCACCACCGGCGGCGCGATCACCGGCAACGCCGCCTTGAGATAGATTGCGTCGCGCGAGAGCGAGCCATAGACGAATGGCAATTGCGCGCGGCGCGTTGCCTCGAGCACATCGTCACGCACGTTGCGGAACAGGAAGTTGATCTCCAGTCCCGGGGTTTCGAGATGCTTGAGCAGCGAAGCCGTGAAAGGGGAATTGCGCCCCTGACCGTCGGCGGCTGTGGTGCCTTCGCGTGCTGCAAACGCGATCAGCACATTGCCTGATGGTTCGACCGCGGCGAGACCGCGCGAGACGGCCCGTGTGCGCACGGTGCGCGCCATCCGCGAGGCGAACGGATTGTTGCGGCAAGCATCGAGGATCACGAGACCGAGGCGCGATGCATTCTCGACCAGCGGCGTGATCGTCTTGAGCGCGATCGCCTCGTGGTCGACATCGACATCGGCCTTCAATTCCGCGTCGACCGGGATGAGGTAGTTCTCGCCGCCGACTTCCATGCCGTGTCCGGCGAAAAATACGATCGCGATCTCCGAGCCGCGCGCCCGGCGGGCGAAGTCAAGAAGCCCACGCCGCATGCCGTCGAAGGTGCCGTCCTTGACCCTCAGGACGTCGAAGCCCAGACGCTCGAAGGTGACGGCGACATCGTTTGCGTCGTTGCCCGGATTTTCCAGCGGCGCGACATTCTTGTAGGCGCCATTGCCGATCACCAGCGCAACGCGCCTGGCCTCAGCGGTTCCGGCAATTGAAATGATCGCGGCAGTCGCCAGAACGGCGACAAAGGCGGTCCGAATAGCGGCGCATAAAAAGCTGGGTTGCATGGCGCTCGTTCCCGGTTGGCGCCCATTTCCGCGAGGTCCAATGGTGCCAGACTAGTGGTTCGGCCATTCGTTGCAATGTGGAAGTGATCCGTTCGCCGGGCACGACGGGCCGGCTGGCAAAAATTTGGCCGGCGCCCTTGATCGGGGACCGGCCGGAAACCGACTTGAATTCTGAGCGGATAATCCGCGCAACTGGATCAGGCGGGGCTGAGAAGCCCCGCAATTTCCGCGCGGGTGTCGCGGATCGCCAAACGGAGGCCGTCTACGCCTTCAGCCTGGCCGGCGGCATCGCCGCTCATGGCAGCCTGCTCGACCCGGGAGGCGGCGTTCGCCAGCGCAAAGGCGCCGACGCCCTGCGCGGACCCTTTCAACGTATGCGCAGCCGCAGCCGCGACCGGCCCCGATGCGGTTTCGATGCGGTCCATCAACAGGCCAATCTGACGTTCGAACAAGGCCAGAACGTCCCGCTCCAGCACCCGGTCCCCGAGCGTCATGCGGGACAGGTGGACAAGATCAATCGGCCGATCCCCCGGCACAAGCGGGGGCGACGCCACAGCGGCCAGCGCCGTTTGGGTTGCTTCGATCATCGCACGCCTCCGGAGCTCTGTTTGGCTCCTATCCCGACACTTTGACCCGGGGTCGTCCAAAACGAGGTAAAAAATGGTCCGCGTTTCGGCCGAATCGCCTGCCAAGTCTCGGGGCGGTTAACGGTCTCTGACCGGCCGCGGTTCCATCACGTGTCCCGAAATCACACAAGGGTGACCGGCGCGGCGTTAACGATGATTAAGGAGGCGTTAAAGCGGACAGTTTTATTCGGCCGGGACAGCCGGTAGGATAGCTGTCGGCGGCTCTTTGTCCTTGGCAGTTTCGGACGACCAGCGAACCACCTGGGCATCGGCCCGATGGTTCCGGGGAAGGCCTGGGGAACGCTTGTCAGTTGTGTAAGTGAGGCGGGAAACAATGTCGAACAACCCGAAGAAGGTCGTGGATCCGACCGAAGCGGCGATGGCGGCGATCCAGGAAGCGCTGAAGGTCAGAGATGCGGAGATGACCGGCTCCGTGGCCTCGCGCCCCGCCCCGGCGGCCCCGCCCCCGCCTGTTGCCCGCGAAGAGGCCCGCAAACCCGTCGCCCCGGACGTTCGCCGGCCGGCCCGCGAGCCCGCCCCGCAGCGTAACGAGGAGCTGATCATCGCCGACAGCCCCTCCGACATCGAACCCCGGCCAGCCGCCAACGACGACTGGAAGTCGGTCGGCCAGATTTTGCAATCGACGCGGGTGCCGTCGTCAAAGCCGCTGTTCATTGCGGCCGGCGTCCTGTCGGTGGTCTGGGCCGTTTTCGCGATCATCCTCACCGCGCCTTACCTGCCGCAATTGCAGCAGAGCTTCGCGCCGACGCTGCTCGCGCTTGTCCTTACATTTTTCGGACCGATCGCTTTCTTCTTCACCGTCGCGCACATGATCCAGCGCTCGCGCGAAATGCGCGCGCTGTCGCAATCGATGGCGGAGGTCGCCCTGCGCCTCTCCGAACCGGAAGGGCTCGCCCGCGAATCCATCGTCACCGTCGGCCAGGCCATTCGCCGCGAGGTGTCGGCCATGGGCGACGGCGTGGAGCGTGCACTGGCACGCGCGGCGGAACTCGAATCCCTGGTGCAAAGCGAGGTCGCGGCCCTCGAGCGCGCCTATAACGACAACGAAGTCCGCATCCGCAACCTGCTCGACGATCTCGGCACCCAGCGCGACAGCCTGATCGGCCAGGCCGAGCAGGTGCGCAACGCCATCACCGGCGTGCATCTCGACTTGAACCAGGACATCACCGGAATCAGCGACCAGGTCGCCTCGCAGGTCGCCTCCGCGACCGATGGCATCACCCGCGACCTGAAGGAAAAGACCGATCATATCACGACCACGCTCAATCGCATCAGCGACGAGATGCTGGCGCAGCTCGGCGAGCGGGCCGGCGAAATCCTCGAGCGTCTGCAGCAGACCGCGCAGGAGACCGCACAGGCGGTCGACGCCATCAGCCTGACCGCGGCAACCTCGATCGAGAATTCGGGTTTCGCGACCACGAGCGCGATCGACGGCGCGGCCGAGCGGCTCAATGCCAGCCTCGCGTTCAAGACCGAAACCATCGCCGAAGAGTTCGACGTCCTGTCGCAGAACCTCATCGAGATGATGCAGCTGCGACTGGCCAATGTGACCAACGATTTCTCGCAGCGCTCCACCACCATCACCGAAATGATGAGCGAGCGCGCGAACGAGATTTCGGCCGGACTGCTGCAGACCTCGGCGCGGGCCGCCGAAAGCCTGACACAGGTATCGGCGCAGACCGCGGACACGCTGTCGGAGATTTCGGCACAGGCCGCCGAAAACATCGTGACGCGAAGCGAGGAAGTGAATGCCACCCTGCGCGCGACCGGCGAGTCGCTGGTGGTCGATCTCAGCCTTCGCGGCGGCGACGTGGTGCAGAAGCTCGAACAGACCGGTTCTGCCATCACGGAGACCATCCTGTCGCGCAGCGACGAAGTGATGGAGACCTTCCGCGGGTCCGCCGACAGCATCGCGACGACCATCGGAACCCATGGCGACGCGCTGAAGGAAATGCTCGGCGCGCGGTTGATGTCGTTTGAGGAGATGTTCACGCAGGGCGGCGCCGCCCTCGCCGAACGCATCGCAAACGATTCCTCCACCCTTGGAAACCTGATCACCCGCCATCTCGGCGAGTTCGACCGCACCGTGAAACTGCACGGCGCGGAACTGGTGGAGCGGCTGGGCGACCGCACCCAATCGGTCACCGACACGATGCGCTCCTGCATCGACAATTTCGACCAGCGGATCGGCGGCAAGACCGGCGAAATCACCGACGCCCTGGATCTGCGGCTCGTCCGCTTCCAGGAGGCGCTCGACAGCCGCTCCCAGAGCCTCAACGATGCGCTCGGCGGACGCGTTCTCGAGATCGCAAAGACTCTTGCCGAAGGCGGCAAGGAGGTCGTGACCGCGCTCGAATCCCGCATTTCCGAGGTTACCGGCACCATCGATACGCGCGGCAACGCGCTGTCCGAAACGATTGCCGCCCGGGCGCAGGAGATCGACAAGGTTCTCGGCACCCGTGCCCTGGAGGTCGCCAACACGCTCGATTCCCGCATCGGGAAATTCGAGGAATTGCTGGTCGGCCGCACCGAAACGGCAACCCAGCAGCTCGAAACCCGCGGCCTTGGCGTTGCCGAGGCGATCGTCGAGAAGGCCACCCACGCCGCGACCCTGCTGGAGAGCAAGGGCACAAGCGCGGTCCAGGCGATCACCGAGCGGTCCGACACGGCCGTGCAGATGGTCGAGACCCGTTCGCGGCTTGCAGCGGAATTCCTCGCCGACCGCGCCGACAAGATGTCGATCGACGTCGAAGCGCGCACCAAGACGATCGGCGACTTCCTGACCGAGCGTGCCGAGAAGGCCGTCCTGACGGTCGAAGACCGCACCCGCGGCGCCAGCGAAGCGCTGCTTGAGCGCGCCGAACAGGCCGCTTCCCAGATCGAAGGCCGCACCCGTGCCGCCGCCGAACTCGTGATCGAGCGAACCGAGCACGTCACATCGCAGATCGAAGGGCGCACCCGCTCGGCGACCGACGACCTCACCAAGCGTGCCGAGCTGATTGTCTCGCAGATGGAAGGCCGCACCCGCGCGGTCACCGACGCCGTGACCGAACGCGCCGAAACCGCTGCGCTGCAGATCGAGGGCCGGACCCGGTCGGTGACCGACACCCTGGCCGAGCGTGCGGAAAAAGCCGCGTCGCTTTTGGAAAACCGCTCGCGTGCAGCAACCGAAGTGCTGACCGAACGGGCCGAGCATGCCGCGACCCAGATCGAGAGCCGCACCCAAACGGCCGCGAGCATCCTGTCCGACCGCGTCGAGCAGGCGGCCAGCCAGATCGAGAGCCGTTCCCGGTCGTTCGTCGAGGTGCTGACCGAGCGGACCGAGCATGCCGCAATCCAGATCGAGAGCCGCACCCAATCGGCCGCCGGCGTTCTGTCCGACCGCGTCGAGAATGCAGCAACCCAGATTGAGGATCGCACCCGGTCATTCGCCGACATGATGACCGAGCGCGCCGAGCAGGCTGTGGCGCATATCGAAGGCCGGACACGCTCCGTCGCCGACATTCTCGGCGAACGCGCCGAACACGCCGCCCTTCAGATCGAGGGCCGGACGCGAACTGCAACCGATCTTCTCGCCGAGAAGACCGAGCAGGCCGCGGTTCAGGTCGAAAGCCGGACCCGCGTTGCAGCCGATGCGCTCTTGGAACGCAGCGAGAGGATCGTTCAGCAGATCGAGGCGAGGACAGGCGCTGTTACGGAAATGCTTGCGAGCCGGTCGGAATCCGTGACCAGCCAAGTCGAGTCGCGCACCAAGGCCGCGGCCGAGTCGCTTAACGCCCGGCTGGAATCGCTTGCGACATCCGTCAGCCAGAATACCGGCGAGGCGGAGCGTTCGATGTCGCAACTGGCCAACGCATCCACGGAATCGATGCGCACCGCAGCAGCCGAAGTCGAACGCGTGCTGACCGTCGTGTCGGCCGGCATCGGCAGCGCGCTGAAGCAGAATGCGAACGATGTCGAGCGCACCCTGCTCAGCGTCAGCGCGGAAGTCGCCCGCGGCTTCGTCGGCAAGTCCGATGAAATCGCGGCTGCGGTTTCGTCCCGCGCGGCCGAGATGACCCGCGTGCTCGACGCCAATTCCTCCACCCTGCTCGCGGCGCTGTCGGCCAAGAGCCAGGAATTCACCGGCGAGGTCCAGAAGGCCACGCATTCAGCGGTGAGTGCGATCGAAAGCAAGGGCTTCGACTTCACCCGGACCATGCTCGAGAATTCCAACGAGCTGGCCCGCCTGATCAACGACGCCGGCGAAACCGCCACTGCCCGCGTCAACCAGACCATGCAGAACCTGCAGCACACCACCCGCGAAGCGATCGACCAGACGCAGCAGATCGCCAACGACTCGGTGGCTCAGGTCATGGAAACGCATGCACGTCTGCGCGGCGAATCCACGACCCTGTTCGAACGCATGCGGGAGGCGAACGTGCTGTTGCACGAGGTGCTGACCGGCGCGCACGAGAACATGGCGATCATCGAGGATTCGCTAACCAGCCGGGTTACGGAATTCGCCAACGCGATGAACGACGTCACCGCTCGCAGCGGCACCGTGGGCGAACAGATCAACGCCCATGTCGAGTCGTTCCGCAGCGACACCACCGCGGTGCTGGAGAACCTGTCCGGACTTGCGGCGCAATTCGCGCAGCAGGGTCGCATGCTCGTCGAGGCCGTGGATTCGGTCGAGAAGAGCAACCGGCGCACCGAGGAGACCGTGTCGGAACGCCGTGCCACGCTGGAAGCGCTGGTGACGACGCTCGACATGAAGTCCGAGGACCTGGAGCAGCGGCTGCAGCGCTTCACCGCACTGCTCGATCAGTCGCTGGACGGAGCCGAATCCCGCGCCCGCGAAATCGGCCGCATGATTGCGGAAAGCTCCACCACCGGCACCCGCACGATCGCGGAGCAATTCGAGCTCGTTCGTGCCGCGACCGAAGAGGACAGCAAGCGCACCAGCGACCTGATGCGCGAAATCTACGAGCAGTCGATCGGCGAGACCGACAATTACTTCCGGCAGTCGACCGAGCGCTTCGCCGAAACGCTCAGCGGCATGAAGGAAATGGCTGCCGAGATGCAGGCGCAGCTCGAACAGACCCGCGCCGAATTGCGTCGCGGCATTCTCGAATTGCCTCAGGAAACCGCCGAGAACGCCGCGCAGATGCGTCGCGTGATCGTCGACCAGATCGAGGCGCTGGCGGAACTCAATCGCATCGTCAGCCGGCACGGCCGCAGCATCGAGGCGACCGAACCGCGCCGCGCGTCGGAGCCGGTCCTGGCCGTGGTCGGC
Organism: uncultured Hyphomicrobiales bacterium; assembly: GCA_964641065.1. Taxonomy (GTDB): domain Bacteria; phylum Pseudomonadota; class Alphaproteobacteria; order Rhizobiales; family Xanthobacteraceae; genus Pseudorhodoplanes. The sequence goes on along the minus strand of CAZXJZ010000007.1, from coordinate 23,546 downwards.
GGCGGCCGCGCCGAGCCCGCGCGCCCGCAAGCGCGCCTGCCCGAGCAACCGCAGGCACCGGTCCGCACGGCACCCCCGCCGCCCCCTGCCCCCCGTGGCGAAAGCTATCCGCAGAGCGCGCCGGCGGGACGCAACAACCAGAGCGGCTGGCTGTCGGATCTTCTGCAGCGGGCCGATGACGGCCAGACGCCGGTGGCCCCGCCACCCGGCCGTCAGCTTCCGCCTGCCGCGCCGCAACGGCCGCTCGACTCGCTCGACGCATTGTCGGCCGACATTGCGCGGCTGGTGGAACATGAGGCGGCGATCGACATGTGGGATCGCTACAATCGCGGCGAGCGCGGCGCCTTCACGCGCCAGCTCTACACGATGAACGGTCAGCGCACCTATGACGACATCCGCAACCGTTACCGCGCGGATCGCAATTTCCGCGCGACGGTCGACCGCTATATCTCGGAGTTCGAGCGGCTGCTGGAAGACGTGTCGCGCGACGAGCGCGGCGGTCAGGCGATGGTCCGGACCTATCTCATTTCAGAGACCGGCAAGGTCTACACCATGCTGGCGCACGCGGCGGGTCGTTTCGACTGAGCAGGATTTCCCCTTGAGAGACGGCGGAAGGGGCGCGTCTTCGGACGCGCCCCTCTTCGTTTGCAGCGGGAAGTCTTCGTCGCGCGAGAAACGGCCCCCTGGCCGCGACCCGTCCGGCTCGCCCTACTCCACCCGCACGTTCATGGCGCGGGCGACATCGCCCCACAATTTGAGTTCGTCGCGGGTGCGGCGTCCAAGTTCCTCCGGCGTGTCGGCGACCACCGGCAATCCGAGATCGAACAGCTTCTTTTTCACCTCGGGCGTATTCAGTGCGTAAACCAGTTCGCGGTTGAGCACGTCGATCGCGGCTTTCGGCGTACCGGCCGGCGCATAGAAGGCAAGCCACGACGTCGCCTCGAAGCCCGGCACCGTCTCGGCGATCGCCTGGATATCCGGCTGACCGGCGAACCGCTCCTTCTCGCCGATGCCGATGATCCGCAGCAATCCGCCCTTATGCTGCCCGAGCGTGGATGAGATCGTCGCGATCACCGCCTCGACATGACCGCCCATCGCGTCGTTCACCGCCGGGCCGCCGCCCTTGTAGGGCACATGGATCAGATCGGTGCCGGCCTCGCGGTTCAGCAGCAGGCCGGCCATATGCTGCGGACTGCCGATGCCGGCGGTGCCGTAATGCACCTTCTTCGGATTGGCTTTCACATAGGCAATGAACTCGGCGACATTGTTCGCCGGCACCTTCGGGTTGATGGCAATGCCGAGAATGCCGCGAATGGCGGTCGTCAGCGGCGCGAAGTCCTTCAGCGGGTCGAACGGCATGGTCTGCACATTCGGCACGATCGTCATCAGCGCATTGGTGGTGAGCAGGATGGTGTAACCGTCCGGCGCCGCACGCGCGACCGCAAGCGTGCCGATGCTGCCGTTGCCGCCGGGCTTGTTCTCGATCACGATCGGCTGCTTCAGCCGCTCCTGCATGATCGGCTGCACCATACGCGCCACCTGTTCGGTCGACGCCCCCGGCGGATAAGGCAGCACGATGGTGATCGGACGCGTCGGGAAGTCCTGCGCGCTTGCCGCAAAAGGTGCGGCGAACATTACGACAGCGGAAGCGATTGCACGCAATGCGGCAGAGACCATGAGCGTCCTCCCCACGCAGCCGCCTGACGCGACCGCACATTTTTCGCTACGGCGTAAGATTAGCCGGTTGCGCGAATCGTAGTGGAGCGCCGCGGCAGCGGTCAAGCGCACGCACCGCATGGCCCGCGCTGCCCAAACGCAAAATGGAAAAGCCGGCCGGATGAGGATCCGGCCGGCCTTTTGCCCTGCGCTGTCGGTGTAAACGCTGCCCGCGTGGTCTATTGCCGCCGCGGCTGCGGCGTCGCCGGTCTGCCGCCGCCGAAAATAATGCGCGACGGGTTTTCGTCGAAATTGCGCACCGCGCGATCGACCGTATTCAGCGTGCGGCGACCGTCGACGATCAGGCCTTCGAGCCGCTTGTCGAGATTCTCTGCGAGCGTCTTGAACGCACGAACCGCTTCGGGCACGTCGCCCTTCTCCGCGGTGAGGTTTTCGAAATTGCCGAGAACGCGGTCGGCACCGGCGAGAATGCCGTCGACCTTCTCCGAATTTTTCGACAGCGCGTTGGTGAATGACTCGATGTTCTTCACCGACTTCGACAGCGAGTCCGAATTCTTCGCCAGCATGTCGGTGAAGGTCTCGATATTCTTCAGCGAGTTCTTCAGCGCCTGCTGGTTTTCCAAGAGCACCGTATCGATCCGCCGCGCCACGTCGCGCGCGGCCGCCATCATGTCCTGCGACGCGCTGGAACCAGCGGTCAGCAGCGGCACGTCGTCGAGCTTCGCGGTGACCGGTCCTGCGGTCGAGGATCCGCCACGCAGCGCCAGCACCGAAATGCCGGTCAGGCCCTGGGAATCCAGCGACACCTCGGTGTCGGCGCGGACCGGCGTCGTGGTGTCGATCGAGATCGTGGCGACGGAGTTTTTCGGATCCTTGGGGTCGAGCGATAGCGCGGTGACTTCGCCGACGCGGATGCCGTTGAAGGTCACCGACGCGCCGGATCGCAGACCGCCGATCGGACCATTGAACACCACGTTATAGGTCATGCGTTCGCCGGTGCCGCCGACATGATGGAACCAGTACACGAAGCCGAACGCACCCAGAATGACTGCCAGCGTGAAGCAGCCGATCAGGATGTAATTTGCCCGGGTTTCCATACGCCAACCTCACATCGTTGAGCCGACACGGCCACGTTTGCCGCGGAAGTAAGCCTTCAGCCACGGATGTTCCGAGGCCAGCATTGTCGACATCGGCCCTGCGGCAATCACCTTGCCGTCGGCCAGAACAGCGATCCGGTCGCAGACGGAATGCAGGGAGTCGAGGTCATGCGTTACCATGAAAACGGTGAGCCCCAAAGTGCGCTGCAACGTCCTGATCAGGTTATCGAATTCGCCGGCGCTGATCGGATCGAGGCCGGATGTCGGCTCGTCCAGAAAAACGATTGCTGGATCGAGTGCCAGCGCCCGCGCCAGCGCCACGCGCTTGATCATGCCGCCCGAGAGTTCCGACGGCATCTTGTTCAGGGCTTCCGGCGGCAGGCCCACCATCTTGAGCTTGGCGGCGGCGACCTCGTCGAGCAGTCGCGGCGACAGATCGAGATATTCGCGCATCGGGAATTGCACGTTCTGACGCACCGTCAGCGCCGAGAACAGCGCGCCATGCTGGAACAGGATGCCCCAATGCCGTTCGATCAATTGCTCGCGCAATTCCTTGGCCTTGGAGAATTCCTGTCCAAACACTTCGATTGTGCCGGAGGTCGGCTGAATGAGGCCGATCATGGTCCGCAGCAGCACCGACTTGCCCGCGCCCGATGCGCCGACGAAACCCAGCACCTCGCCGCGCTTGACGTCGAAATTGACCCCCTTCAGCACATGCTGGCGGCGGAACTTGACCTGCAGGTTGCGCACCCGCAGCGCGATGTCCTGCGAAATGTCGAGTTGCGGCTCCGGGCCGTCGTCGAACAGCGACAGGATATCGAAGCCGGTATCTGACATCGAGATGGTTCCCCTCGCCTATTTGTCGATCGCAGCGAAGAACACTGCGAAGATGCCGTCCAGCACGATCACCAGAAAGATCGCCTGCACCACCGCCGCGGTGGTCTGGGCGCCGAGCGATTCCGCCGAGCCCTTGGTCTCCAGCCCGCGCACGCAGGCAACGATGCCGATCACCATCGCCATGAACGGCGCCTTGATCATGCCGACCATGAAGTGATTGAGCGAGATCACCTCGCGCAGCCGCTGCAGAAAGACTTCCGGCTGGATCCCGCCGTAAAGGGAGGCGACCAGCCCTGCGCCATAGAGCGCCGACATTTCCCCGAGAAAGGTCAGGATCGGAACCGCGATCACCAGCGCCAGGATGCGCGGCAGCACCAGCACGCTGATCGGGTCGAAGCCCATGGTCTGCAGCGCGTCGATCTCCTCGCGCATCTTCATCGAGCCGAGTTCGGCGGTGTAGGCCGATCCCGACCGGCCGGCGACCATGATGCAGACGATCAGCACGCCGACTTCGCGCAGCACCAGGATGCCGACCATATCGACGACGAAAATGTCTGCACCGAAACGCCGGAAATGGAAGATGCCCTGCTGCGCCAGGATCGCCCCGATCAGGAAGGTGATCAGGACGATGATCGGCACCGCGCGCCACCCGACCAGGTCGATCTGGTTCACCAGTGATGTGAAGCGGAAGGTGCGCGGCCGCCAGAAAATTCGCAAGAACGCGAATGCGACCGCGCCCAGCATCTGCACGAACAGCACGGCCGACGTGCCGACTTCGGCGATATTCTCGCCAACGGTCGCGAGCCAGTCGGTCACGCTCTTGCGCCTGATCCGCTCCGGATCGGGCAGTTCCGTGGTCTGATGTACGGTCTCGACGATGGTGCGGAACTGGTCGGCGAGATTGATCACATCGGTCGCCGCGCCCCGCTCGCGCGAACCGCGCAGCAGCCGCTCCAGCAGCCAGGCGCCATAGGTGTCGAGCTTGGCGACATCCCGCATGTTGACGCGAACGGTCTTGATCGGCGTATTTGGCGGCAATGCCGCTGCCATGACCAGACGTTCCAGATCGTTTGCACGATCCGCGGTCCAGTCGCCCCCCGCCAACAGGTCCAGCCGGTCGCCGCTTACCGACGCGGCGAGCAAAGCTTCAGAACTCATCGTACTCCCCGCCCCGCAAGCCCCGGACGGCTCCAGGCAGCCTGACGTCGCGGCCCCGCGTCCGGCCGCCCCTTGTGCCACCTTGAGAAAAACCGCATTTCCGTCACATACTTAACAGAGCGCCTCCGGCTGTCGAGAGACGTTAACAAAGCCTTAAACACATGGTTAACCCTGCCGGGCCACAGCTCACAATCAGCATCGAAACCTGGCCCATCGCGGGACAGTTTACCATTAGCCGCGGCGCCAAGACCGAGGCCAGGGTCGTCGTCGCGGAACTTTCGCAGAACGGCTTTCGCGGGCGCGGCGAGTGCGTTCCCTATGCGCGCTACGGCGAGAGCCCGGAAAACGTCGCAGCAACGCTCGAACACATGGTCCAAAGCGTGGCGGACGGGCTGACCCGCGACGATCTGCAGCGGGCGATGCCCGCCGGGGCCGCACGCAATGCGCTCGATTGCGCCTATTGGGATCTGGCGGCAAAGCGCGCCGGACAACCGGCCTGGGCATTGGCCGGATTGGCAGCGCCGCATCGGCTGACCACCGCCTTCACGATCTCGCTTGGCACGCCCGAGGCGATGGCGAACGCGGCGCGCGATGCCGGCGCGCGCCCGCTGCTGAAAATCAAGCTCGGCGCCGAAGGCGATGGCGAGCGCATCGCCGCCATCCGCGATGCGGTGCCGCAGACGGAACTCATCGTCGACGCCAATGAAGGATGGCGCCCGGACAATTTGGCCGCCAATCTCGACGCCTGTGCGAAAGCCGGGGTCACGCTGGTGGAACAACCGCTGCCGGCGGATGCCGACGAACCGTTGCGCGGCACCGCCCGCCCGGTTCCGGTCTGTGCCGACGAGAGCGCGCACGATCGCGCCTCGCTTGCAGCGCTGATCGGCAAATACGACGCCGTCAACATCAAGCTCGACAAGACCGGCGGGCTGACCGAAGCGCTCGGCATGGCGGCGGAAGCGCGGCGGCTCGGGCTCGACATCATGGCCGGCTGCATGGTCGCGACCTCGCTATCGATGGCGCCCGCGATCCTGATTGCCCAGACCGCGCGCGTCGTCGATCTCGATGGTCCGCTGCTGCTGGCCCGCGACCGGCCGGACGGACTCGTCTATCAGGGCAGCGTAGTGTATCCCGCGTCACCCACACTTTGGGGATGAAGGGCAACGAAGTTAAAGGTAGATTGGAACCACTACCGGGGTTAGGCGTTTGAGCGTCACGCGTCGGTGTCGTCAACCGGCACAGACCGTAAAACCGGTTTCACAACAAGACGGGAGAGAATGGCCAGCGATGCTGGACCCCCGCAATTCAGCAGCAGATTCAGAACTGTCCCCTGCCCCCTCGGAAAACTCAGCAGCCGGTCCAAACGACCAGCCTGAAGGGGCGCTGGCGCGGCGCGCGCGTGAACAGGAAGCGCTGTTCCGCTTCACCGACAGGCTCTACCGCGCGGGCTCGCTGGACGACAGTTACGATGCGGGGCTTGATGCCATTATCGACACGCTGGACTGCAGGGCCGCGTCCATCCTGCGGTTCGACCGCGATGGCGTGATGCGTTTCGTTGCATGGCGCGGACTTTCGGACAGCTATCGCAACGCGGTCGACGGCCACTCTCCATGGGCTCAAGGCGAAACCGAACCCGAGCCGATTTTCGTCGCCGATATCGACCAGTCCGATTTGCCGGACGCATTGCGCGAAACGTTGCGATCCGAAGGCATCCGCGCGCTCGCATTCCTTCCGCTCACCTGCGGCGGCACGCTGTGCGGCAAGTTCATGGCCTATTACGACAATGTGCAGCAATTCGACCGGCGCCGGATCGATCTCGCCGTCATCGTCTCGCGCCAGCTCGGCTTCAGCCTGGAGCGGGCCGATAGTGACGAACGCCGCCAGGCCGCCGAGGAGGCGCTGCGTCAGAGCGAGGAGCGTCTGCGCGGCGTGTTCGAGTCACCCGCGATCGGGGTCGCCGTCCTGAAACCCGAGGGGCGCTTCATCGAATGCAACGACGCCTTCAGCGAATTGTGCGGCTACGACGCCGCCGAATTGCGCACGCTCAATTCGCTGGAACTGACCCATCCGGACGATCGTGCCGCCATGAACGCTTTGCTCGCGGATCTCCAGCATGGCGACCGCTCCGATTTCGTGATCGAAAAGCGCTACCTGAGAAAAGATGGCTCGGTGATCTGGGTTCAGAACAGCGTGTCCCTCACCCACGACAAGGCCGGCCGGCCGCTGCATCTGATCAAGCTCATTCAGGACATCACCGAGCGCAAGGTCGCCGAGCGGCGGCAACAGCTGCTGGTCGACGAGATCAACCACCGGGTCAAGAATACGCTGACCACCGTGCAATCCTTCGCCACCCAAAGCCTGCGCAACGCGAACAGCTTGGCCGAGGGACGCGCCGCATTCGAGGCGCGCCTGATCGCGCTGTCGAAATCCCACGACGTTCTGACGCGTCAGCATTGGGAAGGCGCCGACCTCGTGGACGTTGTGAATGGCGCGATCGCGCCCTATCGCGGACGTTCCGGACAGGATCGTTTCAGTGTCGACGGCCAGCGATTGCGGCTGCGGCCGAAAGCCGTGCTGGCGCTGTCGCTCGCATTCCATGAACTCGCCACCAACGCGGTCAAGTACGGCGCGCTGTCGAACGATAGCGGCCGGGTTTCGCTCGACTGGCGCGTCGATCCGCAAGCGCAGCGTTTCGAGCTGCGCTGGCGGGAAAGCGGCGGTCCGGCGGTGCAACCGCCCGCCCGCCGCGGCTTCGGATCGCGGCTGGTCGAACGCGGCCTGTCGCAGGATATTGCCGGCGAGGCCCGTCTGACGTTCAAAGATGCCGGCCTCGAATGCGCCATCGACGCTCCATTGCAAGAAATCGCCGGTTCGCATTGAAGCGGCTGGCCCGACAGGAGCGGTTGTGATCGACACATTGCCCGATCTCGCGGGACGGCGGGTTTTCCTGGTCGAGGACGAGGCGCTGATCGTCATGCTGGTCGAGGACGCGCTTGCCGATCTCGGCTGCGAGCTTGCCGGAGTGGCCACCCGGTTCGACGACGCTTTCACGAAGGCGAAGGACCTGTCCTTCGACGTCGCAATTCTCGACGTCAATCTGAACGGCCTGCGCACGTTTCCGATCGCAGAAGCGATCAAGGCCCGCGGCATCGCTTTCGTCTTTGCCACAGGCTACGGCGCGAGCAGTGTTCCGGACGGATTGAACGCGGTTCCGATCCTGCAAAAGCCGTTTGCTTTGAGCGACCTGGAGCGCGCGCTGCGCCGGGCGCTTGGCTCCGCATAAGGCGAAACCAGGCGCTCCATCGCCATTGTTGCCGATTGTGCACACGGCCGCGCAATTGCCTTTAACCGCTTGGCAACCGGCTCCATTCCCGTCTAACTTTTGCCCGGGACCTTTTGGGAGCGCGGGGAATGAAGCTGCGTGCTGCGATCTGCGGCGCAATATTCGCTGCCGTGTTAACTGCGGATGCCCACGCACTTGTCCGCATTTCCAACGACAAGGGCGGGCAGATCGGTCCCTATCTCGACGCGTATGTCAGTCTTCGCAAAACCGGCCAGCGCGTCATGATCGACGGCCCGTGCCTGTCGGCCTGCACCATCGTGCTGGGCGTCCTGCCGCGCGACCGCATCTGCGTAACCCAGCGGGCGCAACTCGGCTTTCACGCCGCCTGGAATCCCGGTCGGAATGGCCGCCCGGTGCTCAGCCAGGCCGGCACCAAGGCGCTGTGGGACATTTATCCGGGCGAAATCCGCACCTGGCTGAAGCGGCGCGGCGGCCTGAAACCGAAAATGGTGTATCTTTCGGGTTCCGAGCTGATGTCGATGTATCGCCCGTGCGAGTAGATTAACTCCTCGTCTCCGGCATCCGCATCCAGACCACGACCGCAATCGCTGCGCCCATCGCCGCAATGGCGGCCATCGCCGCGTAGCTCGCGACGCCGGCCGCCTCATACAACATGCCGGCGAGCAGCATGGAGGCGCTGAGCGTGATGCCCTGCATCACCGAGAAATAGCCCTGAGCGGTTGCGCCGCGGCCTTCCGGCGCCGCGTGCGCAACGAAGGCAACGGCGCCGAGATGGGTGGCGCCGAACGACAGGGCGTGCAGCAATTGCAGCAGCGGCAGCGTCCAGCCGGTCGGGTCGAAGGCCAGTCCGGCCCAGCGGATGGCCGCTCCCGCTCCGCCAAGGATCAAAAGCGGAATAGGCCCGAAGCGCGGCGGCAGGCGGCCCGACAACGCGAACAGCAGGATTTCTGCGGTCACCCCCAGCGCCCAGAGCGCTCCGATGGCCACGCCGTCGAAGCCGGCGGCTTTCCAGGCAATGGTCGAGAAGCCGTAATAGACCGCATGGCTGGACTGGATCAGACTCGCGGCCACGACAATCGCGGCGAAGCGCGGATTGCGCCACAGCGGTCGATCGGGTTCGGCGCCGGCGGCGCGCGGCGCGATCGGTGGCTGCGGCATCAGCATCAGCGAAATGCCGGCCGCCGCCATCGCGGGGACCGCGATCAGCCAGATCAGGTTGCGGGCATCGATCAGGTCGAACGCTACCCCCGCCCCGAGATTGGCCAGGATGAAGAATATCGAGCCCCACAGCCGGACCGGTCCGTAGGCGGCGCCGCGCGCGCGCAATCCCCGCAGCGTGTATGCGTCCATCAGCGCCGCCGACGGAACATGAACGAAAGCCGTGAACACGGTCAGCGCCACGATCAGCCATGGCGACGAAGCGAGCCCGAGCGCGGTGAAGCCAAGCGCGGTCGCCATCGCCGAGGTCACGATCGCGGTCCGCAGGCCGAGCCGCCCGTCGGCGGCGCCGGTCGCGACCGGCACCGAAATCACCCGCAGCAACGCGGTGGCGGCGAGGATCGCGCCGACCTGTCCGGCATCGAAGCCGCTGGCCTGCAGCCAGACCGGAAAGAACGGCAGATGCACCCCGAGCAAAACGTAGGACGCGGCGTAGAAAAATGCGGCCCTCAGGGCAAAACCGTCGCGGGATCGCGTATTGTCAATCATGCTCGCGAATCATGCCCCGGCACTGAACGATTCGCCGCAAGGCGATTCGGATTATGAGACAATTCTCACCGCGCTGACGGAAACCGCGCGCGGCCGGGCGTTCCTGCAGGAATTCCTGCAGCGAAACCGGAGCGCCGACACCGCGTCGCTGCTGACGGCGATCCGGCGGATCGAGGGACTTTTGACAGCCGGAAGCCTCGAACCGGACCAACCCCAAAACGAGAACGGGACCGGGGTCAGTCATATCGCCCCGGCGGACAATGCGCCGCTTTTGGAAGCCGCATCACAAGACAGCGACGTGATGTCCGGCAGCGTAGAACGCGAGCTAACGTCAGCCGCCGAACCCCTACAGTCCGGGACGTTGGCGATCGAGATGCTGCGGATCGAGGTCGCATCGGCAGACGTCGCGGAGATTGACGGCTTCTCGGTGGAGATTACGGAATGTCGGGCCGCCGCGATCGAATATCCGGCGCCTCAATTGCCGGACTCTGCGGCAGCGGCCGGCGCTGCGGCGCCGGCGGAACGCATCAAGACAGAACCGCGCGACCCGTTTGCCGACTTTTACGCGCTGTCCAACGAGGAAAAGATCGCGCTGTTTACCTGAGCTCAAGCCGCGATGATGCGCGAGAACAGGTCCGGGTCGACATTGCCGCCGGACAGGATCGCGACCACTACCTTGCCCTTCACATCCGGCCGCCCGGCCAGCAGCGCCGCCAGTCCGATTGCGCCGCCCGGCTCCACCACAAGCTTCAGCTCGCGCCAGGCGAATGCCACCGCCGCCTCGACCTCGCTGTCGCTTGCGGTGACGCCCTTGCCGATCAGCCGCTGCGTGATCGGAAAGGTGAGTTCGCCCGGCGTATTGCTCATCAGCGCATCGCAGATGGTGCCGCTCAATCGCGCATTGCGTTCGCGCTGCCCGCTCGCGAACGAGCGCGCCATGTCGTCGAAGCCATCCGGTTCGGCGGTATAGAAATCGGCGTCCGGCACCATGGTCTTGACCGCGAGCGAAATGCCGGCGGCCAGTCCGCCGCCGGAACAGCCGACCACCACCACATCCGGCTTGAGGCCGAGCGCATCGAGGTCCTGCACGATCTCGCGCCCGACCGTGCCCTGCCCCGCAATCACCATCGGGTCGTCGAACGGCGGCACGATGATGGCGCCGCGGCTTTCGGCGATCTTCTGCGCGATCGCCGCACGGTCCTCGGTGTTGCGGTCATACAGCACGACCTCGGCGCCGAGCGCCGCGGTGCGCTCGCGCTTGGGCTTCGGCGCATCGGACGGCATGACGATCACCGCCGGCATGCCGAGCAGCCTCGCCGCCGCCGCGACGCCCTGCGCATGATTGCCGGACGAATAGGCGACCACGCCGGCGCGGCGGCCTTCGGACGGGATCGTCGCGCAGCGGTTATACGCGCCGCGAAACTTGAACGAGCCCATGCGCTGCAGAATTTCGGCCTTGAGATAGACGCTGGCACCGACGCGCTCGTCGAGCAGCGGCGAGCGGATCAGCGGGGTGCGAACCGCCACACCCGAAATCCGGCCCGCGGCGCTCTCGATATCGGCGGCAGTGATGGCGTCCATCGGCTCAAGGTAACGCGCACCGCGCGCAATTCAATCGTCCTCCTGCGCATCCCACAGCGCTTCCAGCCGCCGCCGGAACCCTTTCGGCGGTTCCGCGAACAGCCGGGTCGCGAGGCGCCGTGCGGCCTGCACATGCTCGGCCTGCCGGTGCGCGATGATCGGCGTCAGTTTCGACCGCCAATGCGCCAGCGGCTGATGCGCCTCAGCCTTCGCGGTGAGCATCTCGAGATCCTGATACTTGCCGAGCCGTGTCCGCAGCCGCTGCGCCTCGTCCACCCACAGGCGCGCGAAACGCGGCCAGACCGGCTCGATCAGTTCCATCTGATAGCGGTGCTCGACCACCCGGCGGCGCAGATCGTGCAGATCCTCACCCTCGGCTTCGCTCCAGTTTCGCGGAAACGTCCGGCGTGCCCGCCGATAGGTCGTGGTCAGCATGTCGGCGAGATCGGCGAAGGTGAGCGCGTCAAGATCCCACTGCGACACCTGCCAGGACGCGGCGGTCAGGTAGTCCGACAGGTTTTGCTGGATGTCGTCGGTCCAGATGTTGCGCTCGTTTTCCGCGCGCAACGCTTCGAGCCGGCCGCGGATGGTGGCGCATGACCGCGCCGGCAGCGCGATCGGCAATCCGGCGCTGGCTTCGATCGCATCGTCCAGCGCATCGATCGCCGATTGCGCATCGCGCGCCACCGTCAGGCGGCGCGCCAGGTCGCGCGCCTGAAATCGCAGAGCCTGCCCGGATTCGCCGAGATGCGGGCCCATCATCCGCAGGAGCGCACGCCAGCGTTTCAGGGCACGGCGGATGTCATGCACCTTGGTGGTGGGATCGCGGTCAGGATCGGTCAGGATCGCCTGCGCCTGCGCAACGGCGCCGGCGGCGATATCGCGCAACGCGCCGCCAACCGGGTCACCGGGGCTCAGGGCGGACCGAACATCCATCGGGGATCACTCTCGCGGGAACTTAAGTCGGCGATCGGCCAAGCATGCGGCCCGGCGATTGGCTGGAAACCAAGTCCGCCATCATAGCCGAGTTCCGGACGTCAGGCCGCCCGAATCTCGGCGAGTTCGGGAATATCGACCGAGGGCGTTTCCTCGGTCCAGTGGATAATTTCCAGCCGTCCGTCATGGTGCTCGGCGACCGCGGTGCAGCTTTCCACCCAGTCGCCGCAATTGACGTAGCGGATGCCGAAATCGTCGTGGATCGCGGCGTGGTGGAT
>CAZXJZ010000007.1:4264-10871 GCA_964641065.1 uncultured Hyphomicrobiales bacterium | reverse complement strand
CGCCGCAATTGACGTAGCGGATGCCGAAATCGTCGTGGATCGCGGCGTGGTGGATGTGGCCGCAAACCACTCCCTGCGCGTCGTGCTTCTTCGCGTCCGCCGCGAGCGCCCGCTCGTATTCGCCGATATAGGAAACCGCGTTTTTGACCTTGAGCTTCGCCCATTGCGACAGCGACCAATAGCCGAGGCCGAGCGCGCGGCGGATTTCGTTCAGGATCCGGTTGAGCGTGAGTGCGAAATCGTAGGCCTTGTCGCCCAGCAGTGCGAGCCAGCGCGCCTGTGTGACCACGAGATCGAAATGGTCGCCGTGCACGATCAGGTAATTGCGCCCGTCCGCGCCCTTGTGCACCGCGTGTTCGACCACATCGATGCCGCCGAAATGGGTCCCGTAATAGCCGCGCAGGAACTCGTCGTGGTTGCCCGGAATATAGACGATGCGGCTTCCCTTGCGCGCCTTGCGCAAGAGCTTCTGCACCACGTCGTTATGCGATTGCGGCCAGTACCAGTTCGACTTCAGCGCCCAGCCGTCGATAATGTCGCCGACCAGGTAGATCGTGTCGGCCTCGTGCCAGCGAAGGAAGTCGAGCAGCTTGCCGGCCTGGCAACCGCGGGCGCCAAGATGCACGTCGGAAATGAAGAGCGCGCGGTAGTGTCGCGGCCGGGTCGGTGTCATCAGCACATGAATGCCGTTCGCGTTTCGTTATGCGCCTCGTCTCACATTGTCATTGCCGTTTGATGACAACGCGCTACGCGCAATGCCTGAGACTCGTCATCAGCATGTCATCGCCTCCCGGCAGAACTCACCGAATGAGCATTGTGATTCCCGCCTTGGCCCTGTTCGCAGCGCTTGCGCTGGCGCTTCATCTCGCGAGCGTGGCCGTCGCCATGCGCAAGTGCCGGCCCGATCAACAAGTCCTCGACGCGCCGCACGATTCGGTGCCGGTCAGCATCGTGCTGCCGGTCTGCGGCATCGAGAATTACATCGAGGATACGCTGCGCTCGGCCTTCCGGCTCGACTATCCGCGCTATGAACTGATCATCTGCGCGGCGCGCCCGGACGATCCCGCAGTGCCGCTGGTGCAGCGGCTGATGGCCGACCATCCCTGGATCGATGCGCGTCTGCTCATCGGCGACGAGCGGATCAGCGACAATCCCAAGCTCAACAACGTCTTCAAGGGCTGGCGCGAGACCACCTATCCGTTCGTCGCGATCTGCGACAGCAACGTGCTGCTGCCGCGCGACTATATCCAGCGCTTGCTGTCGAAATTCGATCCGCAGACCGGCCTCGTCTGCTCGCCGCCGATCGGCTGCCGCCCCGACGGCTTTTTCGCCGAAGTCGAATGCGCGATGCTGAATAATTACCAGGCTCGCTGGCAATGCTTCGCCGACTCCGTCGGCTTCGGCTTCGCACAGGGCAAGACGCTGTTCTGGCGCAAGAGCGATCTCGAGAGCGCCGGCGGCATCCGCGCACTGGGCGCCGAATCGGCGGAGGACGCGGCCTGCACCAAGATCGTCCGCAATCTCGGCTTGCGGGTGCGGCTGATGGAGCCGCCGGTCCGCCAGCCGCTCGGCTATCGGCGCGCGGTCGATGTCTGGAAGCGGCAGCGGCGCTGGGCGCGGCTGCGACGCGCAAGCTTCCCGCTCTGTTTCTCGATCGAAATCGTCTCCGGCTCGCTCGCCCCGCTCGCGGCGCTGGTCGCGGCGGCGCTGCTGGCCGGGCTGCCGGCGCTTCTGCCCGCACTGGCTTTCCTGGCGGTCTGGTATGGCGCCGAATGGCTGCTGTCGGTGAAGGCCGGCTGGCACGTCTCGCGCTGGTCGATACCAAGCTACATGCTGCGCGACCTGATGCTGCCGGTGCTCTACGTCAATGCCTGGCTCGGCCGCGGCTTCGAATGGCGCGGCAACGACATGCGCGCGGTTGAAGGCGCGAGGCTGTCGTAGTCGCGCTCACGAGCTGCGTTCAATCGCCGCGCGGATCTGCCCCGCCACATTTCTTCTTGTCATGCGCCGCGCAGGCGGGGCATCCAGTAGCACAGCTTAAGTGCTATCAGTGCTGGATCGCCCGCCGGAGCCTGTCATGGGGGCGCGCTTCGCGCGGACCCGTTGGCGGGCGATGACACGGAGACACGGAATGAATTTCGGAATTGCCGGCCGCAAGGCCATCGTCTGTGCCTCAAGCCGCGGGCTCGGCTATGGCTGCGCCATGGCGCTGGCGCAGGAAGGCTGCGAGGTGGTGATCAACGGCCGCGACGTGGTGCGGCTCGCGGCGGCCGCCGACGAGATCGCCAAGGCCACCGGCGCGAAAATCATCCCTGTGGCCGCCGATGTCGCGACTCCCGACGGCCAGAAGGCGCTGTTCGCCGCCTGCCCCGAGCCCGACATCCTGGTGAACAACAATGCCGGTCCGCCGATGCGCGACTTCCGCGAATTGTCGCGCGAGCAGATCATCGACGGCGTGGTCGCCAACATGGTGGTGGCGATCGAACTGATCCAGAAGGCGATCGACCCGATGATCGCCAAGAAATTCGGCCGCATCGTCAATATCACCTCGGCCACGGTGAAGGCGCCGCTGGCCGGGCTCGACCTGTCGTCCGGCGCGCGTGCGGGACTGACGGCGTTTCTGGCGGGCGTGGCGCGCTCGGTGGCGGCGTCGAACGTGACGATCAACTTCATCCTGCCCGGCACCTTCGATACCGACCGGCTCACGTCCAATCTCGAAGGCAATGCCAAGCGCCAGAACCTGTCCTACGAGCAGGCACGGGTGAACCGCATGAACGGCGTGCCGGCCAAGCGCTTCGGCACCAAGGAGGAATTCGGGGCCGCCTGCGCGTTCCTGTGTTCCGAGCAGGCCGGCTATATCACCGGGCAAAACCTCCTGATCGACGGCGGAGTCTATCCCGCCGCGTTCTGATCAGGGGCGGCCTCTGCAGGCGTAATATTCGTCAGCCGTGGCAGGTGCAGCCGGCATGGTGGCAGCCGGCGCCGTCCTTGTGATGGTTCGCGCATTCCTTGCTGCAGTAAAGCCGCTCGTTCTTGGTGACGGCCGCCTTGGTGTTCACCACGCAGATGCAGTCGCTGCATGCGCATTTGACCATCGTAACGTCGACCGGTGCCATTTGAACCTCCGCGTGATCCGCATCGTGTGAGTCGGATCACGCTAGCAAAGGGTCGCGCTGTTATACTATCACGACGCGACCCTGCGGGTTCGCAGCTATCGCCGCTGTCAGTCGGCCGGTACGATCATCTTGCCGATTGGCCACAGCGCGATGCCGGCCAGCTTCAGATGCGCCCATGCGAACGGGATGCCGATGATGGTGATCGCAAGCCCGATGGCGGTGATCACATGCCCGAGCGCCAGCCACCAGCCGGCCAGCAGCAACCAGATGATATTGCCGAGCGTCCCGAACCCGCTGGTTCCGACATCCTCCCGGCCCAGATACTCGTCGCGCGACACAGCCCTCTGCCCGAACGGCAGCAGCGCATAGAAGCCGATATTGAAGGCCGCGCGCGCCCACGGCAGGCCGACGATCGTGATCGTCATGAGTATCGTGGCGATCCACCAGCCGATGGCCATCCACAGGCCGCCGAACACGATCCACAGCACATTCAGCAGAATTGACAGAAGCGGCATTGGGGTCTCCCGAGCGGGAACAATGCCGCTCCGGCGTTAAGATTGAGTGCCGCCGCCCGATAATCAAGCCGGGCTCGAGCAATCTTTGCGGAATCGCCCGACCGACCCGATTAAGCGGAATGTTTACGCTGCCGCGTTAGCGTGGCGGCGCATGAACATCTTCGATGCCATCGTCATCGGCGCAACGCTTGTTGCCGTCGTCATGGGCTATCGATCCGGGCTGTTGCGCAGCCTGGCGACGATCTTCGGATATCTGCTGGCGGCGCCGGTCGCCGTGGTGGTCGCCCCGAAACTGGCGCCGCTGATCATGACGCAGCCGCTGTCCACGGACGGGCCCGGCATTGCGCTGTTCGCCGCGGTTTTTCTGGGCGTCGGCTTCGTGACAGCGGCCTTGCTGCGCAACGCGGTGGGGCTCGCCGCCGGCGACGATGTCAGCGTGCCCGACCGCACCGCCGGAGCGGTTCTGGGTGCGGTGCGAATTCTGCTGCTGGCCGTGCTGATGGTGCTGATCTTCGAGCGCATCATTCCGCCGAAGCGTGAGCCGGCATGGCTCGCCCAGTCGCAGTTGCGACCGCTGCTCGCGGCCGCGGGCGAACAGGGCGTACGCACGCTGCCGGCCGATGTCGGCGCGCATATTGACCGGCTGAAAAAGCAACGCGGGATCTAGACCGCTCCGCCCGCGCTGCGGCGCAATTTCGTCCCCCGATTTCCAGAAAATAGAATGGGCCGGCGCAAGGCCGGCCCGTTCGGTCGTTCCGTAACGCCGCGACGCTTACACGAAGGTGAAGTCGTCGACGTGCAGAAGCGAGACATCCTTGACCTTCAGGACGATCGAATCCGCACCCGCGGCAATGGTGAGCGTGTTGCCATTGTCTGTGGTCGCGGCCAGCACGGCATTGAAATCGGCGAAGATCGATGAGTCGAACTGGATCACGTCGCCACCGCCCTTCATGAAGCCCCGGAAATCCCTGATTTCGTCATTGCCGAAACCGGGCGCGAACACGAAGGTATCGTTGCCGGAGCCGCCGGTCATGACATCGTCGCCAGCGCCGCCAATCAGCGTGTCATCGCCGGAATCGCCCTTCAGGACATCGTCGCCAAGGCCGCCATCGAGGGTGTCGTTGCCGGAGCCGCCACTGAGGATGTCGTTGGCCGCTCCGCCCTGCAGGGTGTCGTCGCCCGCGCCACCGTCCAGGCGATCCGCCCCCTCGCCGCCGGTCAGGATGTCGTTGCCCCTGCCGCCGTCGAGCCTGTCGTTGCCGATCCCGCCGTCGAGCGTGTCGTCGCCGTTACCGCCGGACAGCCTGTTGTTGCCGGCATTTCCGGTGATGACATTGTTTTCGCTGTTTCCGGTGCCCTTGAGGTCGGCATTCCCGGTCAGGATCAGGTTCTCGACGAATTTCGGCAGTTGGAAGTTGATCGCTGTCTGGACAGTGTCGACTCCTTCGCCGTCCAGTTCGATCACCTTGCTGCCCTTGCCGACGATGTAGGTGTCGTCGCCATCGCCGCCAGTCATCTTGTGCTTGCCGACGCTGCCATCGAGCGTGTCGTCGCCGATGCCGCCGACAAGAGCTTCCTTGCCGCTGGTTCCGATGATGGGTGCCGAAGCGAACACGTCCTCCTCGCGCTGGGTGAGATTCTGGATGCGGGTATCCAGATTCACCGGCGTGTCGGCGTCGTTGAAGGCGGTTGCCGCGGTGCCGTGGAATTCCTGCATGTATGCCGCAAGCGCGTCCTGTTCGCCGAGCGCATTGCCCGGCAGGACCGCCGTGAAGTCGAGCGCCTCGTCGACCGGCGCCGACAACGTGCCGTCCTCGAGCAGATAACGGAAGTTCGAGCCGTTCGCCTTCATCGGATAGCCGTCGCCGCCCTGCGCCAGGAACGACAGCGTGACGACGGTGATGACCGAAGGTGTACCGAACAGCAGCACGCCGTCGTCGTACAGTTTCGCGATGATCCGGCCGTCCTCGTCGATCAGCGCGATGTCGGACACGCGGCTGCCGGCGGGCGCGGTTGGATCGAACGAGAACTTGACGCCGCCGAGCTGCGGGAAGCGGCCCTGATTGCCGTAGCTTGCAACGCCGTGTTCGAGGATGGCCTTCAGCCCTTGCGCATTCGTATCGAACGCCATCAGCTTGTTGTCGAAGCGCAGCGAATTCTCGATATCGAGCTGCGAAACGCCGCCTTCATCCTTGACGCCCGGATTCTCGGCCGGTGGCAGCTTGTCGATGTCGCCAGTGACCGGATCGGGCAGCGACAGCGAGCCGATCTGCGCGCGAATGCCGCCGCCATTCTTCAGCGAGACCACGAAGGTGTCGTCGCCCACGCTCGCCTGCTTGAAGGCATAGGCGTTGGCATCCGCCGAGAGGTTGCCGAGATTGGTTTCTTCGTTGCGGACGAAGGCGCGCTCGCCTTCGAGATACACGTCGGTGAAGCCAAAGACATTGCCGTCCTTGTCCGTGATCACCGACTGCACCGCCTCGGTGATCAGCCTGACATCGCCGCCCTTGGTGCCGTCGGCAAAGGCCGTGGTGTCGAGATCCTCGACATCGACGCCCCACGCTTCCGCGACATTCTCCTCGGTCGAGGCATAGGCGCCGTTGATCGCCTCGTTCGCCGTGATGCTGTCGAGGATGATGTCGCCGTTGGCATCGAAATCGACCACCAGACGGCCGAGATAGGTGAACTCGTTGTCGGTGTTGACGATCATCGTGGTCTTGCCGTCGAGATCGGTGACGGTCAGCGGATAGTCGCCCTGGAACACATCGTCATGGCCGGGGAAGGCCACCGCTTCGTCGTCATCGTCGCCGAGCCGGGTATTGGAGCCGGCCGCGAGAATGATATCGACCCCGCGCAGCTTGGACGCGAGCAACTGCTCGTTGCCGATCTGCTGCAGGTGCGCCAGCAGGATGATCTTGTTGATGCCCTCGGCGATCAGCCCGTCGATGATCGGCTGCAACTGCGCCGCCAGCAGAT
>CAZXJZ010000007.1:0-4254 GCA_964641065.1 uncultured Hyphomicrobiales bacterium | reverse complement strand
CTGTTTCACCGTTGGCGCCCGGACCGGTCGGGAAGCCCTTCACCTCGGTGCCGGAGGGCGAAGAAATCGCCTCCAGGATCTGCGTGGTCGCGGCCACGAGACCGATTTTCTCGCCACCCTTCTCGATCACGGTAGCGGGCGCTATCCGGCCCTTCAGCGTGCTTGCTTCCGCGACATCCGTCGCGGTCGGATTGCCCGCGCCGTCAAGGGTGTTGGTGAAGCGCGGGTTCAACGCGCTGTCGCCGGAGAAATCGAGGCTGGCGGACATGTAGGGGAAGGCGGCGCCGACCCAGCCGCTGCCGGGCGTGAAGGTCGCGGCGAACGCATTCGAGCCGAGGTCGAATTCGTGATTGCCGATGGTCGACGCTTCGACCCCGATGATGTTGTGGATCGCGATGTCGGCGGCACCGATCGGCACGGTGCTGCCGATGCTTGAACCGGTGGTGGCATTGATCGCTGCGGCCACGCTCGGATCGGTACCGGCGGCGAGGAACGGTCCCGGCAGGAAGTTGTCACCGCCCGCGAGGATGAGGGTGTTGGAGAAATCGTCGTCGAACGCATCGACCAGCGCCGCAAGGTTCGGCGCGGTCGTCGAGGCCAGAAGTCCCGCCTCGGCATCGGCGAAATGCAGCAGTTGCAGCGTGTAGCGCTGCGGCTCGATCTCGAACACCTCGACCGTGCCCGAAATTTCGTTCGTGGTCAGCAGCAGCGCCTTGCCGTTCGGGCTATCGACCGCCTCGATGAACTGCACGGTTTCCGGCCCAAGATGGACCGTGGACGACGGCAGGTAAGTGGTGAATTCCGCGCTGTCGGGATTGGTGACGTCATACACCATCACGCCGCCCTGCCGCTCCAGCGCAACGAAGGCGTAGAAGCGTCCACCCAGATTGGCGACGGTGATGCCTTCCGGCTCGCCTGCCTTGTCGTCGGAGCGCGCATCGAAGGTCGAGGCGTCACCGGTCTGGTTGTTGTTGAACAGCGTCGGATATTGCTCGGCGATGATCTTTTCGAATTCGCCGCCGCTTTCGAACACCTTGACGACGTCGCCGTCGGATTCCTGCTTGAAGATGGTGAAGCCGCGGCCGCCGAAGGCATAAATTTCCTCGAGGCCGTTGGCGGGATTGCCGTCCGTATCGCCATCGATGGTCGAGACGTTGAGGCGCCCCGCCCAATCCTCGTGCTTGAGCAACGCCTCGTTCGCACCGAACACATCGTTGTTCAGATCACGGGTCGACAGGCGCGCGATGTCGCTGTCGTCGCTGCGGGCATCGCCCTCGTTCGCGGTGGCAAAATAGGTGGTGCCGCCGATCGTCCATGTGGCGATCGCATCCGGCATCAGGATGCCCTTGATTGGCGCAAGGCTGAGCTGGATCGCGCCAAGGCTCGAACCGCCGGAGCCGGCGCCGTCGCGATCGGAATAATCGCCCTCGTTACCGGCAATGGCGTGGTCGACATAGCCGAGCGGCACGAAGCGCTCCAGCACCGGCGTGGTGCCCGTGATGTCGAATTGCGCGACGGTGTTGGCTTCCTGCAGCGTGACGAAAGCCGTGGTGCCGTCCTTCGAGATCGTGATGTATTCCGGTTCGAGATCGACCGAGGCGTCCTTGCCGGGCGTGATGCGCACGCCCTGGGCGCGCAACGCCGCTTCCTGTCCGTCGAACGCCGCAAAGCCCGTGGTTGAGACCGAGGCGTTTGCCACGCCCGCCGACAGGTCGATCAGCGACACCGAGCCCGGGGCATCGATACCAGTGTCGGTATCGCGCTCGCCCTCGTTGGCGACCAGCAGCTTCTGGCCGTCGGCAGTGAACACCAGCATGTCCGGCAGCGCACCGACCTCGACGATGTTGAGCAGATCGCCGGTGGTGGCATCGAACAGGGCGACGAAGCCGTTGTCACTCTTGACCGCGTTCTCGACCGCAACCGCCAGCACGTTGTTCGACACGGCCAGCGAGTTGATGCCGCCGAAATCGGGGACGACGGCGTCGACGTCGATATTACCCAGCAGCGTCGGCGCGGCCGGATTGGAGAAATCTACAATCTGGACGAGACCGTCGTCGCCTGGGGTCCCGGCATCCTCGAAATTCGCCATCACGAACAGCTTTTGCTGCGTCTTGTCGTAGACCACGACTTCTGCAGTTTCCTCGCCGAGGCCGCTGGCATAGGCGCCGATCGATGTGACGTTGAGCGCGTTCGTCCCTGTGGGAGTCGTCAGCGAGCCCGCTAACGTTGAATCGGCGTTGTTCTGAATTGTGATGCCGTCGATCTGGATGGACATGCGCGCTCCCCATTGGCCTGACGCAAGGCGGCCGACGGGCCCCCTGCCCGCCAGCGGCGCGGATATGAGAGCCGCGCAATGACAGAGCGATGACTTGACGATGAAGGGACGGATTCCGTCCAAAGCTCCGCGCGCGAGACGCGAGGCGACGCGATGCGTGTGACGCTGCGGCGACTAAACCGGCAAAGGATTGACCGCGCGCGACGTGATTTATATGGTTTCACTATAACGATAATAATTTCGCCATAGCGAAATGTGAGGAACGCTTGACCAAGCCATGTCCCGGGGCGCCGAGCGCCACCGCGCCGTCATTTGAAATGCCCGCGGGCGCCACCGACTGCCACGTCCATGTCATGGGCCCCTATGACCGCTATCCGCTGGCGGAGCAGCGCGCCTATACCGCGCCGGAAGCCCCACTCCCTGTCTTTCTCGACATGCTGCGCATCATGGGGCTCGAACGCGCGGTGATCGCGCATGTCTCCGCGCATGGCACCGATCTACGGGTCACGCTGGATGCGATCCGCGAGATCGGCGACGCAGCGCGCGGCACCATCATGCTGACGCCGTCGATGACGGATGCCGATCTCAGACAATTCCACGCGCAGGGCATCCGCGGGATCCGGCTCTCTCATGCCTTCGGCTATGACGTCACCGAGGACACGCTGAAAAACGCCGGGAAACGCCTCGCCGATCTCGGCTGGCATATCGCGATCTGGCCTTCGAGCCTCGACGAATTGCGGCTGATCGCGCGCACCAGCACCACGCTGGCGGTGCCGGTGGTGCTCGACCATCTGGCCGGGCATTGTTGGGACCCGGCGCGCGGCATCGATCAGGACGGCTTTAGCGAGCTGCTCGCATTGCTGTCATCGGGCCGCGCCTTCCTGAAGCTGTCGGCGATGCATCGATCCACCCGCGAAATTTTTCCATGGCCGGCGTTGATCCCGTTCGGCCAGGCGCTGGTGGCCGAAGTCCCTGAGCGTCTGCTGTGGGCGAGCGACTGGCCGCATGTCGGCTGCTGGGACGGCAACATGCCGCAATCGCACGAGTTGCTCGACTGGCTGCCGCGCATCGGCGCCGATGAAGCGAAACGTCAGCGCATCCTGGTCGATAATCCGGCCGGGCTTTACGGATTCTGAGAACAAGAAACACGGGAGGTCACACCATGAATCGCGAGATCAATCGCCGCGAAACCCTTCTCACAATCGCAGGCGCACTCACCGCCCCGCTTGTCGGCACCTCGGCGCTGTTAGCGCAGACGATCGACAAGTCGAAGCCGGTGCGCTTTCTGGTCGGCTTTCCCGCCGGCGGCTCTGTCGACATGGTGGCGCGGCTTGTCGCCGAACAAATGCGCGCCGATCTCGGCATCACCGCGATCGTTGAAAATATCTCCGGCGCCGGCGGCCGCATTGCCATCGAACGCGCCAAGGCCAGCACGCCGGACGGCACCACCATCCTGGTGACGCCGGCCGCGATGATGACGCTCTATCCGCTGATCTTCTCCAAACTGAACTACGATCCGGTCAAGGACTTCGTCCCGGTCGCGCCGCTGGTCACGCTGGAATTCTCGCTGATCGTCACCGGCGCGGTGCCGCAGGACGTCAAGACGCTGGCCGACCTGATCGCCTGGTACAAGGCGAACCCGTCAAAAGGATCCTACGCGCATGGCAGCGCCGGCTCGCCGATGCATTTCATCGGCGCGATGCTGGCCGATCACGCCAAGCTCGATCTCACGCATATTCCCTATCGCGGCGCGCCACCGATGCTCCAGGACGCGCTGAGCGGACAGGTCGCGGTCGCCGTCACCACCGTGACGGACTCGCTGCCGCATATCCAGGGCGGCAAGCTGCGCGCGGTCGCGGTCAGCGGCAAGGATCGCTCGAAATATCTCCCCGATGTGCCGACCTTCGCCGAACAGGGCGCCGCCGGCATCGTGGTCGAAGACTGGTTCGGCATGTTCGTCCCGGCCGGCACGCCGATGC
>CAZXJZ010000006.1:0-59852 GCA_964641065.1 uncultured Hyphomicrobiales bacterium | reverse complement strand
CGCCGCGGCGACTTCCAGCCGGACAAGAACGGCTATCTCGTCAACGGCGCGGGCTATTACCTGATGGGCCTGCCGATCGATCCTGCAACCGGCAATCCGACTGGCAGCATTCCGCAATTGCTGCAATTCCAGAACGACTTCCTGCCGGCGCAGCAGACGTCGGCGATCCAGTATCGCGCCAACCTGGCCGCCTTTCCGAACACCAACAATGCGGACCCCGATATCCCGGGATCGGAACTGCTCAACCCGGCAAATTTCTCCGCCAATCCGATTTTCGGTCCGCCGGCACCGGCGCGCATCCTGGGCTCGGGCGCAAACCTGCTTCCGGATGCGGTCGCAGTCGGAACCGGAAGTGTCGACATCTCCACCTTGTCGTCGGCCGGCGGCACCATTGAAATCAATGGCACCTCGATCGCGATCACTGCCGGCAACAATGCGACCGACGTGCTGGCCGCGATCAACGCCCAGTCCGGCACCACCGGTGTCACCGCTACCATGAACGGGGCGAACCGCATGGTGCTGACCAGCGCCAATGCCGACACCAACATCGAAATCGGCGGCGCATCGACGCTGTCGCTGCTGGGCGAGCTTGGACTGAATGTCGGCAACACCAACGCCACCAATCTCCTGACGCAGAATGCGGTGGGAACCGGTCAGACGATGGTGATCCAGGTCGGCGGCAACCCGGCTCTGACCATCACCTTCGGCGCCGGCGTAGGTCAGGTCTCGACCCTTGCCGAGCTTTCCACCGCGCTCGCCGGCATCACCGGCGGTACCGGCAGCGTCAACACCACCAATGGGAATGTCACGATCACTGCGGCCAACATGACCGATACGATCACGGTCGACGGCACCATGACGCACTCGGTCTTCGGCATTCTGACGCGCACCGGCCTGCCGTCCAACGGCAGCGTGATCGCCAATGACGAGCGGGCGTTCCTGGATTCGTCACTGGGTGGCGGCGCCATCACTGCCTACGACGTCTCCGGCACGGCGGTGAACATCCAGATGCGCTGGGCGAAGGTCGATTCCCAGCTCACTGGCGGCTCCGATACCTGGAACCTGTTCTACCAGGTCAATTCCAACGCCACCGGTACGGAGGCCGCTTGGACCAATGCCGGCGTCAACTACAGCTTCGGCCCGAACGGCCAGATGAGCCCCCTGGTTTCGACTTTGCAGTTGAACGACGTCGTGATCGACGGGATCAGTCTCGGCAACATTCAGATCACGCATGGTTCGGGCGGTATCACGCAGTTCGCGGATCCGAACGGAAATGCGCAGGTCAATCTGCTCCAGCAGAACGGTTATCCGGCGGGCGAACTGCAAACGATTTCGATCAGCGACAAGGGCCGCATCGTCGGCGCCTATTCGAACGGTCGCACCATCGACCTCGCGGACATCACGCTGGCAAACTTCACCGGTGCGGATTTCCTGAAGCGGATCGACGGCGGCGCGTTCGCGGTCACGGATGAGTCCGGCACGCCCACCTACGGCGCGAGCGGCAAGATCATCGGGTCCGCGCTCGAAGGGTCGAACACCGATATCGCGGACGAATTCACCAAGCTGATCGTGACGCAGCAGGCCTATTCCGCGAATACGCGCGTGATCTCGACCGCCAACGACATGACCCAGGAACTCCTGAACATGCTCCGCTGAGTGTGGTGGCGGGCCTTAGGACGACGTCATGAGCCTGACACAGGCGCTCAACACCTCCACCGCCGGCTTGCGCACCGTGCAGGCCGGACTCGCTCTGATCGCCTCGAATGTGGCGAATGCGGAGACGCCCGGTTATGTGCGCAAGAACCTGGTGCAGACGACGACGTCCGCCGGCGGCGCCGGGGTCAGCGTCCGCGTCTCGGCCATCAATCGCGAGCTCGACATCTATCTGCAGCGGCAATTGCGCACCGAAGCGTCCGGCGGAGCCTATGCCGACCTCCGCGCGCAATTCTTCTCGCGGCTGCAGCAGATGTATGGCGAGCCGGGCGCCGATGCCACGCTGGAAGTGGCCTATAACGACTTCACGACCACGCTGCAGGCGCTGGCCACCTCGCCGGAATCTGCCTCCGCACGCACCGCCGTGATCAGCTCTGCCCAGGTGATGGCGCAGCAGCTCAACGGTATGTCCAATCAGATCCAGGCGTTGCGCAGCGATGCCGAATACGGGATCAGCGACGCGGTTGCGCGCGCCAACAACGCGATGACGCGAATCGCCGACATCAACCGGCAACTGGCGGTCAACACCACACCCGACGCCGCAGCGGCGACCCTGCTCGATCAGCGCGACATGTATATCGACGAGCTGGCGCAGTTGATGGATATCCGGGTGATCCCAACCGATCACAACCAGGTCACGGTCTTTACCAATTCCGGCGTTCAGCTGGTCGCCACCGACGCGGCACGGCTTGCTTTCGATATGCACGGGTCGATTTCGCCGAACGCGCAATGGACCCCGGACGCGGCGACCCGCGGCGTCGGGACGATCACGCTGACCACGCCGACCGGCGGGCAGGTCGATCTGCTCGCCAGTAACGCCATCCGTTCGGGCGAGATCGCTGCCTTCGTCGAGATGCGCGACTATATCCTGCCGGAAGCGCAGGCGCAGCTCGACGCGATCGCGGCCGCCATGGCGTCAAGTCTTTCCGACGTGACCACGCCCGGAAATGCCGTCACCTCCGGCGCGCAGGCGGGGTACGATATCGACACCGCCGACATGCTCGCCGGCAACCGGATCAACCTGACCTGGACCGACACGACGACGGGACAGCAACATCAGGCCACCATCGTGCGGGTGGACGATCCGGCGGCGCTCCCACTGTCCAATGACGTGACCGCAACGGCCGGCGATACCGTGATCGGAATCGATTTTTCCGGCGGGCCGGCTTCAGTCGCCGCGCAGCTCAATGGCTATTTCAACGGCAAGGTCACCTTCTCGAACCCGTCCGGGACCACGATCCGGATTCTCGACGACGGCGCCGCCAACAATTCAACTGTCGATGCCGTCAGCACCACCGTTACCCGTACCGGCTTCGGCAGCGGTGATGCGCAACTGCCGTTCTTCACCGATGCGTCCAATCTTTATACCGGGGCGATAACCTCGACCGGCGCGCAGAGCGTCGGACTAGCCGGACGGCTGACGGTCAACGCGCAGCTTCTCGCCGATCCATCGAAGCTCGTCATGTTCCAGCCGGGCGTGGCGGCGGGCGACGCGACCCGGCCGAACTTCATACTCGACCAGTTGCACGATGCGGCGCTCACGTTTTCGTCGGGGACCGGGATCGGATCGTCCGCGTCTCCGTTCTCCGGGACGCTGTCGTCGTTCCTGCGTCAGGTGATCAGCTATCAGGGTGAAGCCGCAGAAAATGCGTCGAACCTGGCAGCCGGCCAGGCGGTCGTGGTGAATGCGCTGAAGGAGCGCTTCGCTGATGTCTCTTCAGTCAATGTCGACGTCGAAATGGCGAACCTGCTGACCCTGCAAAGTGCCTATGCCGCCAACGCGCGGGTTATGTCCGTGGTCAAGGACATGATGGAACGCCTGATGAGCATCTGAGGCCGCAAATGAGCATCGTCAATGTCGGCACGAGATCTTTGCTGTTGACCCAGTCGCTGGTCGGTCAGCGGGCGCAGCTTGGCGATCTGCAGCGGCAGCTCGCGACCGGAAAGCGTGCCGACGATTACGCCGGTATCGGCATCGATCGCGGCCTGACCGTAGGACTGCGTTCGCATCTCTCGGCAATCGGCTCCTACGGCGATACGATCAAGAGCGTCGGTGTGCGGCTTTCACTCGCGCAGACCGTACTCAGCCGCGTTGGCGATATCGGTCGCGAAATGAAGGCGGCTTCGGCGCAGATGACCTCGGCTGACGGGCGCAGCACGACCCAGGCATCGGCCTCCTCAGCGCTGGGCGAGATGCTTGGCCTGCTGAATACGCGGGTCGGCGATCGCTACCTGTTTTCCGGGCTGGCGAATGACAGGCCTGCGGTGCAGTCGCTGTCGCAGGTTCTCGACGGCGAGGGCGGGCGTGCCGGCCTCAGGCAGATCGTGTCCGAGAGATTGCAGGCGGATCTCGGGGCCAGCGGGCTCGGCCGTCTGGCGGTGTCGTCGCCGTCGCCGACCGCGGTCGCAATCAGTGAAGAGGCGCCGGCGACAGCCTTCGGCTTCAAACTGGCGGCGATCTCGTCGTCGCTGACCGGCGCGACGGCCACGGGGCCGGCGGGCGTGCCGCCCCAGGTTTCGCTCGACCTTGGCGCGACAAACCCGGCGGCCGGCGAAAGCGTGCGGTTCACATTCGACCTGCCCGATGGGTCGAGTGCGAGCATCGTGCTGACCGCAACCGCCTCGGCACCCCCAGCCGCTCGCGAATTCTCCATCGGTGCAGACAGCGCGGCCACCGCGGCAAACCTGCAAGCGGTGCTGAGCACCGAGCTCGGCCGTCTGGCCCGGACAGACCTGTCGGCGGCCTCGGCGCTCGCCGCTTCGAACGATTTCTTCAGCATCGACGACGCCAATCCACCGCAGCGGGTTGACGGCCCTCCGTTCGACACCGCAACCGGACTCGTTGCGGGAACCGCGACCGATACCGTGATCTGGTACACGGGCGAAGCCGGCAGCCAGCCGGCGCGGACCACGAGCTCCGGCCGGATCGATCAGTCCATTACCGTGCAATATGGTCTGCGTGCCAACGAGGAAGGGATCCGCTGGCAAATGCAGAACATCGCCGCGATGGCGGCGATCTCCATGCCCAGCACCGATCCGGATTCGCAGGAGCGGGCCGCCGCACTTGATGCGCGGCTGCGCACAGCGCTCGACGTGCCGTTGGGGACCCAAAGCGTGCAGGCGATCCAGGCGGATCTGGCAGGCGCGCAGGATTCGGTCGAGGCCGCCAGAAAGCGACACCAGCAGACCGACGCCACGCTTGGCAACCTGCTGGAAGAGATCGAAGGCATCAGCAACGAAGAGGTTGCGGCGAAGATACTCGCGATGCAAACGACCTTGCAGGCTTCGATACAGACCACCGCGAAGCTATTCCAGATAAGCATCCTGAACTATCTGTAGGCCAGGCGGCGATCGTATCCCTCATTGCCAATCTGGCAGCACTGCGCCGCGCGGCAGGCCGCCTGTTGCGGGCCGCATCGTTCATCCTTGGGCAGACATGGAAATGGCCGGGACTCAGCCCGGCCATTGATGCATCGCGAATCTGTGGCGGCAGAATCAGGCGTTGCCGCTCAGGCCGGCCGCAAGCTGGCGATTGATGTTGATCAGGCTGCGCAGGCGCTCCGGCTCCGGATTGCCCATCACGTTGAGCGTGTGGTTCATCACGAAGATGCCGATATTGGCGATGTTCTGACGAACCTCGGCCGGCAGCGGATTGTCGGTGTTGGCAGCCGACGTCAGGAAGATGGTCCAGAGCTTGCGGTTGAACAACAGCGCATGATCAAGTCCGGCGCGCTGGCTCTCCCAGTGATCGTGGACGTTCTGGAGCCGCGATGCGGCGCGCAGCAGCAACTGCGCTTCGAGTTCACGCGGACTTGCGGTCTGCTGTGCCACTGCTCCGTAGGCTTTGGCCGCGCTTTGCATGCGATAGAAGCTCCTGCTCGTATTCGATCATTTTCTTCGCTGATTTCAACGCTTTATACAGTTCGCCCGTTAAGATTTGATTGTTGATGTCGGCGATGTAGGGCCAGGCGCTGGGCGCGGCCTTGACGATGTCCTGCATCAACGCAAAGTAGACTTCATGCTGCTGCGCGGGATCGCCGCCGATATACATGAGCTGCACCGCAAGATAGATGCGCTTGGCCGGCGTGTCGGCGCGCTCCGCGGTCATGATATCGCGCTCGCGAAGGATCGGTGCAGTGCCGTCGATCAGGAAGCGCGCACGCTGGTCGCCGTTGGTGATCACGCTCTCGCCGATCAGGATGCGTTCGCCGGGCTTCAGTTCGACCTTGAGCGCCATCACGGCCTCCATCGGGTTTGGACTTTATCGTTGGACCTTTATGGTTAATGCTGCGTAAACAAAAACGGCGGGGCAATCGCCCCGCCGCATCAATTCTTCGCGTGTCTGTCGGATTAGCCGAACAGTCGCAGCACCGCCTGGTCGGCCTGCGCCGAGAGCGACAGCGCGGTGGTGGAGAGCTGCTGGCGGGTCTGCAGCGCCAGCATGTTGGCGCCTTCCTCGTTGGTATCGGCGAGCACCAGGTTGTCGGCGCCGGTTTCCAGTGTGTTGATCAGCTGCTTGGTGAATTCCTGACGGGTCTGCACCGTGCCGAGCTTGGAGCCGAAATTGGTCGCCTGCGAGCGCAGCGTCCGCAGCGCGCCGTCGACCTGTCCGAGAACCGTATCGATCGAGCCGTTGGTCTGGAATTCGCCGCCGGCCAGCGCCGTCATTCCGAGACCGGTCGTGGTGAACGTGACGCCCGTGATGTTCAGGAAGCTCGAGCCGTCCTCGTTGAAGATGACCTTTAGGTCGTCGCCATAGAGCAGATTGACGCCGTTGTAGGACGCGTCGCGTGCCAGGGCATCGATCTGGCTGAGGATTTCGTTGAACTGGCCTTCCAGATTGGCGCGGACCGTGTTGGCCGTCACCACCGTGCCGGTCGGCGTGTTGGCGCCGATATTGGCTGCGGCAAAGAACGAAGCCGCGTTGGTGCCGCCGATCGTGATATCTTCGGAGCTGGTCGAGGTGATCGCGATCTGGTCGGTGCCGTTGATCGTTGCGGTGACGCCGGTGAGGCTGCCGAGAGCGGCCAGCAGGTCCGCCCGGGTCTCGACGTTGCCGGCGCCGAACTGGATCGTCTGGGCCGTGGCGGATCCGACCTGAACGGTCAGCGTGCCCGAGAGCGCGCCGATCGTCGCGTTAGTCAGGCTCGATGTTGTGGTGGTGCCGAACACCGAGTCCGAACCGTTGCCGGAGATGGTCAGGGTATCGGCGGGGTTGTTGGCCGTCACTTCCAGATTGCCGCTGCCGTTGATGGCAACGGTCCAGGTGGCGGCGCCACCGTTCAGCGACGCGATGACGTCGTCGACGTCTTCGGTCGCGGCGGTGGTGACGGTGTGGGTGACGGTGTTGGTGCCATCCGAGATCGTGATCGTTTCGCCATCGGCGATACCGAGCGAAGCCAGCGTGCTGGCGCCGGTGATGCTGCCGACCGAACCGGTTGCCACGGCCGCGTCGTCGGCGATTGCGGCGTTGCCGTTGATCGCGAGCGCATAGGTCGCCGCCGGCGCAGTCGTCTGCTGGGCCTGCTTGGCGATCGATTTGGCCGATTCGACCAGCTTGGTGATCGCCGTGATGCCGTGGTTGGCCGCCTCGATGGTCTTCTGGGACTGGCCGATGGCGTCCAGGAGCGAGTTGAGGTCGCTGGCGCGATGGTTCAGCGCCTGCGAGGTGAAGAAATTGAAGGGGCTGTCGAGTGCCGAATTGACCTTCTTGCCGGTCGCAAGCCGGTTCTGGGTCATGCTCATCAATTCGGCCGTGCCCTGCAAGGACAGGAGGTTTTGCCGCACGCCGGCTGAAAGTACGACATCACTCATTTTCGGCGTCCTTCTTCACAATGGAAATTTGTCCGCGCTCGATGCGGTTCCAGTCATAATGATCAGGTAACCCTAATGTCGGGTAAAAAATTGGTTAATGATCAGTAAACGCTTTGCGCCGGACAAAAAAAGAAACGGCGGGGACTGGCCCCGCCGTTTCCGCCGATCTGAAGTTGAAGCGAACGCTTAGAACAGACGCAGCACCGCCTGGTCGGCCTGCGCGGAGAGCGACAGCGCCGTGGTGGAGAGCTGCTGGCGGGTCTGCAACGCAAGCAGGTTGGCGCCTTCCTCGTTGGTGTCGGCCAGCACGAGACTGTCGGCACCAGTGGTCAGGGTGTTGATCATGTTCTTGGTGAAGTCCTGACGGGTCTGCACCGTGCTCAGGTTCGAACCGAACTTCGAAGCCTGGGAACGCAGGCTCGTCAGCGCGGCGTCGAGACCCGTGATGACCGTGTCGATCGATGAGTTGCTCTGGAACTCAGACGCCGACAACGAGCTCAGGCCAAGACCGGCGGAGTCGAAGGTGACGCCGGAAATGGTCAGCGACGACGTGCTGTCTTCGTTGAACACGACCTTCAGGTCATCTCCGTTCAGCAGGTTGATGCCGTTATAGGAGGCATCGCCGGCCAGCGAATCGATCTGCGTGAGCAGGTCGTTGTACTGGGTCTGCAGGTTCGCACGGGTCGTGCTCGGCGTTCCGACCGTGGCAGTCGGAGCGTTGGCGCCGATATTGCCCGCAGCGAAGAACGACGAAGCATCGGTGCCGCCGATCGTGACCGAGTCAGAGCTCGTCGAGGTGATCGAGATCTGATCCGAACCGTTGATGGTCGCGGTGACCCCGGTCAGTCCGCTGAGCGCGGTTACCAATTCGGCGCGGGTGTTGACCTGAGCACCACCAGAACCGAAGGTGATCGTCTGAGCCGCAGCCGAACCGGACTGCACGGTCAGCGTGCCGGTGAGCGCGCCGAGCGTAGCGTTGGTCAGGCTGGACGTGGTGGTCGTGCCGAACACCGAGTCCGCACCGTTGCCCGAGATGGTCAGGGTGTCGGAGGCGTTATCGGCGGTTACTTCCAGGTTGCCGCTGCCGTTAACGGCTACGGTCCAGGTCGCGGCGCCGCCGTTCAGCGAGGTGATGACGTCGTCGACGTCTTCGGTCGCGGCGGTGGTGACCGTGTGGGTGACGGTGTTGGTGCCATCCGAGATCGTGATCGTCTCGCCGTCGGCGATACCGAGCGAAGCCAGCGTGCTGGCGCCGGTGATGGAGCCGACCGTACCGGTTGCAACAGCCGCATCGTCAGCGATCGCCGCGTTGCCGGTGAGGGCGAGCGCGTAGGTGGTGGCCGGGGCCGCCGCCTGCTGGGCCTGCTTGGCGATCGACTTCGCGGATTCGACAAGCTTGGTCAGCGAGGTGATGCCCTGATCGGCAGCTTTCAGCGTCTGCTGCGCCTGGCCGATCGAATCCAGCAGCGAATTCAGGTCGCTGGCGCGATTGTTCAGCGACTGCGACGTGAAGAAGTTGCTGGGATTGTCGAGGGCCGAGTTGACCTTCTTGCCGGTGGCAAGGCGGTTCTGGGTCAGGCTCATCAGGTCTGCGGTCGACTGCAGCGAGAGCAGGTTTTGACGGACAGACGAAGACAGAGTGATATTGGAAGCCATAGTGTCTCAACCTTTCTGGTCGTGGTGCTATCTGCGATCCATCCGGATCGCTCGCGGTGATGACATGGCTCCCATCAAAGCCGCGTAAAAAAGCATGGTTAACGAGTTGATACCCGATGAACGCAAGCGCATGTTCTACAAAGCGTTGCTTCATGTTTTGGTAACGTGTTGCCGCGGCAATTCGTTAACATTTGCTGGCCGGCCTGCTGCGGCGCAATGGTCCGCCGATGAGCGTCAGACCTGAAAGTCCGCATGCTGGGTGTCGTCGTCCTGCGGCTCCGCCTGTTGCAATGCGTTTTGGCCATAGGCTTTCTGCCGCAGCAGGATCTCGTCCTTGCGTGCGCGGCGGCGCCGTTCGCGCTCCTCGCGCTCGCGTTCGAGCACTGCGTGGCATTGCGGATCGAGACCAGGATCGCGGGTCAGCGTGTCAGGCGCATGTTGCGGCACGGATGCCTGCTGCGAGGCATTGACGCTTTGCGACGGCGATAGCTCGGTGCGCACCACGTTACTTCGGCCGACAACCGTTCGCGAGACGCTGTCGCGCGGCCTCACCGTGTGGCTTGTGTCCAAGGTCACCTCCCGGCGCATGTCGCGCACGAACCAGAGCGGGATGACGGGACGCTAGTACCGGGACTTTAACTTGCTGTTAGGAGATTGGATAAACCTGCATTGATTCGCGTTACGCGACGTGAGCCATCATAGGACGCGGCTGACAGCGAGCGGCTGCCCGGCGCTTGCACCCGGTGCATTGGTCCGGCCAGTCGCGCCATAGGTCGAGGGCGCGCTCTTGCGTGCGAGCTGGTCCGAGACACCGCGCATGATGCCTTCCGACACCGCATGCGCGGTGGCGAGGACGGTCAGATTGATCTGCAGCAGGGCCCGAAATTCCTCATGTCTGCGCCGCAGTTCGGCGAGCGACTGCTCGTGTTGCGGCCCCAATGCCGACAGCGTCGCCTTGAGATGGCTGGTCCCGGCATAATAGCGGTTCGCCAGATCCGCTTTTTCGGTCTGGAGCTGCGTCGCCTGGGCGAGCTTGCCGGCCCGCACCAGCTCGGTTTCCTGCGCGACGATGCGCAGGATGTCATCCATCGTCGCTGTCAGGTCCGACATGACGATGCCAGGTTGCGAATGTGCTGTCATGGGCGTGTCTCCGCCACAGCGCCGCCGGCGCTGCGGTCCTCCTGCTGCGCCATCAATGTGCGATAGACTTCCGGTGCGATCCCGACGCCGCCCTGTTTGGCGAACGTCTTCGCGTATTCGTCGGTCAGGAATGAGCGCCAGACGCCGAGCGTCTTGCTGCCGCCCATCGGGCCTTCGCCATCCATGGCCGTGAACATCTGGCTGAACATCGTGTTGAGATAAACCGCCTCGAAGTCTTCCGACGCCTGGCGGGCCTTGGCGTTTTTGACAGCAGGCGACTTGGCGTCACCGAGCTGCTGCTGCGCGGCGAGAAGGGCCGCGACCGACTTCACGCTCGATGCCGTATTCAGGTCAAAAGCAGTGCTCATCACATCACCTCGATATCGGCCTGGATCGCACCGGCGGCCTTGATCGCCTGCAGGATGGCGATCAGGTCGCGCGGGCTCAGGCCCAGTGCATTCAATCCGTCCACGAGTTGCTGCAGCGAGACGCCGGCGCGCACGATCGCAAGCTTGCGGCCGTCTTCCTGCACGCCGACCTGAGTCCGCGGCACCACCACCGTCTGCCCCTCCGAGAACGGCGCCGGCTGGCTGACTTGCGGCGCTTCCGAAATCGTCACGGTGAGATTGCCCTGAGCGACCGCGACGGTGGACACCCGGACGTCGCGTCCCATGACGATCACGCCGGACCGCTCGTCGATCACGATCTTGGCGGTGAGATCCGGTTCGATCTGCAATTGCTCGATTTCGGTCAGCAGCGCGACCATGTTGCTGTCGCTCTTGCCCGGCAGGGTGAGCTGCACGGTCGACTGATCGAGCGGCTCGGCGGTCGCC
This sequence comes from uncultured Hyphomicrobiales bacterium, assembly GCA_964641065.1. Taxonomy (GTDB): domain Bacteria; phylum Pseudomonadota; class Alphaproteobacteria; order Rhizobiales; family Xanthobacteraceae; genus Pseudorhodoplanes. The sequence continues at coordinate 48,696 of CAZXJZ010000006.1, read as the reverse complement.
GAGCCCATGAAGTCGTTGATCGCGGCGGCGATCCGCTTCGCAGTCGTGAAATCCGGATTGCGCAGCGCCAGCCGCACCTTGTTGAGCCGGTTGAGCTGGAAGTCGATCTCGCGCTCGATGATGGCGCCGTTGGAAATGCGGCCGACCGTCGGCACGCCGCGGGTGATCTTGGCGGCTTCACCCTCGGCCTGGAAACCGGCGATCGCGACCGAGCCTTGCGCCACCGCGTAGACATTGCCGTCGGCGCCGAGCAGGGGGGTCACCAGCACGGTGCCGCCCTGCAGGCTTTTGGCATCGCCCAGGGCGGAGACGGTCACGTCGATGCGGGTGCCCTGGGTGCCGAAGGGCGGCAGATTTGCCGTCACCATCACCGCGGCGACATTGCCGGTGCGCAATTGCTGGCCGCGGATGTTGACGCCGAGCCGTTCCAGCATCGCCTGCAGCGACTGGCGGGTGAACGGAATATTGTTGAGGGTGTCGCCGGTGCCGTTCAGGCCGACAACCAGTCCGTAACCGATCAGCTGGTTCTGGCGGACGCCCTCGACATTGGCGAGATCCTTGATGCGGGACGTGGCTTCGGCCGGACCCGCAACAGCGATCAGCACCAGGGCCGTAAACGCGGCGCGCGCAATTTCAAATGTCCTCGACATCATGCTCCCCACGAGGGCCGGACCTCGCGGAGTACAATGCGAGCGGCGTGCCAGACCGTCCGCTGGCATCAACGCATTGATACGTAATGGTTTTTCGAAATCCGCCCGGCAGTCCGACCGGCTTGGAGGCGGCACGGCCTGCCGCCGCCCGGCAGCTTTTGCCGCACGATTTACGCTTGGTTAACCATGACGGTCCAAGCTCACGGCATGCGAGTTTCAGCCAGTTCGACCCATTCGACGATGCGGGATGCCCCGCTGGCCCGTCGCGCCGGCGGCGGGGGGTTTTCGCTCGGCGACGGCGCAAGCGGTGCAACCCGGTCGGGGGCCGGACATCTGCAGGCGATCTCCGGGCTCGACGTTCTGGTCGCGCTGCAGGGGGTCGAAGACAAGACCGAGCGCCGCAAGCGGGCCGTGCGGCGGGGGCAAACCGCCCTGGATGCGCTGGATGCCCTGAAGGTTGGCGTTCTGACCGGTTCGCTTGACCAGCCGGCGCTCAACCGGCTCAAGGCGGCGGCAGCCGACCTGACCTCGGACACCGGCGAGCCGGGTTTGGATCGGGTTATGGCCGAGATCGATCTGAGGGTTCAGGTCGAGATTGCCAAGTTATCCCGCCGCTGACCGCTTGCGGGCCGGTCGTGCTCTAAAGTTGTGCGATTCCAAGTACATATTATGACATACTCTGCGGCATCGCAGAATAAATCGATGTTGTAGGGCCCAGCGTGCCTCGCTATAAGCTCGCCCGCGTGAAGGGGTGACTCGCGCACGCGGGAGTAGAACGGAATGTCGGCTAAGCTGAAGGATTACCGGCCTACGGAAAAAGAGCCGTTCATGAACGAGAAGCAGCGCGATTATTTCCGCGCAAAGCTTCTGGCCTGGAAAGAGGACATCCTCAAAGAGGCGCGCGAGACCCTGCAGCATCTGCAGGATGAGAACCAGAACCATCCGGATCTCGCCGACCGCGCGTCCTCCGAAACAGATCGTGCAATCGAATTGCGCGCCCGCGATCGTCAGCGCAAGCTGATCGCAAAGATCGATGCCGCACTCGCGCGGATCGACGAAGGAACCTACGGCTATTGCGAGGAAACCGGCGAGCCGATCTCGCTGCGCCGTCTCGAGGCCCGTCCGATCGCGACCTTGTCGATCGAGGCGCAGGAGCGCCATGAGCGGCGCGAGCGCGTCTATCGCGACGATTGACGGCTTTCCTGCGCGCCGCTCAGAACGGTCCGTTTCTCATCGGGCGCAGCGCTTGATTGACAATTCAGGTTCGCTCCCGCAGGTGCTGGACTGCGCAACGCAGGGCAGAGCATGGCCGCGGCTGAGACGAGCACCGAACTGATCCAGGTTGTTGCGCTGCTCGGCGCCGGTGTGATCGCCGCCCCGGTCTTCATGCGACTCGGCCTCGGTTCGGTCCTCGGCTATCTCGCCGCGGGCCTGGTGATCGGGCCATTCGGACTGCAACTCTTCACGCATCCCCAGGCCATCCTGCATGTGGCCGAACTGGGCGTGGTGATGTTCCTGTTCCTAATCGGACTGGAGATGCAGCCATCGCGGTTATGGGGATTGCGCCGCGAAATCTTCGGGCTCGGTCTCGCTCAGGTCGCGTTTTGCGGACTGTTGCTGACCGGCGTCGGAATGGTGTTCGGGCTTGCGCCGAAGGTCGCCTTCTTTGCCGCCATGGGTTTCGTCCTGACCTCCACCGCCGTTGTCGCTCAGGTCCTCAACGAGCGCGGCGACACCGGCAGTCCGGAAGGCCAGCGCATGATCTCGATCCTGCTGCTGGAGGATCTCGCCATCGTGCCGCTGCTGGCGCTGGTTGCCCTTCTTGCGCCGGGCGGCGAGGGCAGCGGGGAGCCGGCATGGCTCTCGATCGTCATCGCGATTGCGGCGGTGATCGTCCTGCTTGCCGCCGGACGCTGGCTGCTCAATCCGGTCTTCGCGCTGCTCGCAGCTGCACGCGCGCGCGAGGTGATGACCGCCGCCGCCTTGCTGGTCGTGCTCGGCTCCGCGCTTTTGATGCAGGTCGCCGGCCTGTCGATGGCGATGGGTGCTTTCGTGGCCGGCGTGATGCTCTCGGAATCGTCGTTTCGTCACCAGCTCGAAGCCGATATCGAGCCTTTTCGCGGCATCCTGCTGGGCCTGTTTTTCATCGGCGTCGGCATGTCGCTCGATCTCTCGGTGCTGATGACTGACTGGCGCTTCATGATCGCCGGCGTCATCATCTACATGGTCGTGAAGTCGATCGGCATCTATGTCGTGGCGCGGCTGTTCAAGGCGCCGAACCACGAGGCGATCTACCGCGCGGCGCTGTTCTCGCAGGGCGGCGAATTCGCGTTCGTGCTGTATTCGGCCGCCGCAGCCGCGGGCATCTTCACCGGCCGCGTCAACGCGCTCATGACCACGGTGGTGATCATTTCGATGGCGCTGACGCCCATCGCCGTCATCGCGCTTCGCTGGCTGACGCCAAAACGCGCGCAATCGCTCGATGGCGTCGAAGAACCGCGCGATCTCGCGGCCAGTGTGTTGATCATCGGTTTCGGCCGCTTCGGGCAGGTCGCCAGTCAGTCATTGCTCGCGCGCGGCTATGACGTGACGATCATCGACAACGACACCGAGATGATCCGCAGCGCCGCCGATTTCGGCTTCAAGGTCTATTACGGTGACGGTGCACGGCTCGACCTGCTGGAATCGTCAGGGGCTCGCAAGGCAAAGCTGATCGCGGTCTGTGTCGACAGCCGCCATTCCGCGACGCGCATCGCTGAAATCGTCATGGACGATTTTCCGCAGGCGAAGCTGATGGTGCGTTCGTTCGATCGCGAGCACGCGCTCGAACTCGTGCATCATGGCGTCGAGACACAGGTTCGCGAAACCTTCGAATCGGCGATGAAATTCGGCGAGATGGCGCTGCGCGAACTCGGCGTTCCGGACGCTGAGGCTGCGGAGATCGCAGACGAACTGCGCCGGCGCGATGCCGAACGTTTTGCCCTGGAGGTCGCTGGCGGTTTCGGCTCCGGCCGCGATCTGATGCATGGCAACGTGCCGAAGCCGACGCCGTTCACCAAGCCGAAACAGGCGGGCCGCGTTCTGGGCGAGCAGCCGCCGCTCGATCAGGTCTAGTCGAGGGGCGACCCGCGGCGCATCAGGTACCACGCGAGCGCTGCCGGAATCCCGAAGATCGGGATGAAGGCGCCGATCTCGTTGAGCACCGGAATTCCGACCCGGACATGACCATAGAGTCCGTTCAGGATGGAAACCACCAGCCAGATCCAGATGAAATACCAGCTGCCGTCAAAGATGAGCCCTGCGAAGCGCGGTCCGTAATGCATGACGGCAAGCAATGCGACGCCGATGGCGACGAACATCAGGATATGCATGGCAAGATTATTCCTCCGGCCGGCGCAACCATAACAAGCGTGGCAGACAAAGCGAGCGCGGCCTCCGGCGGGGAGTGTGCCGGAGGCCGCGTCATATCGCCTTCCCGGCGTATAGCCAGGTCGGCGTGGGAGCTCATGTCGTCTCGGCGGGCCGCCGAAGCGCGTGGTGCCGGCCGCTAGAACGGCAGCAGGATATCCATGACCTGCTGTCCGTAACGGGGCTGTTGCATGTCGGTGAGCTGGCCGCGTCCGCCATAGGCGATGCGGGCCTGCGCGATCTTGGTCGATTCGATGGTGTTGTCGCTCTCGATGTCTTCCGGTCGCACGACGCCGGCGACAACCAGCTCGCGCACTTCGAAATTGACGCGCACTTCCTGACGGCCTTCGATCACGAGGTTGCCGTTCGGGAGCACCTGCGTGACCACGCCGGCAATATTTGTATTGATCTCGTCCTTGCGATCGGTGTTGCCCTTGCCGTCCATCGTGGTGAGGGATTCAGTGGCGATCAGCGTGCTCGGAACCTGCGCCTTGATCAGCCCGGGCAGCGCGGTCTTGCCAAGGAAATCCCTCACGGCTGCTTCGTCGCCCGCCGTGCGCCGGCGCTGCGTTTCGTTCTCGACCTTGGCCTTGTCGTCGATCTTGACCTTCACGGTCAGGATGTCGCCGACCTGGTGGGCGCGTTGATCCTTGAAAAAGGCGCGCGAGCCGTTTCGCCACAGCGAGTTCGGATTGAACGAGGCCGGTTGCGGCATTGGCATCGGCATCTGCACCGGCTTGTAGCCTGGCGCGGTGGTGGGGTTGTCGATCGGGGAGAGCGGGGGTGCTTCGCCGATCGTTTTCAGGCGGTCGATCGAAGAACAGCCGCCAAGCAATGCTGCAACCATGACGACGCGGAGGTTTCGCAGCGGCGAACGAAAAACTGGCATGACTTTACTCTGCCTTGATGGTGGCGTTACGCGAGGTGGCGTCCGAATTGGTGTTGTGGTTCTGCATCGCGCTCACGATGCGCGGTGTCAGCGACGTCACCGTGATCTGAGCCGGCCCGGTCACGACGCCCTGGATCACGCGCTTGGACTGGATATTCAGGACGTTGACGGTATCGCCGAGCGCGCCGACGTCCTCGGCTTTCCCGCGCGCGGTCAACACGATGCCCGGCACTTCGTAGACGATCAGCACCGGCTCGTTGCGCTTGACCAGCTGAGGGCGTGAGAGATCGGTGCTGCGGATCACCTGACCGGCACGCACGTTCTGCTGCAACGCCATTCCAATCGCAGCATCCAGTGCACGGACGCTGTCAGCCTGCACTTCGGATTTCGGCCGCCGTTCGATGGCGACGTCGGTATCCCGCAGCACCTCTCCGCGCGCAATCGGGCGGGCGAGCACCACGGCCTCGAGGGTCTCCTGGGCGGTGCCGGTGACACGGATCTGCGACGCGCCGGCCCGCAGCGTCATGTCGAACCGGCCGCCGCGCGGTTCGAATGTCACTCGTGCCGGGACCAGCGGCCCCGATTGCGTCGGATCCAGATGCAGCGTCGGCGCCGGTACGTCGAGCTCGACGGCGATATTCGCGACCTCGGAGAGGCGCAGCCGTTCCGCGGCAATTTCGGCGACCCGGTGCTTGATCTCGTTCGCACCGACCATGCGACTGGCGCGGGTCACCGACACTTCCGACAGGCCGTCCGGATCGACGGCGACATTGTGGGGCCGCAGCGCCTCGATCACATGTGCGATCCGGACACTGCCGGTCTGACCGAGGTCAGGGGCGCGAAACACCGCGATGTCGGCCTTGGCCGAAGCGACATCGGCAACCAGATCGCCGATGCGGACGAGTTCGCCGGAGACGAGGACGGTCGGCCGCAGCGTCTGCGCGGTGGCGGACGTAGTGGCGAGCACGATAGCGGCCAGCGTTGCAAGTCGCGTCAGCATCGGTCCTGCTCCTTATCGCATCATGCCGGAGGTGGATTGCAGCATCTGGTCGGCGGCGGACACGACCTTGGCGTTCATTTCGTAGGCGCGTTGCGCGGCAATCAGGTCGGAGATTTCGCTGACGGCCTCGACGTTGGCCTGCTCGAGCGAGCTCTGCAGCAGGCTGCCGAAACCGAGCGTGCTCGGGGTTCCGAGTTGCGGCGTGCCGGATGACGGCGTTTCCAGAAACAGGTTGTCGCCGATGCCCTGCAGGCCTGACTTGTTGACGAACACCGCGACCTGAATCTGCCCGGCTTGCGTCGGCGTGGTCGATCCGGGCGGCGTGACCATGACCTGGCCCTGCGCGTTGATCGTCAGTCCGGATGAATTGACCGGGATCGTGATCGCCGGCTGCACCAGATTGCCCTGGGCGGTGACCAGACGGCCGGTGGCGTCGATCGCGAACGAGCCATCGCGCGTATAGGCGGTGCGGCCGTCGGCCATCGTGATAGGGAAGAAGCCTTCGCCGCGGATGGCGACGTCGGTTTCCTTGCCGGTGGTCAGGATCGCGCCCTGTGTCATCAGGCGCGGCGTGCCCACCGTCTTGACGCCGGAGCCGAGTTCGACGCCGGACGGCAGGATATTGCCCTGTTCCGATGTCTGCGTGCCGACCCGCCGCACCTGCTCGTAGAGCAGATCCTGAAACTCTGCGCGTTGCCGCTTGTAGCCGGTCGTGCGCATGTTCGCGATGTTGTTGGAGATAACCTGGACGTTGAGTTCCTGGGCCATCATTCCGGTCGCAGCGGTGTGAAGCGCTCGCATCAGAGGTCCTCGTTGTTACGCCGGTACTTCGGCCAGGCGCTCGATTGCCGAACGCCGGGTATCGCCGTGCTTCTGCAGGAGGTCGGCAACCTGGGTGTATTGGCGGCTGACCTCGATCATCCGGGTCATTTCGACGATCGCCTTGACGTTGGATTGCTCGAGCGCGGACTGGATGACATTGGGGAATTGGGCAGGGGTCGGCTGCATATCCGCGGGTGCGGAAAAGTTGGAAGAGCCGTCTTTATTCAAGCGATGCGTGCTCGCGAATTCGACAAGCCGTAGTTTGCCGCGCACGCCCTCCGGCACGGCAATGGTGCCGTCCCGGCTGATCGTGATGTCCTTGTCATTGACCTGGAACTGGATCGCGCCGGATTCGCCCAGCACCTTGTGTCCTTCGGAGGTGATCAGTTCGCCAGCCGCGTTGATCTGAAACGATCCGTTGCGGGTGTAGCGTTCGCCGTTCGGTGTCTGCACGACCATGAAGGCCTTGCCATCGATCGCGACATCGAGCGGATTGCCGGTCTGGCGCATCGGACCCTGGCTCAGGTCATGCCAGGTCGAGCGGTCGTGTACATACGACATCTTTCGATCGGCATGCGCGAAGTCATTGTGGCGCGCGGCCGGCATCGTGATTTCTTCGAACACCGCCATGCCGCCCTTGAAGCCGGTGGTGTTGATGTTGGCGATGTTGTTCGACACCACATCGAGTTCGCGCCGCAGCGACATCTGCCGCGACAACCCGATCAGAAGAGCATTCCCCATCAGAGTTCTCCCCAAGCCCGCCGCGGCGATCACCCTCCCGAGGCGGTCATCCGCAGTTTCCGCCGGCTCTCCCAAGCCCGCGGACAGCGAATACTCTGCAGCGGCCGTGCCAAGTCGGATTGTTTCGAAGAAACAAAGGTTTAGCGAAAATCCCGCTCACGGAGGGGCCGGCGCGACGGCAATTCCGGCAGGGCCGACCCGGCAAAAAGTTCCTGGCTGGCGCCGGTTGGAAAGTTTTCGTTAACCATCGTGGCCGTAACGTCCTCGCACAGGTTGCGACGGCTTCATGGCAAGCCCGCGCCACAGGGGGCATATGTCATGGCCGACAAGAAGAAGCGCGCCGAAGCCGAGGAGCCGGCCGACGATGCCGCGAAGGCGGCGGCGGCTCCGAAGTCGAAGAAGAAGCTGATCGTGATCGGCGCCGCGGCCTTGCTGGTGCTGGGCGGCGGCGGCGGGGCGGCCTTCTTCATGATGAAGAAGAAGCCTGAACCGGTGGTGGCCGCGCCCGTGGTGAAGCCGCCGGCTTTCCTCGATCTGCCCGATACGCTCGTCAATCTTTCGAATACCGGCGCCGACCGGCCGCAATATCTGAAGGTGAAGATCGTCCTCGAATTGCCCGATGCCGCGATGGTCCAGCAAGTGCAGCCGGTGATGCCGCGGGTGATGGATTCCTTTCAGACCTACCTGCGGGAATTGCGGCCGACCGATCTCGACGGCTCGGCCGGTCTTTACCGCCTGAAGGAAGAACTGACCCGGCGCGTCAACTACGCGATCGCACCGAACCGCGTTAACGCCGTTCTGTTCAAGGAAATCGTGGTCCAGTGACGACATCCGATCAGGAACCGGTCGCAGCGGATTGGGGGCTTCCCGCCGACCCCGGCGGCGAGTCCGACGTCACCACCTCGCCGCCGCCTTCGGCGAGCAGGCCCGCAAGCGCGTCCGGCATCAGCGACCAATGGGCCGCGATGGTCGACGAGAACAAGCTCAGCCAGAAGACCTCGTCGGAGCGCGTTCTCAATCAGGAGGAGATCGACGGGCTGCTCGGTTTCAGCCTCGCCGACGTCAACTTCAACGACAATTCCGGCATTCGCGCCATCATCGATTCCGCGATGGTGTCCTACGAGCGTCTGCCGATGCTCGAAATCGTCTTCGACCGGCTGGTCCGGCTGCTGACGACGTCCTTGCGCAATTTCACCTCCGACAATGTCGAGGTCTCGCTCGATCGCATCACGTCTGTGCGCTTCGGCGACTATATCAACTCGATCCCGCTGCCGGCGATCCTGGCCGTGTTCAAGGCCGAGGAATGGGACAATTTCGGGCTGTTCACGGTCAATTCCAGCCTGATCTATTCGATGATCGATGTGCTGCTCGGTGGGCGGCGCGGCTCCGGCGCAATGCGGGTCGAAGGCCGGCCCTACACCACGATCGAAACCAGCCTGGTCAAGCGCATGGTCGAGGTCATTCTCGCCGATGCGGAACAGGCGTTCAAACCGCTGTCGCCGGTTCGCTTCAACATCGACCGGATCGAGAGCAATCCGCGCTTCGCTGCCATCACGCGCCCGGCCAATGCGGCGATCCTGGTGCGCCTGCGCATCGACATGGAAGACCGCGGCGGCAGCGCCGAGTTGCTTCTGCCCTATGCGACCATCGAACCGATCCGTGGCGTCCTGCTGCAGATGTTCATGGGCGAGAAATTCGGCCGCGACCAGATCTGGGAAGAGCATCTGGCGACCGAGATCGGCCAGGCCGAAATCAGCGTCGATGCGGTGCTGTACGAGCAGCGTTTGCCGCTGCGCCAGATGATGGGACTGAAGGTCGGCGATACGCTGCCGCTCGAAATCCGTCCCGACGCAATGATCACCTTGCGCTGCGGCGATGTTCCTTTGACCGAGGGGCGAATGGGCCGTGTCGGCGATCGGGTCTCGGTGCGGGTGGCCAAGCCGCTGCGCAAGCCGAAGATGACTTACGCCATGTTCGAGAATGCCGACGACACCAAAAAGCGCGTGGAGGCACCGTGAGCTACGGATTCGGACTGACCATTGAATCTCTGGTGGCGATCCTGCTGCTGTTGACGATTCTCTATTGCGCGCGGCTGAACAAGCAGATCGAACGGCTCAAGGCCGACGAAAAGCTGATGAAGGCGAGCGTGACCGAGCTGGTGCTGGCGACGGAACGCGCCGAAAGGGCGATCGCCGGTCTGAAGCTGACCGCCAACGAGGCCGAAGGCACGCTGGGCGCGCGGTTGCGCGAAGCCGAGGCCTATTGCAAGGCGATGGCCACGAGCCTGAACGCCGGCGAGGATGTGCTGAGCCGGCTGCGCAAGATCGCCTATGCCAACAATCTTCTCGGCGGCGATGCCCAGTTGGAGCCGGAGCCCGCACCGCCGCCGGCGAATGATGCAAAGGCCGTCGCTGCCGCGGCCCAGGCCTTTGCCGACCGGGCCCGCGCCCGCGCCAATGGTCAGGCGGCATGACCCATCTGCTGCATCGTGTGCGTCTTGTCCCGATCGTGCTGGTCGCGGCCACCGGGCTGTTTCTGCTCAAGGTGACCGGCATCATAATGGCCGGCGGCTATACGCTCGGTGCCGGTCATCAGGCGAAGAGCGACCGCGCGCTTCGTGAAGCGACCGTGGTCACGCGGCCGTCGCAGCCAGGATCGGAGCAGCAGCGTCCCAAGTCCTGGGCGCAGGACGTGTTCGGCTATCCGGATGTGACCGGTTCGGTCGGCGCCAGTCCGGAGCCAGCCAAGGATGCACCCGCTCCGAAAGTGCCGGCGACGCCGCCGAAAACGCCGGGCGGCACCGTAGTGCAGCTTGAGTCCACCAACGTCTCGCCGTCCGAACGAGCCTTGCTGGAACGGCTGTCGGAACGGCGCAAGGAGCTCGAGAAGCGCCAGAGCGAGCTGGAGATGCGCGACACCCTGCTCAAGGCCGCCGAGAAGAAGCTGGAAGAGCGTCTCGGCGAGCTGAAGCAGGCCGAGGAGCGGATCGTCGCTGCCACCCAGCAGAGGGAAGAAGTGGAGCTGCACCGGCTGAAGAATCTCGTCACCATGTACGAGAGCATGAAAGCCAAGGATGCCGCGAAAATCTTCGACGGGCTCGACCTGAAGCTGGCGACCGAGGTCGCCAAACTGATTCAGCCGCGCCGCATGTCCGACATTCTGGCGCAGATGTCGCCTGAGGCGGCGCAGCGCCTGACGGTCGAGCTTGCCAGCCGCCCGGCCGGCGATGGCCATGCGCCGTCGAAGCAGGAGTTGCCCAAGATCGAGGGCCGTCCAAGCGGTTCTTAAGCTGCACGGTTAACGCTCGTTTAATGCCCCCGCGGGTAGGGTTCAGGCCTGTAGGAGCCGACCACGGCGCGAGCGTAGATGACCGTTCTCAATGCGATCTGCCGGTTGACGCGGATCGGGCCGGTGCGTCCGATGCGTACGGTGCTTTGCGCCGTGGCGATCGCTGCCTGCACCAATCTTACTGCGCATGCACAGACCGTCGGCGGCGACGTTCATGTCGAAATGTCGCAAGGCTTCGTCCGCATTCTCGTGCATCTGGCGGAGGAGGTGGAGTCCGACGTCCACGTCGCGGGCAACATCGTCGTCGTCCATTTCAAGCGGCCGGTCGATGCCGGCATCGAGAAGCTGACGCATAGTGCGTCGAACATCATCGGCGCCGCCCGCCGCGATCCGGACGGCAGAGGATTTCGTCTCGCACTCAGCCGCAAGGCGACGGTCAATTCGATGGCCGCAGGCGAACGCCTCTACATCGATCTGTTGCCGGAGACCTGGAAAGGCTTGGCGCCTGGCTTGCCAAAAGAGGTGATCGAAGAATTGTCGCGCCGGGCACGGCTGGCGGAACGGTCCATGCGCGCGCAGCGCGACAGCGCCAGGCGCGAAGAGCTGCCGGCGCGCATCCGGGTCGCGACACAGCCGACCTTCACACGCTACGTGTTCGAGCTTCCCGATGTGATCCCGGTGTCCGCCGATCGTGGCACCAGCGATATCACGCTGAAATTTGCCGCCCGGCTGAAGTTTGATTTCGGCGACCTCAAGGCCAGGCTGCCGGGTACGGTGAAGGCGGTCGAGAGCTTCGATCAGGCCGATACGGTTGCGGTCCGCTTCGTGCTGAATGGCAAGGCCGATATTCGCACCTTCCGGGAGGACAAGAATTACGTCCTCGATGTTGGAAGTTCGGATGCCAAGGAAGCGGTGGCCCCCGCGCGTACCGACGACGTCTCGCAGTTGATGAGTGAGGTTGCGAAGAAGGGCAGCCCGCTCGCCGGCGCGGAACCCCCGCAGACCATTGCCGCCGCGGCACCGCAAGCGGCGAAGCCGGAGCAGGGGGTTGCCCCACCGCCCGCTGCTACACCTGTTCCCGAGGCGGCCCGAGCTGCACCGCCCCCGAAGGCTGCCGCTGCGGCCGCGATTGCGGCACCGCGCGTGGCTGCGGCGCCGGCTCCCGCTGACAGTCAGCGCCAACCGGCGGCGAAACCCGCGCCCGAGAATCCATCGCGTCCCGCAGCCGCACCTGCGCCGCGTGACGCAACCGCGCCGGCGCCGCGGCCTGCCATCGCGCCTGCGCTTGGGGTTGCACCCGCTGATGGCAACAGTCAGGTCAACGTCGAGGTCGGCCGTCAGGCAGACAATCTGCGTCTGACCTTTCCATTCCCGGTTCCGACCCCGGCCGCGATCTTCCGGCGTGCCGGCACCTTGTGGATGGTCTTCGACGCGCGCAGTCCGATCGCGCTGCCGGATCTCGAAACCGGTTCGGGCGGCATGATCCGCCACGCATTGGGCACGGCATTGCCAGACGGCTACGTGGTCCGGCTGATGCTGGACCGCCCGAGACTGGTCGGTGCGACGGCGGAAGGCAACACCTGGACGATTACCGTCGGCGATTCCATTGCCATCCCAAGCGCGCCCCTTTCTGTCGATCGGACCATGGCCAATGCAGCGCGCCCCAGCATTTCGATTCCTCTGGAACAGGCGCGCGAACTGCATCGCATCGCCGATCCAGAAATGGGCGACAGCTTGCTGGTGGTGACGGCGCCCGGGCCGGCGCGCGGCTTCATCAAGCCGCAGGATTTCGTGGAATTCCGCGCGCTCGCATCCACGCATGGCGTGGCGCTGCAGCCGCTCGCCGACGACGTGCAGGTCGAACTGGTCCCGGACAATATCGTCATCGCCCGGCCGGGCGGCCTGACATTGTCGGGACCGGGGGCCGCAGCGCGTTCGGCATCGGTTCACAAGTCGACGGTGTTCGATCCGCAACTCTGGGGCTTCGACCGCCAGTCCGACATCACCGAGCGTCAGAACAAGCTCACCGCGGCTGCCGCCGACATGGGCGAATCCAAACGCAATATTCCGCGGCTCGAACTGGCCCGGTTCTTCCTGTCGCGCGACATGTTCCCCGAGGCCAAGGGCGTTCTGGATGTCGCGCTGTCCGAAGAGGGCCCGACCGCCAGCGATCCGTCCGCCCTCGTGCTGCGGGCCATCACAACGCTCATGTTGAACCGGCCCGAGGATGCGCTGAAGGAGCTCAATCATCCGATGCTCGGCGACCAGCTTGATGCGCCGCTGTGGCGCGCCGTCGCTCAGGCCCGGCTCGGTAAGTGGGAACAGGCCTCGCGCGGGTTCAAGAGCGCTCAGGGCGCCATTACAACGCTTCCGCTGGAGCTGCAGCGCGTCGCTCTGAAGGAGGCGCTGCGGGCAGCCATCGAGGTGCGCGATTACGAAATCGCACAGCATCTGTTGAGCGAGTTCCAGACCGTCGGCTCGGCCACCGAGATGCAACCGGCCATGGCGGTCCTGCAGGGCCGTCTCGCCCAGGGTCTCGGCAAGAACGCCGAGGCGCTGCGCTATTTCCGTCAGGCTGCGGATTCGGACGACCGCCCATCCGCGGCGCAGGGACAATTGCGCAGTCTGTCGCTGCGCTATGACACCGGCGACCTGAAACGCGCCGATCTGATCGGCGAACTTGAGACATTGACGACGGTCTGGCGCGGCGACGACACCGAAATCGAGGCGTTGCAGAAACTGGCGCGGCTCTACACCGAGGAGCAGCGCTACCGCGATGCGTTCTATGTGATGCGCTCGGCCCTCAAGGCACATCCCAACGCGCAAGCGAGTCGCCGCATCTATGACGAGGCCGCGGTGACCTTCGACTCCCTTTTCCTCGCCGGGCGAGGCGACGCATTGCCCGCGATCGAGGCGCTGGGACTGTTCTACGATTTCCGCGAACTGACCCCGATCGGGCGCCGTGGCGACGAGATGATCCGCCGACTCGCAGATCGCCTGGTTTCGGTGGACCTGCTGCCGCAGGCAGCGGAACTGCTTCAGCATCAGATCGACAACCGGCTGCAGGGCGCCGCGCGCGCGTATGTCGCGACCAGGCTGGCGGTGATCTATCTGATGGACAACAAGCCCGCCCGCGCGCAAAGCATCCTGCGTGCGACCCGCTCCGCCGAACTGAACACCGACCTGCGTAATCTGCGGCTTCTGCTCGAAGCGCGCGCGCTGTCCGATACCGGCCGTCATGACGTCGCGCTCGAGGTCATCGAGAATATCGACAATCGCCAGGCGGTGCGCCTCCGCTCCGATATTCTCTGGTCCGCCAAGCGCTTCAACGAATCCGCCGAGCAGATCGAACTCATGTATGGCGAACGCTGGCGGGACTTCGCGCCGCTGTCGGATATCGAGCGCGCCGATGTGCTGCGGGCGGCGATCGGCTATTCGCTCGCTGCGGATACGATCGGCGCCGAGCGCCTGAGAGAGCGCTACGAAGCCAAGATGCGCGAAAGCCCCGACAAGCGATCGTTCGAGATCGCGACCGCGCCTCAGGCGTCCAACAGCACGGAATTCGCCGAGCTCGCGAGGACCGTTACTAATTTCAGCGCGTTCGATACATTCCTGCGCGATATGCGAGAACGCTATCCGGAGATCGGGACGCTGTCCCCGGACGAAACCCGTCAGCAGCTTCAGGATCACTCGCGGGCCCGCTTCGACCCGGAACCGACTGCTTCGATTACGCGGCGCTGATTCTGCAGCAATCCATCGCAGACAGCCGCTCCCAGTTTTTGATTATTGTATTTCCAAAGTGAAGTTGTTCTTGTTCGTGGCGCTTTAACAAGCGCGACGACAAATCGAACGCACGATCAACAACTCTCCATCAAAAGCACTTTACTCCGCATCGCAGCATTGATGCATTCGCCTGCGTTGAATCACGCGAGACAACACTTCGATCAACAAGATCCTCGCGTGAATATGGGGGCATTATGCGATGGAGTGACAGGGCCGCGGCTGCGGCGATCAGGACCTTTGCGTCAGCCGCGGTTTTGACGGGCGTGGTTGCGGCGCTGCCGGCGCAGGCACAGACCTCGCTTCCGACCATCGATGTACAGCGCGCGCCGCGTGGAACTGGAACTTCGGTCAGCCAGCAAACCCGCGGTACGCCGGCTCAGGCGCCGCAGCCAGCCCCGGCGCCTGTTGAAAATGCGTTCAGTGAGGTCGACGGCTATCTCGCCAACCGCAGCGCCACCGCCACCAAGACCGACGTGCCCATCAGCGAGATTCCGCAATCGATCACGGTCGTGACGGCGGACGAAATCCGCGATCAGGGCGCAACGACGTTGCAGGAGACGCTGCGCTATGTTCCTGGCGTCTACGCGGACGCGTATGGCCCGGACTCGCGCAGCGATGGTGAACTCGTGCGCGGCACGACGCCGGTCACCTATCTCGACGGGATGCGGCTGATCAATGGCGGCTACTGGAACCAGTACCGGCCCGACCCCTATACGCTGTCGCGGGTCGAGGTCTTGCGCGGCCCGGGATCGGTTCTGTACGGCGACAGCCCGTCCGGGGGACTGATCAACGCGGTCTCCAAGCGGCCGCAGGAAAAGGACCACCACGAACTTGGCGTGCAATATGGCAGCTTCGATCGCCTGCAATTCCAGACCGACCTGACCGGAAAGCTGACCGCCGACGGCCAATGGCTGTATCGCCTGATCGGCATCTACCGCGATGCCGATACCCAGACCGATTTCGTGAAGAACGATCGCCAGACGGTGATGCCGGCAATCACCTGGCGGCCGACGAAGGATACGGACTGGACAGTGATCGGCCTCTACCAGAAGGACAAGACCGGTTCGTCGACGGCGTTCCTGCCGCTCAACGGCACGCTGTATTACAATCCCAACGGCCGGATCCCGATCAACCGGTTCACCAGCGAGCCGGGCTGGGACAAATACCAGACCACGACACAGGCGATCACCAGCCTGTTCGAGCATTCGTTCAGCAATAACTTCAAGATCTTCAGCCGTTTTCGTTATTCGCACGACGACGGCATCTACCAGACCATGTACCCGGACAATTACTCCAATCCGTTCAACCCGTACGTGAACGCGTCACAGCAAAGCGTGTATCGCTATACTTACGGGCTCAACACCAGCCGGAATATGCTCACCGCCGACACCGGCGGGCAGTGGGACTTCGCCACCGGTGCGGTGACGCACAAGGTGCTGTTCGGAGTCGACATCCGAAATCTCACCGAACAGTCGAGCAGCGGCTACGGCTACGATATCAATCCCTTCAATCTCTACAATCCGGTTTACGGTCAGGCGACGGCTTATCCGGTGCTGCTCCAGGATCCCGGCATCCGCCAGCAGGTCACCGGCCTTTATATCCAGGACCAGATGCGCTTCGGGCAGTTCCTGGTCACGGCGGGCGTCCGCCGCGACGAACTGAAATCCGAGGCGGAAGGGATCCCGAGCCAGGAGGATGCGGCGACAACCAAGCGGCTCGCGGTGATGTACGAAACGTCCTTCGGTCTCAACCCGTACGTCTCGTATTCGGAATCGTTCAATCCGATTCTCGGCTCGAATATCTGCGCCGGGTTCTGCAAGCCGGTCGAGGGCAAGCAATACGAGGCCGGCTTCAAGTACAAGGTCTCCAACAGCGCGGTCTTCAATGGCGCGGTCTATGAGATCCAGGAAAAGAACCGGCTTACACCCGGACCCGTCCCGTTCGTCTCGATCCAGACCGGCGAGAACACGATCCGTGGATTGGAACTCGAATATATCGGCAGTATCACGCCCGATCTCGATATCATCGCCTCGTATTCGTATATCGACGCGAAGATCACGCAGGGCGCATTCGCCGGCAGCCAGGTGGAGAGCGTACCGCGGAACTACGCCTCGCTGTGGGCCAAGCACAAGCTGACGTTGTTCGGCGTGTCCGGGTTCAGCATCGGCGGCGGCGTGCGCTACATCGGCGAGTCGTGGTCGACCGGCGCATGGCCGACGGCAAATGACGTTTACACGGTCACCACGCCCGCCCACACATTGTTCGATGCGATGTTCGCCTATGAGGACAAGAACTGGCGGTTCCAGGTGACCGGCACGAACCTCGCGGACAACATCTACTTCGCAAGCTGCCTGGCGCGCGGTGACTGCTTCTACGGCAATCGCCGTAATGTCATTGGAACGTTGACCTACAAGTTCTGACGGAAAGAGAATAAAGCATGCTCAGTCGCGGCTCGGTAAAAGTCTGGTCCAAAATCCATACCTGGACCAGCATGATCAGCATGGTGTTTCTGCTGCTGCTCTGCGTCACCGGGCTGCCGCTGATCTTCAACCATGAACTGAACCACGCGCTTTACGACGAGGTGGAGCCGGCAGAACTGCCGGCCAATACGGCGCCGGCCAATCTGGACAGGATCGTCGAGAACGGGCTCGCCCGAAACCCGGGCCATGCCGTCCAGTTCATGTTCTGGGATCGTGACGAACCCGAACTGATCTGGCTCAGCATCGGCAAGGCGGTCGATTCCAAACCCGACCAGAACCGATTGCTGAAACTCGATTCGCGCACCGGCGAATTTCTCGAAGAGGTCGATTTCCGAAACCGCCTGACCTACGTGATCTACCGGCTGCATGTCGATATGTATGCCGGACTTCCCGGCAAGCTGTTCCTCGGCCTGATGGGCCTTCTGTTCTGCGTCGCCATCGTCTCCGGCGTGGTGCTGTACTGGCCCTCCACGCGCAAGCTCGATTTCGGCGCCATGCGCCGCGACCGGCCGCGGCTCGTGCGCTGGCTCGATCTGCATAATCTGCTCGGCGTCGTCACCGTGGTATGGGCGCTGACGGTCGGCTTCACCGGCGTGATCAACACCTGGGCCGACCTGATCTTCAAGCTGTGGCAGAACGACCAGCTTGTGGCGATGACGCAGGCCTACAAGGATCGCGGGATGCCGGCGGGACCGACATCGGTGGATCAGGCGGTGGCCGCCGCGCGCGAGGTCATGCCCGGCATGAAGCCGTCCTTCGTCGCCTTTCCCGGCAATCCCTTCTCCAGCAAGAGCCACTATGCCGTCTTCATGCGCGGCGAGACGCCGCTGACATCGCGCCTGCTGCGTCCGGCCCTCGTCGAGGCCGAGACCGGCAAGCTGACCGACAGCCGCGAATTGCCGCTTTACACCAAGGCGCTGCTGGTGTCGCAGCCGCTGCATTTCGGGGACTACGGTGGCATGCCGCTCAAGATCATCTGGGCGGTGCTGGATATCGCGACCATCGTCGTTCTTGTCACCGGACTGTATCTCTGGGTGGTGCGGATCAGGCGCCGGCGCGCGGCGCGCCCGGCCGTCCGTGCCGCTTACGCCGCCGCGCAGCGCTGATCGCTGTCGATCCCGATGCAGCGTTCTGCGTTACAGGTCTTTGCGGTTCCAATCGTGCTCGGCGTCCTGAGTGCGGTCGGACTGATCGCGGCCCTTCTCGGCGACAACGTATGGGATGCGGTGTCCTGGCTGACGCTGGGCCTGCCCTGCGTCGTGATGGCGTGGTTCTGGTTCGGGGCAGGGCGCGCGTCACGGCGTGAGCGTTAGCGACGGCATGAACGGCGAGGAGTTATACCGGCTGCTCTTCGACGAAGTCAGGATCGACGCGTGTGCTGACGGGACATCCCAGGTGCCCCGCTTTGCGAAGCTGCTGCGGTGGTGCTCGTCGCTCGGATGCGTAATCCAGGCGTGCGATCAGGCGATCACCGCACCGCTTCGCTCGTATTGCGTGACGCGACCGAGCTTGTTCCTCAGCGTGACGCTTTCTGCCGGCTGGAAGGATGGCGAGCCCGAAACCAACCTGCCGGATGTCCCTCATGCCAACAACATGGTGCTGGCGATCGCGATACGGGAGCCGACCCTGTGGACCGGCACCACACCCTGCTGCGATCGGCTACGAAGCGTGGGCATCGCGGTTCCAGCGGAGTCGCTGGTCAGCCTCGGGCTGGGTGACCATTTTGAGGACCTGTTCGAAGATGCCGGCGCGCCGCTTGCCGTCAGGGCGCTGCCTCTGACCGCGAAGATCAGGAGCCTTGCGGAGGATATGCTCGCGCCGCCGCAGGACGGTCCGATTCGGCAGCTTCTGATCGATGCGCATGCCACCGAGATCGTCGCGCGAACATTCGAGATGCTCGGCACCGATTGCCACGAAGCGGAGTTGCGGGACCGCGACCGGATTGCGGTCGGCCGCGTGCGAGACCTCATCGAGTCCGATCTGGCGCGGGAATGGGCATTGACCGACCTTGCGAGGATCGCCGGTCTGGGCGCGCGTTCGCTGAACGCCAAATTTCGGGCAGCCTATGGCACGACGGTGTTCGAGTTTCTGAAACGAAGGCGGTTCGAATACGCGCATGAAGCGCTTGCCAGCGGGCGCTTGTCGGTCTCGGAAATCGCCTATCAGGTCGGTTACGAATCTCCCGCGAATTTCACGACCGCCTTTCGTCGTCACTTCGGCTATGTGCCCTCCACCTTGCGGCGCTCTCGCTGGAATTAGAACGATTAAGTTCGACGCGCTCGGGTGTCGTTCCGCAAAGGTTTTCGGCTCTCAAGAAAAGGCTGCGACGCTTCAAACGCCTCTGTGGACTTGCATATTGCAGCAGGACGTTCTGGGGCATTGGGTTATGCGCGTGAGATCTATCAAGTTGCGGCGGTATCGAGTTTCCGGTCGTAAGCCGCGTGCACTGACACTATGCGGCATCATTGCCGCGCTCGTGCCCTGCGCCTTGCCCGATACGGCCAACGCGCAGGGCGTCGTGCTCGACGACATCACGGTTCGTTCGGCTCCGCAACGCGCGGGAGCGTCGCGCTCGCGTGATGCCGCACCTAGACGATCGTCCCCGGAGGCTCAGCCGTCGATCCCCGCGGAGCCGGCCGAGCGGGGAGGCGGCCCGGTGCAGGGCTTCGTCGCGACCCAGTCGGTGAGTGGAACCAAGACCGATACTCCGATCCGGGACATACCGCAGTCGATATCTGTGGTGACCCAGGATCAGATCGAGGCGCAGGGCGCGCAGAATGTTAGTCAGGCACTGCGTTACACGCCGGGTGTTTTCTCCGAGATCAACGGCGAGAGTGCGCATTACGACGAGACCCGAATTCGCGGGTTCAGGCCCTATCTCTACCTGGACGGCCTGGCGCTCCCTCTCAACCGCTTCTATGCCACGCCGCGGATCGAGACCTGGGGACTGGAGCGGATCGAGGTGCTGCGCGGCCCATCGTCGGTTCTGTACGGCCAGAATTCGCCGGGCGGTCTTATCAACATGTTCAGCAAGAAGCCGAAGGACGTTCCGTTCGGCGAGATCGAGTTGCAGACCGGCAGCTACGACCGCTTCCAGGGCGCGTTCGATGTTGGCGGGCCGGCCAATGCGGACAAGTCCGTGCTCTATCGCTTTGTCGGTCTGGTCCGCGACGCCGACACCATGGTCGATTTCACCAAGGACAGGCGGCAGTTCTTTGCGCCATCGGTTACAATCCGCAATCTGGACACCTCGCTGACCCTGCTCGGACAATGGGGCAAGGACCAGGGCGGCTATCCCCAGATGTTCCTGCCGGCCCAAGGCACGCTCTACTACAATCCGAACGGCCAGATCCCGCGTAACCGGTTCATCGGCGAGCCGGGTTGGGACAAGTTCAGCCGCGAGCAATGGTCGGTGGGCTATCAGTTCGAACATCGTTTCGACGACGTCTGGCAGTTCCGCCAGAACCTGCGCCAGATGTCGGTCGATGCGTCGTGGCAGGCGCATCGCAGCGAGGGGCTGCAACCCGATCTCATCACACTGGAACGCGGCGCTTATTCGCAGTCGACAGATGCCAGCACCTTCAATGTCGATAACCAGTTGCAGGCGGATTTCGTCACCGGCCCGCTGCGCCACAAGCTTCTGTTCGGGCTCGACTATCTAAACACCAAAGGTAACTGGGATTTCCGCGTCGCATTCCCAACCATGTGGGGCGGTCCGATCACGCCGATCAACGTCTTCAATCCGTCCTATGGCTCGCTGCCGCCGGCATCGCTGACGCCGCGCAACAATTACTACGATACTCAGAAGCAGACCGGCATCTATGCACAGGACCAGATCAAGCTCGACCGCTGGATTTTGACCGTTGGCGGGCGACATGATTGGGCGGAGGTATCGACGCAGGACCGGCTTCTCAACACATCTGTTTCGGAGAAGAACCAGGCCACGACCTGGCGCACCGGGCTTGGCTACGCTTTCGATAACGGCGTCACGCCCTATGTGGCCGCGGCGACATCATTCGAGCAGGAGATCGGCGTCGATGCCAAGGGCGATCCGTTCAAGCCGACCACCGGCATCCAATACGAGGCGGGAATCAAATATCAGCCGCCGGGCACAAAGTCGCTGTTCACGGCCGCCGTCTTCGATCTGACGCGGCAAAACATCGTCACCACGAATCCGATCACATTTCTTGCCACCCAGTCCGGAGAGGCCAGGGTGAAGGGTGTGGAGCTGGAGGCGAAAGTCAGCGTCACCGACCGGTTCGATCTCACCGCGTCCTACGCGCACCTGAATTCGGAGATCACCCAAAGCACCAATCCCTACGAAGTTGGCCGGCCCTTGCCTATGACGCCGCGCAATCAGGCATCCGGTTGGGCCGGTTATACAATCCTGCCTGGTCTGAAGCTTGGCGGCGGCGTGCGGTATGTCGGCGAAAATTACTCCGAGGTGGAGACCCGGGAGCCGCTCCTGATTCCATCGGTCGTGCTTTACGACGCCATGCTGCAATACGACTTCAGCGCGTTAGCGCAGTCGCTCAAGGGGCTGTCACTGCGTGTGAACGCGACCAACCTGTTCGACAAATACTACGTCACCTATTGTTACCAATATGCCTATTGCAGCCTGGGACCGGGCCGGACGGTTCTGGCAACAATGAGCTATCGCTGGTGACGCGAAAATGGAGAGACCAACCGTTATGAGGTCCTCGAGTCGACGACGACACTGCCACCGGTTCCGGATTTGCCGCTGACGATGCTGCGGCGCTCCGCCTCGTCGAGATAATCGCGCATCGACATTCTGGCGTGCTCATCCGACATTTGCTTGAGCACGTCCTTGATCCGCTCGAGTGCGGCGAGACAATCGGGATTGTCGGATCGCCGCTGCTCGACATGGACCAGCGAGCTGATGATCTGTAACTGGTTGCCGATGCGATGGTTGATCTCGCGGATCAGCGCGTCCTTCTGCTTCGTCCGTTCGGTGACAAGGCGCTCAAGCTCCGCCCGTTGCTGCCGCGGCGAGGGCAAATCCTTGATCTGCGGGATGATATACGCGAATGCCAGTGCGGTCCCGACCGACACCAGCGCGGTGAACGCGGTGACGAACGCGTGCAACCGCAGGAGCTCCGCGCCGGCAAAGGCCGACCACGCATGCACAAGATGGGTGAGGCCGCAGGCCACGATAAAGACTACGAACAGCAGCCAGAGCCATGGATAGGGGATGTCCGCGCGGCGGTGGCGCAGGACCACGGCCATCGTAACCGGAATCGCGAAATAGGCCGACGCGATCGCCAGGTCGCTGACAACCACGACCCAGAACATGGTTGCGTCGGAACTGCAGATTTCCAGAATGCGTTGGATCATCCCGTCCCCCGGACTGCCGAGCTTACAATATTTCCAGGAAATGCGATGGCGGTAACAGCGGAGCGTCAATCCGGTTCCAGGTGCGACGCCGAAGCCTTTCGAGA
Source organism: uncultured Hyphomicrobiales bacterium (assembly GCA_964641065.1). Lineage (GTDB taxonomy): Bacteria > Pseudomonadota > Alphaproteobacteria > Rhizobiales > Xanthobacteraceae > Pseudorhodoplanes. The sequence continues at coordinate 26,176 of CAZXJZ010000006.1, read as the reverse complement.
TACGCGGAACAGGGATGGCTGTGTGCGGCGTGAAGCGTCTGCGCGCTTAGCGCTGGCGCACAGTTCCTTCGAGGAAGCCGGAGCGCGAACTCGTTCGCGAATGGACGCCGTAAGAGGACAGGCCCTCAGGGGTAACGAGAAGGCAGCGCTTTAAGTCCCGTAACTTTGTATCAGACTGCCCGCGACCAGCGTCCAGCCGTCGACCAGGACGAAGAAGATCAGCTTGAAGGGAAGGGAGACTACCACCGGCGGCAGCATCATCATGCCCATCGACATCAGTACGGATGCGACCACCAGATCGATGATCAGGAATGGCAGGAATAGCAGAAAGCCGATCTCGAAGGCCCTTTTCAGCTCCGAAATCATGAAGGCCGGAATCAGGATGCGCAGCGACACATCTTCCGGCGTTGCCGGCTTGGCTTCGCGCGACATATCGACGAACAGCGCGAGATCTTTCTCCCGCACATTTTTCAGCATGAAGGTCTTGAACGGCCCGGTCGAGCGTTCGAAGGCCTGCTCGGTCGTGATCTCGTTGTTCAGCAGTGGACGGACGCCGGCGTCATAGGCGTTCTGGAAGGCCGGCCCCATCACGAAGGCGGTGAGGAACAGGGCAAGCGCCACGATTACGGCATTCGGCGGCGCTGTGCCGGTGCCAAGCGCGGTGCGCAGCAGCGACAGCACCACCACGATCCGCGTGAAAGAGGTCATCATCACAAGGATCGACGGCGCAAGCGACAGCACCGTGATCAGCGCGATGAGCTGGATCACGCGCTCGGTCAGGCCAGCGCCTTGTCCGAAATTGATGCTGACATCCTGCGAGAAAGCAGGGCCGGCGATGCTGAGGAGGCTTACGAGGACCGCGGCTCCCGTCAACAGACGGACGCAAGCCGCGTTTGGTCTCGTCAGGAAGGTTTCCCCGAAGGACGGCCGAGAAGGCTCGCCATTTCTTCCTCGATGCTACCGAAGACGTCATCGGTCTTGCCGGGCTTGACGTCAGCGGTGGTGGCTTCCGGCTCGATGGTGACGATCGGGGCGGTGGCGGGAGCCGCGACCGGCACGGCTTGCTGGGCGGCCGGTGCGACCGGTGGTGCAATCGGCGGCGCGACCGGTGGGGCGACCTGAGGCGCAACCGGAGGCGCGGCGCGCGGTGCATCTGCCGATGGCTTCACCGCAGGCGCCGGGCGAGGGGCCGGAGCAGCAGGCGCGGGAGACGGCCGGCGCAGCGCAGCCTCAAGCCGCGATGCCATGTCGGCGAGATTCTGATCGGCCTCTGCGTTGGCAGGCGCCGGAGCGGGTTTCGGACGCGGCGCCTCGATCGCCGTGGCGGGGGCGACCGGTTCGGCCGGGCGAACCGACAATTCGGCGGCGAGGCCGGCGAGGGCGTCGGCCGAGCGCGAGCGCTTCGGCGCGGCTGCCACCGGTGCCGCGATTGCTGGTGCCGGTGCCGCTACTGCCGGCTCCGGCGGCAGCGCCCAATGCGATGCATCGTCGAGCGAACCGGGCCGCGATGCGCGCGCCGGACGCGGCGCGACCTCCGGCTGCAACGGCCAGGCGGTCTCTTCCGCCGGCGCAGGCCGCGCAAGGTTATCGGCGGGCGAGGATACCCGCGACGTTGCGGCCTCGCGGGTGCTCTGACCCCTGACGATGTTGGCTTCTACGACGATGTCCGTCGGGCCCCCGATCATGATCAGGTGCTCGGTATTGTCTCTTCTGATCAGAACAAGCTTTCGTCGGCCATCGACGGCTCCGGCTTCGATGACCGCCAGCCGCGGCGCACGCCCGCGCGCGCCGGTCCCGCCGAGCGCCCCGGTCCCGAACCTGCGGATCAGCCAGGCAGTCACGCCAATCAGCGCGAAGACCACCACGAATGCGATGAAAAAACGGACGGGAAGCGATGTTCCTTCGCCGAAAAGGCTATCCATCGGACCTACCGGGCCTCCCTGCTGCGGGGCGAAAGAACGCGATTTCGCCCGTTCGGTTAAGGTCTCGGCAATCTTTGCCGCCCCAAGCACTAACGAAGTCTTAACGCGCCCGGTCGCCCCTTATAGCGATTCTCGGGCGATTTCGTTGCAAGACTTCGCAAATTGGTAAATCGGGCATCCGAGGCCAAAGCATGGCCGCGGCCGCATTAACCAGACATTAACCATATACCCGGCAAAGATTGCCGGTGTTTTCATGCTCGAAGAAACCGCGATGCCCATCTCAAGATTGCCGATCCTCGACATGCTCCGCACCAAAATGCAGTGGCATCAGGAACGTCAGCGTCTGCTCGCGGAAAACATTGCCAATGCCGACACGCCGAAGTTCCAGCCGCGCGATCTGACCCCGCCGACCTTCGACCGGTCCACCTCGATCGCCCAGCCGGTCGCCCTGCAGCGGACGAGTTCGGCACATCTCGCCAGCGCGATGAGCGCGGGTACGGGAGTCTTCCAAAGCACGCCGGGCGGGTCGGAAACGCGGCCCAGCGGTAACGGCGTAAGTCTCGAAGAGGAAATGCTCCGGGTCGCCAAGAACCAGATGGACTACCAGGCGGCCACGACGCTCTACAGCAAGAGCCTCGGTCTCGTGAAAACAGCCATCGGCAAGCGATAAGGGAGGGAAGGGTGGATTTCATCAAGTCGATCGCCATCGCCGCCTCCGGTCTGCGCGCGCAGTCCGGCCGCATGCGGGTGATCTCGGAAAATATCGCGAACGCCGATTCGACCTCGCACAATGCGTCGGCCGATCCGTATCGCCGGAAGATACCGAGCTTCACCAGTGAAATCGATCGCTCCCTCGATGCGCGGGTGGTCAAGCTCGGCCCGGTCCACACCGACAAGTCTGCATTCTCGACCAAGCATATGCCCGGGCACCCGGCGGCGGATGCGAGCGGCCATGTCAAGTTTCCCAACGTCAATACGCTCGTGGAAATGACCGACATGCGCGAGGCGCAGCGATCCTATGAGGCCAATATCAACGTCATCAGCGCCACGCGGCGGATGCTCCAGCGCACTATCGAAATTCTGAAAGCCTGAGGAGGCGCGATCATGCAGTCGGCGGCAAGTGCGGCAAAGGCCTACGCGACGCTCGCGAAGCTCGGCGATCCGGCGGGCGCCGCGTCCAAGATCAAGGACACCACCGGCGGCGAGAATTTCGGCGCGATGCTGAAGGACGCCATGACCTCGGTGAACCAGGCCGCACGCGCGTCCGATAATCAGGCGCATGCGCTCGCGACCGGAAAGGCCAATGTCGTCGACGTGGTGACGGCGGTCGCCGAATCGGAGGTCGCGGTCGAAACCCTGGTCGCTGTGCGCGACCGGGTGATCGCCGCGTATGAGGAAATCATGCGGATGCCGATCTGAGCGAGCGCAACAGCAGAAGAAAAAGCAATGACAGGTCCTGAAGTCCTCGATGTAGCGCGCGATTCCATCGTCACGCTGGTGCTGGTGGCGGCCCCGCTTATGCTGATCGGACTGGCGGTCGGTGTCGTCATCTCGCTGTTCCAGGCGCTGACCCAAATCCAGGAAATGACGCTGGTCTTCGTCCCGAAAATTCTGGCGATCTTCGTGGCCATGCTGGTGGCGCTTCCGTTCATGGCCGACTCAATGCAGGGTCACATGATGCGGATTTCCGCACGCATCGTGAACGGGGGATGACAGGCGCGCGGCAAGGGCAAGACGCCTTGTCGCAGCGGCGGTGAGAAGCCATGCGGGTCGACATTTCCATGCTGCCCGCCCTGGCCGCCACATTCATGCTGGTGTTCGCCCGCATCGGCACCATGGTGATGCTGCTGCCGGGCCTCGGCGAAATGAGCATGCCGGTGCGGGTGCGGTTGACGATCGCGCTGGTGCTGAGCGCGATGTTCCTGCCGCTGCATCGCAACGCCTACAATATCGATCTTCGCGAATTCGGCCCGGTCCTCTTCATGCTTGGGCACGAGATCCTGATCGGCGCCATTCTGGGGCTGGTCGCGCGGCTGTCGATCTCCGCCCTTCAGGTCGCGGGTGCGGTGATCGCCCAGCAAATGGGGCTCGGCTTCGTCACCGCGATCGACCCGACGCAGGGCCAGCAGAATGTCATCGTCGGCAACTTCCTCGCGCTGCTCGCCCTGACGCTGATTTTCGCCACCGACATGCACTACCTGGTGATCGCCGCGCTGAACGACAGCTACCGCATCTTCGCGCCGGGTGCCGCGATCATGGTCGGCGACGTGGCGAAACTGATGACCGATACCATCGCCGGCGCTTTCAAGGTCGGCATCCAGCTCAGCGCGCCGTTTCTGATTTTCGGCCTGCTGTTCAACCTTGGCCTCGGTGTGCTTTCGCGGCTGATGCCGCAGATGCAGGTCTTCTTCGTCGGTTTGCCGCTCTCGATCCTGATCGGAATGCTCATTCTCCTCGTCGTGATCGGAGCGATGATGGGAACCTTCCTCGAGTTCTTCGGCGCGGTCCTGCGCCAGATCGCTCCCTATTCCTGAACGAAAGACAGCGGGATGGCCGAGCAAAGCGAAGACAACGAAAAATCAGAAGACCCAACACAGAAGCGGCTGGACGACGCGCTCGAGCGCGGCGATGTCGCGAAAAGTCAGGAGGTCTCGACCTGGTTCGTGCTGGCCGGCGGAACGCTGATGCTGGTGGCCTTTTCCGGCTCGATGGGGGCGAGCCTGAAAGCGACAATGGCCGGACTGATCGCGAATGCGCATCAGATACCGACCGATGGCGCCGGCCTTGTCCGTCTGTCCAGCCGCATCGGCTCCGAGGTGATCGCGGCCATCGCGATACCGATCCTGCTGGTCGCGCTGTTTGCGGTCGCCGGCAACATGATCCAGCACCGGCTGGTCTGGTCGACCGAGAGCCTCAAGCCCAAGTTCTCGAAAATCTCGCCGGCCGCCGGCCTGAAACGGCTCTTCTCCAAGGTCGCGCTGGTCAACTTCGCAAAGGGTATCGCCAAGATCGTGCTCCTCGGCACGGTGATGACGATGCTGCTGTGGCCCGAGCGCGACCGGCTCGAAATGCTGGTCACGCTCGATGTTGCCGCGATCCTGCCGTTCACATCGTTCTTCTCTTTGAAGATGCTCGGCTTCGTGGTGGTGATCATGGCCTTCATCGCGGCCGCCGATTTCTTCTTCCAGTACCGGCAATGGTACGAAAAACAGAAGATGTCGCTGCAGGAGATCAAGGAAGAGTTCAAGCAGAGCGAAGGCGATCCGATGATCAAGGCGCGGATCCGCCGCATTCGCGAGACGCGCATGCGCAAGCGCATGATCGCCGCGGTGCCGGACGCCTCGGTCGTGATCATGAACCCGACCCACTACGCGGTCGCGCTCAAATACGAACGCGGTGACAACGCGCCGCTCTGCGTCGCCAAGGGCATCGACACGATCGCGCTCAAGATCAGGGAGGTCGCGGAGGCGCATAACGTGCCGGTGGTCGAGAACGCGCCGCTGGCCCGCGCACTGCACGCCACGGTCGAGGTCGATCAGGAGATTCCGTCCGAACATTACCGGGCAGTGGCCGAGGTCATTGGCTACGTGATGCGGCTGCGCGGCGGGCGAAAGAATTGACGGCATGGCGCCGGACCCGACTTTCGTCAGTCCCCGCGCAGGCGGGAACCCGGTCTGTTTGGCTCCGGGTCGCCGCTTTCGCAGGGACGAACGGGACAGGGCGGGGCGTAAAGGCCCCTTGCGGATCACCTCGTGCATGAGGCATCAGGAATCATGGCGGCAGCAGATTTGGGCGAGATGAAGCTTCATCGATCGCAACGCGGCGGCAGTATCGGGCTGGTGCTCCTGATTGCCGTTGTGCTGGTCGGCGCCGCGGTCGGGCTGTTGCAGGTCGGGCGCGGCAATGCCGCTCTTTATATCCTGATCCTGCTTGCCATTCTGGGCACCGTCGGGGTGTTTTCGCTGTTCGCGCTTGCGTCGGGAATTCTGCGCTTTGCCGGGCAGGAGAGCGAAGGCTCGGAAATCCGCGGCCTGGTGGACGGCGCCTTTGACGGCATTCTGGTCACCGATGCCGGCGGCCGGATTCTCTACGCCAATGAGGTCTATCTCCACCTGATCGGTGCTGCGAGCGCGAAGGACGTCCGGCCGATCGAGCGGGTGTTTCTCGGCGATCCCGACGTATCGGAGGCGGTTTACCGGCTGCTGAAGGCTGCGCGCGAGGGACGCCGGCTGCAGGAGGAGGTGCGGGTCGGCGGGATGCCCGGAGAGCCGGGACGCTGGCTGCGGTTGCGGGTCCGGCCGGGCGGGCGTCCGGATGGCCGCGGGCGCAAGGACCGGACGACGATCTGGAGCGTCGCCGACGTTACGCGCGACCGTGAAAAGCAGGAGAATGTCTTCCAGGAATTGCAGCACGCGATCGATTATCTCGATCACGCGCCGGCCGGCTTCTTCTCCGCCGATGCCGCGGGCAACATCGTCTATCTGAATGCCACGCTGGCAAGCTGGCTCGACCAGGATCTCGCGGAAGTCGGGTCCGGCGGTCTGAAACTCGCCGACATCGTGCCGGGCGAGGGGGCTTCGCTTCTGTCGCTGCCGCCGATGCCGGGCGAAGTGAAAACCGAAGTCCTCGACCTCGACTTCAAGACCCGGAGCGGCCGGTCGATTCCGGTCCGGCTGTTCCACAAGGTGGCTTTCGGCGCCGACGGTGCGCCCGGACCGTCCCGCACGCTCGTATTGAACCGCGCGCGTGGCGAGGATGAGGATGCGCAACGCGCCGCCGAAGTGCGCTTCATGCGCTTCTTCAACAATACGCCGATGGCGATCGCGACCGTCGACCGGTCGGGTCGGATCGTCCGCTCCAATGCCCTGTTCGCGCGCATGTTCCAGGGCGCGGGCGAGGCCCAGCGCAGCATCCTGTCGACCGTGGCGGAACGCGAACGCGGCGCGCTCGAACAGGCGATTGCCATGGCCAGCGAAGGCCAGGGCGATATTCCTCCGGTCGAGGCGGCCTTGTCGGCGGGGGCCGAACGCTTCGCGACCTTCTTCGTCACCGCGATCGACGAAAACGGCGACCACGATTCGGAATCCGCGATCATCTACGCGCTCGACAACACCGAGCGGCGGGCGCTGGAAAACCAGATCAAGCAGCAGCAGAAGATGGACACCGTCGGCCAGCTCGCCGGCGGCATCGCGCATGACTTCAACAACGTGCTGTCGGCCATCATGATGGCGACGGATTTCCTGCTCGGCGCCCACAAGCCGACCGATCCGTCCTTCGCCGACATCATGCAGATCAAGCAGAATGCCAATCGCGCCGCCTCGCTGGTGCGTCAGCTGCTGGCCTTCTCGCGCCGTCAGACGCTACGGCCGCAGGTGCTCGATCTCGGCGAGTCGCTGTCCGATCTGACCATCCTGTTGCGGCGGCTGATCGGCGAAAAGGTCAAGCTCGAGGTCGTGCATGGCCGCGATCTGTGGCCGGTGAAGGTCGACCTGTCGCAATTCGAGCAGGTCATCGTCAATCTCGCGGTCAATGCGCGCGACGCGATGCCGGATGGCGGAAGTCTCACGGTCCGGACCGCCAATGTGCCCTCCGGCGATCCGCGCATCGCCTCCTACAAGGGGATGCCGAACGGGGACTATGTTCTGGTCGAGGTCAGCGACGCCGGAACCGGCATGCCGCCCGAGGTCATGGCGCAGATTTTCGAGCCGTTCTTCTCCACCAAGGAAGTCGGCAAGGGGACCGGGCTGGGCCTGTCGACGGTCTATGGCATCGTCAAGCAGACCGGCGGCTTCATCTACGTCGATTCCGAGCTCGGCAAGGGCTCGACCTTCCGCATTTTCCTGCCGCGCCATATCGCCGAAAAGGAAGAACCGGCCGAAAAGCCCGCTCCCGAAGCCGTCGCGGCGGCGGGGTCGGTGGCACAGGCGGCGCAGGCCGATCTGACCGGGCGGGGCACCGTGCTTCTGGTCGAAGACGAGGAAGGGCTGCGGGCGCTCAATGCGCGCGGGCTCGCATCCCGCGGCTATACGGTGCTGACCGCATCCAACGGCGTCGAGGCGCTCGAGGAGCTCGAACGCAACGAGGGCAAGGTCGATATCGTGGTGTCCGACGTCGTGATGCCGGAAATGGACGGCCCGACGTTGCTCCGGGAAATGCGGAAAAAGAACCCGGATCTGAAAATGATCTTCGTTTCGGGCTATGCCGAGGACGCCTTCCAGAAGAACCTGCCGCCCGGTGGGCAGTTCGCGTTCCTGCCGAAGCCGTTCACGCTCAAGCAACTGGTCGAACAGGTGAAGACGACGCTGGCGTCGTGAGATTAGAGCAGGTTACCAGCCGTTATAGGCCGGACCCCAGCGGCCGGCGCGGCGGCAGACGAAGCCGATATAATCGCCGTACCAGGGATGGACGCTCGTGATCACGGCGTATTTGCCGTAGCGCATGCAATGGGCGCCGGCCATCTGCAGGGCGACCTCATCGGCGCCCGGGCGGTAAGGGATGATCCCGCCGGTATCGTTGCCTTTCACGCCGTAGCCGCCCCACAAGAACACCTGCAGCACGATCCCGGCGGCAAGCGCGCGGAATGCGGGCCTGTTCAATCGCGGCATCTGCATCGGTAGTTCCCCCACTTGCGAGCGACGATGTCGCACCCGCCTATCCCCAGTGCCGGATATTATGTCAGGTGAAACGGCGCGGCTCCAGTGCCGGGGCGACACGGTGCGGGACTTATCATCGGCATCCGCGTTGCCTATATGTCCGCCGAACGAACGTGGTCTGGGAGGACCTTCAATGCCGGTGTTGTGGAAATTTCGCTATATCCTGAGCGGCCTAGCCGCCTTCGCATTGCTGGCGGTCACGGTGATCGACGCCGACGCCGCTCGTCGCGGCGGAGGTTTCGGCAGCCGGGGCAGCAAGACCTACCAGGCGCCGCCCGCGACTCAGACCGCGCCGAATGCGGCGTCTCCGATCAACCGCTCGGTCACGCAGCCGCAGGCGCCGCGTCCGGGCAGCGTCGGCCAGGCCGGCGCTGCGGCGAAGGGCGGGCTGTTTAACCGGCCCGGTTTCATGGGCGGCCTGATGGCCGGCTTCCTCGGCGCGGGCCTGCTCGGTCTGTTGTTCGGCAATGGTCTGCTCGGCGGTCTGTCCGGTCTGGCCGGTTTTCTGGGTTTGCTGATCCAGGTCGTGCTGGTGGTCGTGGTCGCGCGGCTGCTCTGGTCCTGGTGGCAGCGCCGGCAGCAGCCGGGCTATGCCACGGCCGCGGGTCCGTCGATGCGTGACAGTGCCGGTTACGAGCGCCAGCCGGCGCAGCCGGCCTATGGTGGCGGCAGCGGCACGGCCGGTCTTGGAAGCGCTGGCCTTGGCGCCGGCGTGCCGATGGTTGGCACCGAGGATGTCGAACTCACCGCGGCCGACTTCGATGCCTTCGAGAAGCTGCTCGGCGACGTCCAGGCCGCTTATTCGGCTGAAGACCTCAACAAGCTGCGCGCGCTGGCGACGCCGGAAATCGTCGGCTATTTCGGCGAGGAGCTTGCCGAAAACGCGAGCAAGGGCGTGGTCAACACGGTCGGCGACGTGAAGCTGCTGCAGGGCGACCTGGCGGAAGCCTGGAGCGAGGGCAATACCGAATACGCCACCGTCGCGATGCGCTACACGTCGACTGACTACACCACGCAGCGTGCGACCGGCACCATCGTCGAGGGCGACAAGGAGCCGTTCGAGCGCACCGAATTGTGGACCTTCCGCCGTTCGCGCGGCGGCGAGTGGATGCTGTCGGCGATCCAGGAAGCCTGACAAAAGAAGCCTGAAATCAGGAAGCCTGATCGCTCGACGTGCGATCTGAAATGCAAAGCCCGGCGTGATCCGCCGGGCTTTTTTCTTGATGCGGTCCCTGGTCCGCGTTCTCCTCAGCGCATCATGCGCCAGATCCACAGCACCGCGGCTGCACCCACGATCGCGCCGATGAAGGCGACATTGCCTGGCGCGGCCAAAGCGACCGCGTGATAGCCGATGAACGCGCCCGCAATGCCCACCAGCGAGCTCGTCGCCATGCCGCGCGTCGAGCCTGCGATCTGGCGCGTGAGCCAGCCGGGTCCGGCGATGCGGTCGAAAATCAGGCCGGCGACGATGCCGATGGCGAGGATGATGATGAGCGTCAGTGCCGGGTCGATGCGCATGGCGGTGCTCCAGGGAAGGGTTTTCCCACGCTAGGCGCTTTTCGCGACGGCCGCCGGGTCTGCCGCCGCCATCCACGCCTATTTCTCAGCAAAGACCAAACCACTGGGCCCGGCCGCTCAGCCCGCAATCCTTGCGGCATCATTGCGGCAGGCTCCCGAAATCCCGCCCAGCCCCCGACATGAAATCGACCGAACCGTCGGTTTCCCTTGTCGCGTTCCGGGGGAGGGACATCGGCCAGACATGCGACCGCGCCTTGTCATTGCATCCGTGTTGCTCGCGGGCCTGATCGCGCATGCGCCGACCGTGACAGCGTCTGCTGCTCCGCAGCGTCCGGCCGACTTCATTTCCTCCGACGAGGTGCTGACCTGGATCAACACCTATCGACACAAGCCCGATCCGCGGCGCTTGCCGGCCGCGGTGCAGGCGACCAGCCGTTTCGGCGGCCTGCGCGATCCGGAAAGCGCCGGTGTGTTCGTGGGCTTCATCGCCGGCGTGATCGGTGCCAATCCGGATATCGCCGGCGACCTGATCGCGAAAAGCTTCCCGGTCAACCCCGAGGATGACTGGGCGCTGGTGCGCGCGATCGCGCATTCCGGTCTGCCGGACTGGAAGCACGTGCTCGCCGAAAATGCCTATCGCATGCCGGCGCGCAAGGTGATGGTGCAGAAATTCATCGACGGGTCGCTGCCGACACTGGGGTCGACCGTGGCGCAGACGCCGCCCACGGCGACCGAGAAGATCAAGACGCTGTTCTCGCGCGACAAGCCGAAGGGACCGATGGTCGACTGGGCGCTGGATGCGTCGCCGGAAGTGCTCGACATGCTTTGGGGCAAGTTCTTCGCGACCGGCGATTACGGGCCGATCCTGCGCATCGTCGGCATGCTGCATTGGTCGAAGAACCGCGACAGCGTCGACAAGCTCACGCTGGGCGTGATGGCGAAATACACCCTGGCGAGCAATTCCGCGCGCGATCCGAAATTGCTGGCGATGCTGAAGCGCAGCGCCCGCCATCAGGACAAGGAGACCGCGGAGATCGTCAAGCAGATCACCGATGCTGCCGACACCATGCAGCTGTCGGCAATCCGCAAGGAGGCGCTGGGCGCGATCGAGGATCTGAAGCGCAAGGGTCCCGGCTCCAAACGCGACATGATGACCGCTGGCCGGATCGGCGAGGGTGCGATTGCGCTCGGCTGCATCGGCGCCGCGGCCACCGGCACTGTCGCGCTCGGCCTGCCTTGCGTGGTCGGCGGCGCGATCGCGTCGGCGGCGCTGCGTACGTGGTCGGGGCAATAGACGCGCCGCTTGTGTTGTTGTCGCATCTTCCCGCGGTCGCGTTATGACCGACCGGGGTCGCCTTTATTGACCTGACCCCGGTTCCGGTGCTCTGGTTTCGTCCTCACAGGTGGCGGGGCCTTTCGTGAAACGTCTCCGGATCATCCACAACACCGAGTATCACTACAACGCGCCGGTCAGCTTCGGACCGCATCGCGTCATGATGCGGCCGCGCGAGGGACATGACGTGCGCATCGTCCATGGCCGTCTCGACGTGGAGCCGCAAGCGACCGTGCGCTGGCTGCGCGACATCTACAACAATTCCATCGCCATCCTGACCTTTGCCGAGCCCGCGGCGACGCTGCGCATCCTGGGTGAGGCGGATATCGATTATCTGCGCGACAATCCGATCGAATGCCTGATCGACCCGAGCGCGCGGCTGTTTCCATTCCAATATGCGCCGGAGGAGCAGGTCGAGCTGGTGCAGTATCGTCTTCCCAGTTATCCGTATGACGGCACGAAGCTGCGCGACTGGCTGCAGGCGCTGTACCGGCCGGGGCAGGCGATCGAGACGTTCGATCTGCTGAACGATCTCAACAGCCATATTTACAAATCGCTGACCTACAACAACCGCGACGAAGCCGGGGTGCAAACGCCTTGCGATACGCTGGCGCGCGGCACCGGCTCATGCCGCGATTATGCGGTGCTGATGATGGAGGCGGCGCGGCATTGGGGTTTCGGTGCGCGCTTTGTCAGCGGCTATATCCAGATGGCCGAAGGTCAGCACGGCGCCACCCATGCATGGACCGAGATCTACATTCCCGGCGCCGGATGGCATGGTTTCGACCCGACCAACAACAAGATGGCTGGCAGCGAACACATCGCGGTCGCGGTATCGCGCGCGCAGGAGAAGGCCTCGCCGGTGTCCGGCATGTGGGACGGGCCTGCGAATGCGTTCAGCCACATGACCGTCTCGGTTCAGGTCGTGGCGCTGTAGCGGGGCCGAACGGCGCGGTCGCAGCGCCGCCGATGGTGCCGGAACCCGAGTTCAAGACCGGCGTTGGCCTTTGAAACCCGACAACGAGAGCCGACGTCATGATCGAAAGAAATCCACCTGACCGCCGCGCCCGCACCGGGGTTTGGATCGGATTTGCTGCGTTTTGCGTGATCCTCATTGTTGGCGCGATTGCGATGCTGGTGACCTTCGGAGTTCCAGGCACCACGGGAGGTACCTCGCCAAGCCAGCAGCAAACGTCAGGCGCGCCGCAGCCGACCATCGACATCCAAGACGGCACCACGCGGCAGAACACCACGGGTTACGGCGACAAGTCCGAGCAATAGATATTGTGCGGTCAGACTGCGACCTTTACGGGGTCGTATTCGAACACCCAGTCGTAGCGCTGCTTGACCTTGGCTTCCTGCCACTCGGTGTCGACGTAGCGGGCAGCTCCTTCGGCGTTTCCAAGCGCGGGATTGTGGAAGCGTGTGGCATTGTCGTTGGCGGCGCGCACCAGCCGGGCGGTGCGATCGCGCCTCGCATCCTCGTAGGCCTGCAGCGCCTCGGGGACATCGTCATAGCCGTCGAGGCAGCGAGCGAGGACAACACTATCCTCGAGCGCCATGTTGGCGCCTTGTGCCATCATCGGAAGCGTCGGATGCGCGGCATCGCCGAGCAAAGTCACGCGGCCCATTGTCCATCGGTCGAGAGGCTCGCGTCCGAGCAGCGCCCATTTGTACGGCGTCTCGATATTGCGGATGAGGGTGTGGACGTCCTCGTTCCAGCCCGGAAAATCGCTCAGCGCCTCTTCCGTTGTGCCGCGTTCGGTCCAGCTTTCCACGCGCCAGTCGTTGCGTTCAATGGCGCCGCCGACATTCATGAGCGAACCGCCGCGGACCGGATAATGCACGACATGGCCGCCGGGTCCGACCCAGTTGGTGCCGACGAGGCGTCGCATCCGTTCGGGGAGCTTCTCCATCGGCACCAGACCGCGCCAGATCATGAGCCCGGTGAACTGCGCCGGCATCTCGCCGAACAATGCGTTGCGAATCCGCGAATGTACGCCGTCGGCGCCGATCAGCGCGTCGCCCTGAAACCGCGTGCCATTTTCGCACAGCATTGTGACGCCGCTCGCATCCTGCTCGAAGCCGGTGACGCGGGCGCCCAGCGTGATGGCGTCGGGCGCCGCGGCGGTCACCGCATCCAGCAGGATGCGGTGCAGGTCGGCGCGGTGGATCATGAAATAGGGTGCGCCATAGCGTTCGCGCGAGACCGCGCCGAGATCGAACAGCTTCCAGGTTTCGCCGGTGCTCCACAGCCGGATTTCCTTGCCGGCAGGCTCGCACCACACCTGCTTCAATGCAGTCTCGAGCCCGAGCGAAAACAGCGCATGCGCGCCGTTCGCCGAAATCTGCACCCCGGCGCCGATCTCGGCGAGTTCGCGCGCCTGCTCGATCACATGGACGCGCATGCCGCGCCGGATCAGCGCGAGCGCAGCGGTGAGTCCGCCGATGCCGGCGCCTGCGATCAGGATCGGGGAACGGGTGGTCATGGTTGAATCGGCATTGTCATGGCGCGGAGTTTTCAACTCCGTTGAGGCTCGCGCAAGCGCTAATCCGCATGGCCGGGCAGCGCGAAACGCGCGCGGTGTGTGTCGTCATTGCGGGTGCGGATCAATCCGCCCGGCGCGGTCAGGGCGTGCTTTTGGCCGCCGGCGCGTAGATCGCGCGCAGCTGCTGGTTGACGCCAGCATGCCGTTCGTCGACACGGCGCGCCGCATCGCTGATTTCGGTCAACGCCTGTGTGGCGGTGTCCTCGGCATGCTGTTGCGCCCGGGGGATCGCCGGCGGGATCAGTCGGGTTGGTGGGACGACGACGTCGACCGGGCGGGATGCGGCGGGCTGCTCGTTCGCCTGGCGCACCGGGTGCGCCTCGGCTTGCTGTTGCACCGGCTGAGCGGGAACAGGCTGCGGTTGCGACATCTGCCGAGCAGCGGCGACGAAGGGCACGACCTCGACCCGCCGCGGCGAAGCGGCCGGCCGCTCGGCGCGGGCAGCGGAATTGTCGACGGGCTGAACCAGCAATGTGGTGAGCGCCGCGATCTCGGCCTTGATCGCTGCGATTTCCCGCTCGGCGCGGCTCAGGGCGGCATCCTTGCCGGCAAGCTCACTGCGCAGGCTGGCGATCTCGCGCTCGCCGGTGCGCAGGGCGGCGTCGCGGGTTGCGAGTTCGCGCCGAAGCGCCGCGATCTCGCCCTCGACCACGCCGAGGGTCGCGTCCTTGTCGGCCGAGCCGCGACGGATCGCGCTCAGCGCGTCAATGGCGGCACGCTCGCGCGCTTCGGTTTCGCCGAGGATTGCCTTGATCGAAATGATGTCTTTTGTCGCGCCGGCGAGCGCGGAATCCCTCGCTTCAAGTTCGCGGCGCAACGACGCCCGGTCGCGCTCGGCGATCCGCAGCGCCTCGTCTTTCGCCGAAAGGTCGCTGCGCACGGTCGCGACGTCACGCAGCGCCGCCTGCAAGGAAGTCTCCTTCACCGCCAGTTCGCGCTTCAGGACGGTGATCTCGCCTTCGGCGGTGCCGAGGGTCACGTCCTTGTCGGCGAAGCCACGCTTGGCCTCGCGCAAGCCGTCACGTGCGGATTGTTCGCGGGTCTCGCTCTCGCGCAGCGCGGCGGTCACCGTTTCGAGTTCCTGCTTCATCCGCTCGATGAGCTGGTTCTTTTTCGCGACATCGGTCGCATGCGCGACGGTCTTGTCCCGGAGCTTTTCGATCCGGAGTTCCAGGTCGCGGGTCGCTGCGGCGAAGCCGGCGCGTATCGTGTCCTTCTCCGCGCGGATTTCCTGCATCGACAGTGGAAGATCGTCGTAGCGCTGGCGCGCGAGCCGGGCCGCACGGTTATGCACGGCGGGCAGAACCATCAGCGCGGTGAGCCATGCAAGGCAAAAGCCGATGCCGCCGAACATCAGATATTCGAGTGGGATACCAAACATGAACGCGTCCGCCACAGCTACTCGGGGTTAGCCGTCGCACGCGGCGGTTTGGGCTTCAAGCCGCGCGCGGCATTAACCTGAACGCGGGAACCGGCGCGACGACCGAATACCGCCGGACTGCGTTATGGTGGCGTATCAAATCAGGGAATTAAGGCGGGCACCATGCGCTACGAGCTTTATTATTGGCCGGAAATACAGGGTCGGGGCGAGTTCGTGCGGCTCGCGCTGGAGGAGGGCGCCGCCGATTATGTCGATGTCGCGCGCGCACCCGGCGGCCAGGACAAGATGATGGCCCTGGTCGGGGGACGGGGCGTGAAAACCCCGCCATTCGCGCCGCCGGTCCTGAAAGCCGGCAGGCTGATGATCGCGCAAACGGCGAACATCCTGCTCTATCTGGGCGACCAGCTGCGTCTTGCACCGACATCAGAAGCCGGCCGGCTGTGGGTGCATCAACTGCAGCTTACGATCATGGACTTCGTGGTCGAGATTCACGACACCCATCACCCGATCGGATCGGGGCTGTACTACGAGGACCAGAAGCCGGAAGCGGCGCGCCGCGCGGACGATTTCCGTGCACACCGGGCGCCGAAATTTTTCGACTATTTCGAGCGCGTGCTGGCGGCATCCGGCGGTCCCTATCTCGCCGGCCGCCGCTGTTGCTATGCCGACCTGTCGATGTTCCAGATCATGGAAGGCATGCGCTACGCCTTTCCGAAACTGAGCAAGCGGCTGGCGAAGAAGCATCCGCGGCTGACCGATCTTGCGGCGCGTGTTGCCGCACGTCCGCGGATCGCTGGCTATCTCGAGAGCGAGCGCCGGATTTCTTTCAACGAGATGGGACTATTCCGGGCTTACAGCGAACTCGACGGGTGAGTGGTCGCGGCAGGGATGGGCTATCGGTGGGCAGCCGGATTCTTGACTCGCTCCGGGCGCTCCAACATTGTCGCTGCAACTCAACGACAACAATGGGAAGACGCCCTTGAAACTCCTGAGCTTCCGCTGGAAGGATCGCGACCGGCTCGGCTTTGCGCTCGACGACGACCGCGTCGCCGATCTCGGCGAAATCGCAACCGCGCTCGGACGCGAGCCCTATGCCGACATGCTGGCGCTGATCGAGGCGGGCGATGCCGGCACGCGCTTCCTCCGCGATGCGCAGGCCTTCGCCAAGGACCAGCCGGGGAAGCTGACGACGATCCCGGAAAGGGAGATCGTCTATCATCCGCCGGTGCGGCGGCCCTCGAAAATCTGCGGCGTAGCGCTGAACAATTCGGCGAGCAACGAGCGCAAGATCTCGGCGCCCGACCATCCGCTGTTCTTCCTGAAGCCGGCGTCGTCGCTGGTCGGGCACAACCAGCCGATCGAGGTCTACGATTATTACGGCTCGGTGCATCCGGAGCCGGAACTGGCCGTCATCATCGGCAAGACCTGCCGCCATGTCGATGCGAAGGACGCGCTCGACGTCGTCTACGGCTATTCGATTCTGAACGACATGACCGGCAATTTCATGCGTTCGCAGGACATGGTGCATTACTACGCGCTGTATCCGTCGAAGGAGGATCCCACCAAGGTGGAACGGCGCGAGCAGCATCTATCCTATACCGCGCGCTACAAGGGCTCGGACACCTTCGGTCCGTTCGGTCCCTATCTCGTGACCAAGGACGAGGTGCCCGACCCGCACAAGCTCGACGTGCTGGCCTGGCATAAAGACGAGTTGATCGCCGAGGATTCGACCGCCTTCTATACCTACGGCGTGCCGGACGTGATCGCCTATATCACCCGCTACCATTCGCTGTGGCCGGGCGATGTGATCTCGATGGGCACCGCGTTCCGTCCCGGTGTCGCCAAGCGCAGCTTGCATACCGCCAACATCACGGCCTATGGCGGACCGGTCAGCGTATCGATTACCGGGCTCGGAAAACTGGTCAATCCGGTGCGAAAAATGGATGAGGTCGCGGCGCACGCGGCGGAATGATCGCGCGGCTGCCGCGGCGTTTGGCATGGCCACGCGGCGCGGTATAATCGCGCATGTCAAACACTCCGATCCTGAACTGGCTGCACGATCTCCCGTTTCTCGCCGGACTGGCGATCGTATGCGCCGCGTTCATTGTGCCGACGCTGGTCGGTTCGTACCTGCTTCAGCCCAAGGTCGCGAAGCTGTGCCGTGGCGAGCGCGACATCAATACGATCCTCGGCTTTCTGCTCAACGCTTTTGCGCTCTATTTCGGCGTGCTCCTGGCGCTGTTGTCGATTGCTGTGTTCGAGAATCACAACAGGGCCGAGGACGCGGTCGTTCGTGAGGCCGCCGGCATCATCAAGCTTTACCGCGACATCAGCAGTTATCCCTCGAATTCACGTCCCGAAATTCTCGACGTTCTCGATCGGTATGTCGACGAGGTCACGGGACCCGGCTGGGACTTGCAGGCGCAGGGCAAGATCAATCCTCGGGAGATCGAGATCCTGACCTCACTACACCGCGCAGTCGGCGCGTTCGTGCCCAACGACATGGCGCATAGCGTGCGGTACGCGGAAACGCTACGGGTGCTGGACGATTTCGTCGAGGCGCGGCGACTGAGGATTTCAGCCGGTACCAGTTCGATTCCGCGGATCATGTGGTTTGTGGTTCTGATCGGTGCGGTGATGAACACAATCCTGATCTGGATGTTCGATCTGCGGCCGTTCACCCACGCGTTGATCGGCGGTGCGCTTTCGATGTTCATCGCGCTGGTGATCTACATGATCGCGGTGCTCGATGCGCCTTTCAAGGGCTCTTATGGCATCAAGCCGGACGCGATCTTGGCGGTGCATGCCCAAAGCAAAATGCACCGGTGAGGAGGGGCGCGACTGCGCCCCCACTCAACGGCCGAACTCAGCAGACGTTGGCAACCTGCCATTGCGGGCCATAGGCCGTCATCACCTGCACGTTACGATAGCAGCCGTTATTGTAGTAATACGGCGCGGCAACAGCCGCTGCAGCCGCAGCGCCGGCGCCGACCGCGACCGCGGCGGGAACGCCCCAGCCGTAAGCGCCATAGCCGCCATACCATTTGCCGTTGCGCCACTTGCCGTTATTCCATTTGCCGCCGTTCCAGCCGCCGCCATGCCAGCCACCGCCATGCCAGCCGCCGCCGCCATGCCAGCCGCCGCCGCCGTGCCAGCCGCCGCCGCCGCGGGCCTCGCTTTGATCCGGCGCAGCCAGCGCCACCACGGCCACCACGGCCGCACCCATCATGATTTTCTTCAGCATATTGCACTCCCTGCCGGGACTGATGATCGCCCCGCTTTATGTTGCGGATGCTCCGACAAAATGATGAGCGCTTTTGCTACCAAGGGGGGCCGCGCAGCAGCCGGAGGCGGCGATCTTTGGCGTTGCAATGAATACGGTGTGAACGCGCGCGTGCAGTTTGTCTGAATCGGCCGCGGTCTGCTGCCGGTTCAATTGGCCGGATGAAATTCCGAGCCGTTCCAGTACAGCGTCAGGGTGCAGCGCTCGCTGCCGTTGCGTCCGCACAGCGTGCCGTGCAGGTCGATCCGCATCGCCGGCCGCTTGGCGAGGGTGAGAAAGGTGACCTTGCGCGCGAGCTTGTTCCACACCGGCACGTAGCCCTTGTCTTCTTCCGAGGCGAAAATTTCGGTCTGGCAGCCGCCGGTGCCGCAGAACATGCTGACGCGGTCGCCGCACTGGAAATGGTCGTAATTCAGGATGTAGTCCGGCTTGCCGTCGGCATTGATGTCGCGGACGGTCAGGAATCCCGGCTTGTAGAGCGGCTTTTCGCCGGCCTCGCATTCCTTCAGGTTCGTCTCCATCGCGTCGGTGACGATCTTCGGCAAATTTGGCGGCAGCGTCTGCTGCTTTTGCGCGGATGCCGCGGAGGTGAATGACGCCGCGGCGATAACCACCAGGAGGGTGGCGCAGTGAAGGCGCGACGTCATGCGGAAATCCTCTGCGGTGCAGTTTCCGACAGCCCCCGGACGGCCTCGATGCAGATCGCGTGCGCGGACGGGTCACCCGCGATCTTGTGATGCAGGGCGGTCATCGGGATGGTGGTCAGATCACCGGTGAAGTCCGGCGCCGCATGCAGCCGGCCGTGGCCGATCGGATTCAGCCAGTTGGTGGAGCGGAAGCAGATGGCGCGGCGCACATTGGCGTGGAGCGGAGGGCAGGCGAAGGCACCGAGGGAATTGTATCCGGGCGCGGGCTCGAACGCGATCATCAGGTCCCATACGATATCGCGCGCGCGGGCGGCCATCCGCGTGATCGCATAGACGCCCATCGAATGGCCGATGCAGACCTTGATCGCAGATGGATGCGCGCGGGCATCGGCGGCGACCTTGCTCTGCGACAGCCAGTTGGCATGCGGCGGCAGCACCGTGACGCCTGCCAGCGCGCCGAGCTTGTCACCCAGCACATCGATGCCGCGCGAATAGCCCACCCCGCGCGGGAAGGGCGCACCGATATAGCCATACCAGGAATAAACGCGGATCGACATGCGGGATGGATTGCGGGACCGACGACTCATCCTAACACGGCTGGCGACCCCGGTTTCAAGGTGTCCCGTTTATTGCGGCCGCCGTTCGTCGTCGCTGCGCGTCAGCGCATAGACGGCGACCACGAACACGATCAGGAACAGCGCCACCATCGCCTGCACGATACCGAAATTCGGCGCATCCTTGGCGACGAACCAGCCGGCGATCACGCCCGCCGGAATCAGGATCAGACGGATCAGCCAGGCTATCATGGTTGCGATTCTCTTTCGGTCGCCGTGATGCGGATGCCGGTGTCCTATCGCTCCCGTGCGGGCGCGCCATGCGCTATCTCAACACGCCGCGCGGCCGCGCCGCCAGTGCGCCGGACCGGATATCCCGGCTTTCCCGCCACCGGCCTCCGGGATCGCCGCCTGCGACCCTGCGCCCCGGATTGCGCTTCCGCGCAGTCGGGCTAGTTTGGCCGGCAGATGACCGAGAAGCCGCAGATCCTCGCCGACAGTGCCGCCGCCGTGCTGAACGCGCATGTGGTCGTCCGGTTTTTTGCCGAGGTGCTGGCAACGGGCGACGCCGCGCGCGCGGCCGGATTTCTCTCCGGTGACTTTGTCGATCACGATGCCGCACCGGGCGCTGCGACCGGGGCCGACGGCGTGATCCAGAAACTGGCGGCGCTGTGGCATGCGTTTCCCGATGGCCGCTTCACGCTCGAACGTGTGATCGCCGCGGGGGATAGCGTGGCCGCGCGCTCGGTCTTCACCGGCACGCAACGCGGACATTTCGGGCCGCTGGCTGCGACCGGGCGGCCGGTGAGTGTGAGTTTCTCCGACTGGTACCGGATCGCCAACGGCAAGATCGCCGAACACTGGCACAATTTCGACGAGGCCGGGCTGATGCGGCAGCTCGGCGGTCGTTGAGGCAGAGGTGACCGCGGCACCCGCCGTGTGGCGCTGCGTCGCACGGTCAATGGCCGGTTGCGGGCCCGCGAGCGAACCCGCTATAGGGCGAGCATGAAAGCTTTCGCCAGCGCGGCCACGTTGCTTGCGTCGATTGTCTTGCAGCCGCCTGCCTTTGCTGAAACCGACAAGCTTCAGCAGGCCATCACTTACGTGTTCACCGGCAGCATCGCGCCGCAGAGCCGTGTCGCGATCGTCGATCGCAAGCCTTGCGTGGTGATCGTGTCCGAGCCGGAGAACAACCGTGCGGTCCGCTATCACCTGAGCCGGTTCAAGCCGGACTGGTCCCGGTTCGAGACCCGCTATGTCGGGCGGACGCCGACCTATCAGCTCTATGTCGAGGGCGATGAGGACGTTGTCGAGTTCCTCGACACGGACATGACCGTCTCGCATGGCCACCGGACCGCGCGCTTTGCGCTGCCGGGCGATATCGACCAGAGCAAACGGGCGCTGCAGCTGATTGCCGACGAGTGCAAGCCGGACAAGCCGAAGCCGCTGTTTTAGGCGGGGTTCGTAGGTTGGGTTGAGCTTAAGCGAAACCCAACATTGGCATCAGCTTGCTTCGATGGGCTTCGCTGCGCTCAACCCATCCTACAGGCTTTCGCAGCCACGCTATGTCGGTTCGCCCGGCGAAAGGGCGACCCAGCAAACGCGGACGCCTTGCAATAACGGCTCCCTTCCTTCCCCCCGCCACCGAAATTCTCTAGAACCGTTCCGAACCGGCCGGTCCTATCCGGCCGCCCTGAAAATCTAGAGAATCCGCCAATGAACGCCCCCGTCACCCCGCCGATCCCCGCCTATCGTCACACGCCGCTGTTCCCGCTCGGCAAGGACAACACCCCCTACCGCAAGCTGGACGTGACCGGCGTGCGCACCGAAAAGGTGCTGGGCCGCGATGTGCTGGTGGTGCCGGAGCAGGCGCTGAAGACGCTGGCGGAGGAGGCCTATGCCGACATCAACCATTATCTGCGGCCGGGGCATCTGCAGCAGCTGCGCAACATCCTCGAGGACGCGGAAGCCTCCGACAACGACAAGTTTGTCGCCTTCGACTTCCTGAAGAACGCCAATATCGCCGCCGGCGGCACGCTGCCGATGTGCCAGGACACCGGCACCTGCATCATCATGGGCAAGCGCGGCCGCAATGTGTGGGTCGAGGGCAACGACGAGGCGGCGCTGGCCGAGGGCGCGCGCGACGCCTACCTGAAGAAGAACCTGCGCTATTCGCAGCTCGCGCCGCTGTCGATGTTCGAGGAGACCAACACCAAGTCGAACATGCCGGCGCAGGTCGAGCTCTATGCCGACGGCGACGACGAATACAAGTTCCTGTTCGTCGCCAAGGGCGGCGGGTCGGCCAACAAGACCTTCCTGTTCCAGGCGACGCCCTCGATCCTGACGCGCGATCGCATGCTGTCCTTCCTGAAGGAGAAGGTGCTGACGCTCGGCACCGCGGCGTGTCCGCCCTATCATCTGGCCATCGTGATCGGCGGCACCTCGGCCGAGCTGAACCTGAAGACGGTGAAGCTCGCCTCATGCCGCTATTACGACACCCTGCCGACCAAGGGCTCCGAAGACGGCCACGCCTTCCGCGACCTGGAGATGGAGCAGGAGGTCCTGAAGATGACGCAGTCGCTCGGCGTCGGCGCGCAATTCGGCGGAAAATATTTCTGCCACGACGTGCGGGTGATCCGGCTGCCGCGCCATGGCGCGTCGCTGCCGATCGGGCTCGGCGTGTCATGTTCGGCCGACCGGCAGGCGGTGGGCAAGATCACGAAGGACGGCGTGTTCCTCGAAGAGCTGGAGCACAATCCGGCGAAATATCTCCCCGAGATCGATGAATCCACGCTCGGCGGCGCGGTGGTGCAGATCGACCTGAACCGGCCGATGGACGAGATCCGCAAGACCTTGTCGCAATATCCGATCAAGACGCGGCTGTCGCTCACCGGCACCATGGTGGTCGCGCGCGATCTGGCGCATGGCAAGCTGCGCGAGAGGCTGGAGCAGGGCAAGGGCCTCCCGGATTATTTCAAGAACCATCCGGTCTATTACGCGGGGCCGGCCAAGACGCCGGCGGGCTATGCCTCCGGATCGTTCGGTCCCACCACGGCGGGGCGGATGGATAGCTATATCGATCAGTTCCAAGAGGCGGGCGGTTCGCTGATCATGGTGGCCAAGGGCAATCGCTCTCCGGCGGTGCGCGAGGCCTGCAAGAAGCATGGCGGCTTCTATCTCGGCTCGATCGGCGGCGCGGCTGCGAACCTCGCCGAGCATTGCATCAAGAAGGTCGAGGCCATCGAGTTTCACGAACTCGGCATGGAAGCGATCTGGCGGATCGAGGTGGAGAATTTCCCTGCTTTCATCATCATCGACGACAAGGGCAACGACTTCTTCCAGGCGCTGAATCTGGGGTGAGGCGGCCGCTATCTCCATTCATACGCGGCAATGGGTCCGCGCATTGCGCGGCCCGATGACATGCTCCGGCGGGAATCCAGCATAAGCATTCTGGGTCCCCGCTTTCGCGGGGACGAACGGCCGATGGGTTGGTGCGTCGCTTCTGGGGACGCATCATTCGCCGGATTGAAATTGGCTTGGCTTTTGCTTATGCCTTTCCCCGTACAAGCAACATCGATTCTGTCCGGACCATGCCCCGCGCTCGCAAACCCTTCCGTCGTGCCTATCGCGTTGGTCGCTCCCGCACAGGGCTCGGCTGTTTCGCCACCAAGGAAATCGAGAAGGGCCAGCTGATCGATACCTATCGCGGGCAGCTGCTCAACAACGAAGAAGCCGAGAAGCGCGACAACCGCTACATGTTCGAGGTCAATTCGCGCTGGACCATCGACGGGTCGAACCGGCGCAATCTGGCGCGCTATTTCAACCATTCCTGCCGTCCCAATGCCGAAAGCGACGTTAAGGGCCACAGGGTCATCGTCGTGGCCCGCAAGAAGATCAAGCCGGGCGAAGAGATCACCTACGATTACGGCAAGGACTACGTCGACATCTTCATCAAGCCGGTCGGCTGCCAGTGCGAGAAGTGCCGCGAGAAGCGGGCCGCCGAGCGGGCCGAGGCGCGCGCCAAGAAGCTGCGGGCGGAGCGCCGCGCCGCTGCGGCCGGCAAGAAGCCGCAGGTCAAGCGCGGAAAGGTCGGCGGCTCCAAGGTCAAATCGAAGGCGGCGACCAAGGCCAAATCCAAGACCAAGGTCAAATCTAAGGTTAAATCCAAGGCCAAGCGCAAATAGCGCAATCAGCCCCGCCGTTATGGCGGGTCTTGCTGTGTCCCGGCAGGCCGCTGAGCCGCGTCGGGTCCAAACCCCCACGAATTCCGGGATTTGAGGGCCTCCCATTCGTTGGGAGGGCGCCCGGTCGCGCGCGCCGAACCCCACCTCATTGGCGGACCACTCATCCGTATCGGGCGCAGGGCGCGCCAGGACGGGGAGGGTCAGATGGCCAACTTACTGAAGCCGAGCGTGGACCAGCTGGTATTCGCTCATGCGCCGATCGCGCAGCCCGCTCGCGGGCGCGCAGCTGGGGATTACAGCGTCAGCTTCCTGGGGCAGGACGAGCCGGCGGAACCGGTCTCCAGAATGCTTGTGATCCGCGTGGTGGCGATGACGGCGGTCCGGATCGCGCTTTTTGCAATCGCCGGACACATCTAGCGGTGGCGCTTTGACTTCGGCATTCGCTTTGCGAACGCGCGGCGCCGTTCAATTCGCGCTCAGGAGGTCGATCTTGGTATTAGCCTGCAACAGCCGGTGCGCCAGCAACTGCGCAAGGTTGCGGACAATGATCTCGGCGGCGGCGGGCCGGCGGGCACGGAAGTCGTCGAAGGCCTGAAGCGGAACGCGCCGGCACAGCACGGCATTGTCGGCGAACACATCGGCGCTGCGGGGCCCCCCGATCAGGGCCAGTTCACCGAACGCGGTGCCCGGCACCAGCGTCGCAAGCCGGACCCCCTCGGCGAGCTTCACGCTCACCATGCCGCGCTGAAGGAAGAATATGGAATCTGACGGCTCGCCCTTGGCGATGATGCGTTCGCCGGGATGGCAGCTCCTCGTTTCGCACAGGCTTTCGAGATCGGCGAGATCCTCTTCCGACAGGCCCTTCAACAGCTCCTGCTCGCCCAGTGCCACCTCGGTGATCTGGCTGAAGCCGCCATATCGGAAGATCACCTGATCCTCGGCCCATTCGATCGCCTCATCCAGCTGAGAGAATGTCCGGATCGCGCCGGAATCGGCGAGGAAGGTCTGCAACAGCCGGAAATTGCGGGACTCCCGCTCGATCCCGGCGAGGACAGGGCGGGTGCCGTTGGCCGCCAAGCTCGCGAACAGGTCGGCCAGCATCTTGGCGGCGGCGCTGGTGATCAGGGGCACCCGCCTAAGATCGAGCACGGCGAATTGTCCGGCGTCGCGCGAGAGCAGGCGTCGCGCGAGATAGTCGGCATTGGAAAAAGCCAGCGTCCCGGTCAGTTCGAGGATCCGGATCGAGGAGGTGCGGTCGTCCAGCAACCGCTGCTCGTGTGGCTGGCGGCCGCGGCGCTGCAACCGGCCAACGTCGTAATCGGCCACGACGCAGGTGCGCACATCGTTGGCGCGATTGAGCACATGCAGATCGAAATGCGCCGACAGCGCCTCGTAGAGCCGCAGGCCGCGCGCGGAATTGCCGTGCTCGTCAAGCAGCGGCGAATAGGTCCCGAGCCCGATCTGCGAGGGGAGCGCGGCGACGATGCCGCCGCCGACGCCACTTTTCGCCGGCATGCCCACCCGGTAGGTCCATTCGCCGGCATAATCGTACATCCCGGCCGAGGTCATGATCGACAGGGTGCGGGCCACTGCGAGCGGCGAGATTACCTGCTCGCCGGTGACCGGATTGACGCCGCCATTGGACAGGGTTGCCCCCATCACCGCAAGGTCGCGCGCGGTCACCAGGATCGCGCATTGCCGGAAATAGACGTCGAGCACCGCGTCCACATTCTGTCCGACGATGCCGTAATTGCGCAGCATCCAGCCGATCGCACGATTGCGGTCGCCGGTTGCGCTCTCGGACTGGTAGACGGCTTCGTCGACATCGAGATCGCGCCCGGCGAAGCGGCCGAGCACGCTGCGGATCACCTCGAAAGCCTCCGCGCTCTTCGCCTGATAGATCAACCCGGAGCAGGCGATGGCGCCGGCATTGACCATGGGGTTGAACGGCTGGTTCTTGGCGTTCAGCCGGATCGAGTTGAAGGCTTCGCCGCTCGGCTCGACGCCGACGAAGGATTCGACATGATCGGCGCCGAGGAGTTCGAGCGCGAGCCCGAATACGAAGGCCTTGGAGACCGACTGGATGGTGAAAGGGAAGGCCGCATCGCCCACCTGATAGACATGGCCGTCAATGGTGGCGATGGCGACGCCG
>CAZXJZ010000005.1:0-65110 GCA_964641065.1 uncultured Hyphomicrobiales bacterium | reverse complement strand
TGTCGGCGATTACGGTGTGCGGCACGCCATGCTGACCCAGCTCGAAAGCCGTGAGAGAGTCGCCCTGGTTGCGCGGACGGGTCTCGTCGACGAAAACGTGAACGGCAATACCCTTGTCATGTGCGGTGTAGATCGGCGCGGTCGCGGTGCCGTAATCGACCGTCGCAAGCCATCCGGCATTGCAATGGGTGAGGATGTTGACCGGCTCGCCCGGTTTCTTGCGCGCGGCGATGGCTTCGATCAGCGGCAACCCGTGCCGGCCGATCGCCTGGTTGATGGCGACATCCTCGTCGCAGATCGCGGCCGCGCGCCGGTAGGCCGCGTCCATGCGCTGCGCAGGCTGGAGATGACGGACCTCTGCGGAGATCTGGTCCAGCGCCCATTTCAGGTTGATCGCGGTCGGCCGTGCCGCAAGCAGCGCCGCGTAAGCGCGTTCAAGATTGTCGTCGGACGCATCCTCGCGCAGCGCCAGTGCGAGCCCATAGGCCGCGACCGCACCGATCAACGGCGCGCCGCGCGTCTGCATGCTGGCGATTGCATGCACGGCGTCGCCGACGCTTTGCAGCGTCAGCCGCTCGATCCGCCACGGCAGCAGTGTCTGGTCGAAAATGCCGACCGACCAGCCATCCGGCTCGAGCCAGATGCTCCGCGTCGCGATGCCGTTCACTTTCATGAGCGAGAGATAAACCGGTTCAGCGCGCAAGCGAAAGCAATTTTGCAGGACCCGAAGGAACCGCTGGTTTCCGGGGCCAAATATCGGCCGCAGATGCTTGAATGCCGGGATATTTTTGCGGCCCGGCCATGAGCGCTGATCGCTTGCACCGGGCGTTTCGCTGACGCAATCTCCCGCCGGATTTTATCTGGCGGAGCTTCCCGGAATGGCGATCGACAATAGCGCAGCCTATAACAACCGCGCGGCGGTGCCCGATTTCCCGAATATCGTGACGCAGTGGCAGCGCGACGCCGCCGCCTATCGCGAGATGATGATCAAGGACGGTCGCGCCGAACTCGATATCCGCTACGGGCCGAGCGAGCGTCAATATATCGATTTGTTCAAGGCCAAGGACGACGAGGCGCCGGTCGCGCTGTTCATTCATGGCGGCTATTGGCGCGCGATGAGCCCGAAGGAACACAGCCATCTGGCGCGTGGGCTGACCGGCAACGGCGTCACCGTTGCGGTCGCGGGCTATGACCTGACGCCGCAGGTGTCGATCGCGCAGATCGTGGATGAGATGCGCGCCGCCGTGCTGTTCCTGTGGAAGCGCTTCGGCAAGCGCATCATGGTCTATGGCCATTCGGCTGGCGGCCATCTCACCGCCTGCATGATGGCGACCGACTGGCAGGCGCTCGATCCGACCGCGCCGGCCGACCTGATCCCGGCGGGCTCCGCGATCTCCGGCGTGTTCGACCTGACCGGGCTCGTCACCACCGACATGAACGCGGATTTCAAGCTGGACGAGGCCTCGGCGCGGAGGAGTTCGCCGCTATTCTGGCCGGCGCCGAAGGGCCGCGTGCTCGATGTCGTGGTCGGCGCCGACGAATTGCCGGAATTCATCCGGCTGTCGCATGTCATGGCCGACACCTGGGGCGCCGCCGGCGTCGAAACGCGATACGAGGCGGTGCCCGGCACGCATCATTTCAACGTGGTGGCGCCGTTCGCGGACCCGCTCAGCACGATGACCGGGCGCCTCGTCGAATTGTGCGAGCTGACGCGGAGATAGTCGCGTCACGCAAGCGGCGCTTCAGAACCAGTAGCGCCACGCATAGACGGTGGTCAGCACCACGCCGATGCCGGTGACCACCCAGCGCATCAGTTCGCGCGGCGCATGCCGCGCGATCCGCGCGCCGATCACCGATCCGACCAGGGCGCCGCACATCATGGCGAGTGCGGCCGGCCAGTTGATGCTGCCCTGAACCGCAAACACCGTCATCGCCACCGATCCGTTCAGGGCGGCGACCAGGTTCTTGGTGGCGTTGGCTGGCCGGTATTCGCCAGAGGTCGCGAGTTGCAGCACCGCGATCAGCAGCACGCCGAGGCCGGCGCCGAAATAGCCGCCATAGACGGAGACCGGCAACAGCATCGGAATCGAGGTGAGCTTGATCTCCGGCTCGCGACCGTGCTTCGCGAGCGCGCGCGCACGCACCACCGCACTGATTTTTTCCCCGAACGCGAACAGGATGGTCGCAAAGCCGATCAGGAGCGGCACCAGAATCTCGAACACCCGGTTCGACGTCAGCATCAGCAGCAGCGCACCGATGCCGGCGCCGAGTACCGAGGCGAGAACCAGACCGATAAAGCCGCGGTCGAGCGGCGGCAATTGGGTCCGGTCGGACAGGGCCGCGATCAGGCTGCCCGGAGTCAGGGCGGCGATGTTGGTGGCGATGGCGGCAATCGGGGTCAGCCCGACGGCGAGAAAGGTCGGAAAGGTGATCAGCGCCGCACCGCCAGCGAGGCTCGCAATCGTGCCGCCGGCGAGCCCGGCCGTTGCCAGCAATGCGGTCGACGCAATGTCCATGATTCAACCAGTCGGGAAAAAAGCCTGCCGCGACGGCGACACATGCCGGGGCAATCCGACCTGTAAAGACATGAATGCCCGGCGCAAGGCCGGGCATCACAGGAGAGTTATGCTTTCCAGCAGAGCGACAGGCAGACGATCAGAAGAACGCCTGAATACCGGTCTGCGCGCGGCCGAGGATCAGCGCATGGATGTCGTGCGTACCCTCGTAAGTATTGACCGTCTCCAGGTTGGCGACGTGGCGCATGACATGGAACTCGTCGGCAATGCCGTTGCCGCCATGCATGTCGCGGGCGACGCGGGCGATATCCAGCGCCTTGCCGCAATTGTTGCGCTTCATCAGCGAGATCGCGGGCGGACCCGCACGGCCCTCCTCGATCAGGCGACCAAGACGCAGCACGCCCTGCAGCCCGAGCGTGATCTCGGTCTGCATGTCCGCGAGCTTTTTCTGGATCAGCTGGTTCGCTGCGAGCGGCCGGCCGAACTGCTTGCGGTCGAGGGTGTATTGACGCGCGGCATGCCAGCAGAATTCCGCAGCGCCCAGCGAACCCCAGGCGATGCCGTAGCGCGCATTGTTGAGGCAGCCGAACGGCCCCGCGAGGCCGGACACATTCGGCAGCAGCGCATCCTCCGGCACGAAGGCGTTATCGAGCACGATCTCGCCGGTCACCGAGGCCCGCAACGACAGCTTGCCCTCGATCTTCGGGGTGGAGAAGCCCTCGGTGCCGCGCTCGACCACGAAGCCGCGGATCTTGCCGTCCAGCTTCGCCCACACGATGGCGATGTCGGCGATCGGCGAGTTCGAGATCCACATCTTGGCGCCGGTCAGCCGGTAGCCGTTCGGCACCTTTTCGGCGCGGGTGACCATCGAGCCGGGATCGGAGCCGTGATCCGGCTCGGTCAGGCCGAAGCAGCCGACCATCTGGCCCGAGGCGAGCTTCGGCAGGTATTTCTTCTTCTGCGCCTCGGTGCCGTAGGCGTAGATCGGGTGCATCACCAGCGAGGATTGCACCGACAGGGTCGAGCGGTAGCCGGAATCGACCCGCTCGATCTCGCGGTTGATCAAACCGTAGGCAACATAGCCCAGGCCCGCACCGCCATACTCCTCCGGAAGGGTCGGGCCCAGAAGGCCGAGTTCGCCCATCTCGGGCAGCAGGGTGCGGTCGACCTTTTCGTCGCGATAGGCCTCGATCACCCGCGGCATCAATTTGTCTTGAGCATAGCCCCGCGCGGTGTCGCGGACCATGCGCTCCTCTTCGGTGAGCTCCCCCTCCAGATCGAGCGGGTCTTCCCAATTGAAATGCGCGTCCTTGATGGACCCGGGGCGCTGGGCTGTAAGCTTTTCTGCGGCCTGACTCATGATGCTTTCTCTCCCTGCAGGAGCCTGTCTGCCGGCTATCCGTCAGATATTCACCGTAAATGCAACACTAACGATGCGAATGCTGGCCGCCAAACGACCGGACATGATCCCGAAAGTTGCATCCACTAACATTATGTTCGGATTCGGCACCTAAGATGCGGCTTTCCGGGGGCGAGGGTTAGGACCGTGTGTATCAAGAGTGCGTTTTTCCGCCTGAAAGCTGGAGCGCTCGGCGGGGCCAGCATGCTGACCCTGGCATTCGCGGCCGGGTCGGTGTCCCCGGCCGTGGCGCAGGACTTTTTGTTCTTCCGCGATAGCCCCCGCTATGACCGGTATGACGGGCCGCCGCCGCGCCTCGAAAGCCGCAGGCCGGAACCGCGCCAGCGCCTCACCCCCCGGCAGCCGGCCCGCTCGGCCGGCAAACCGCCCAAGTCGGAAATCGCCAGACCTGCGAAGGAGGCACCGCCTCCCGCCGGCCCGCACATGCTGATCGTGTCGGTGAAGTCGCAGAATGTGTCGTTCTACGCCAACGGCAAGCTGGTCTCGCAATCCCCGGTTTCAACCGGCAAGGCCTCCAATCCCACGCCTTTTGGCGTATTCAGCGTCATTCAGCGCAACCGGCACCACCGCTCGAATATCTATAGCGGCGCGCCGATGCCCTACATGCAGCGACTGACCTGGTCGGGCATCGCCCTGCATGAAGGAAAGCTGCCGGGCTACCCCGCCTCTCATGGCTGCATCCGGCTGCCGGAGCGCTATGCGGATTACCTGTGGCGCACCATCCGGATGAATACGCGCGTGATCGTGTCACGCGAGGATGTCGAACCCGTGGACGTGGCGCATCCGTTGCTGTTCCAGCCCAAGCCGCCGGTTGCTGCCGTCGAGACGCTGCCGGACCTGCGCAAGACGCTGGACACCACGATGCCGGAACGGGTGCGGACCGCCAGTGCCGCACTGATCGCCACCGACGGCGCCGGTGAAGCCGCCGAGGGCACGGATGCGAAGCCTGCCATGCGCGACCTGACGTCCTCGGTCGAGCAGGCCGGCACGCATGTGGAAGCTGAGGCCACCCCCGAAGCCAAAACCGCGGCCGAGGTTCAGGACAGCGAGCGCAATTCCGACACGACCGCCTCGATCTATCCGCAGCCTGCGAATATCCCGGGGCCGATCCTCGCGAGCTTCGCGCAATCGCTGGACGCCAAGCAAAAGAAAGCGCCACCCAAGGGCGCGATCACGGTCTTCATCAGCAAGAAGGACAAGACACTGTACGTGCGCCAGCACTTCATTCCGCTGTTCAGCGCACCGGTGACCTTCAAGGACGACAAGCCGAATTTCGGCACCCATGTCTTCACTGCGCTGGCGAAAGACGGCAGCGACACCGAGGTGAACTGGAAGGCGGTCACAATGCCGCCGGAACTGCCGAAAGCCGAGAACGTCAAGACCCGCGTCGAAACCGATCGTCGCGGCCGTCCGATCGAAGTTTCGGCGAAGCGGCTGAGCAAGGCCCCCGAACCGACGCAGAGCCTCGGCGCAGCGGCGGTACTGGACCGGATCGAAATCGCGCCCGAGGTGGTCGAGCGAATCTCGGAATATGTCACTCCCGGCGCCTCGCTGATCGTCTCGGACCATGGGCTTGGCCACGAGACCGGGCTTTACACCGACTTCATCGTGGTGACGCGGTAAGCCGCGCCGCGGCCCGCGTCATTCCTTCCGCACCACCTGATGCGGCTGCTCGTCATAGGGCGGCCCGTAGATCACCAGCATCCGGATCACCGGGCTGGTGACCTTGATGTCGTGAAACACCTTTGCCGGAAAGTACACGAGATCGCCGGCCCTGATGTCATGCGGGACGTCGTCGATCCGCACCACCGCCTCGCCCTCAAGCACATAAACCGCCTGTTCGAGATCGGGATGCATATGCGCAATCGCGCCTTCGTTGCGTTCGATCTCGCCCAGCACGATTTCGAGATGCCGCGCGCCATTGACGCGCGGTCCGATCAGCCGCTTGTTGCGGGTGCCGGTGTGATTGGCCGGTGAATAGGCTTCGATCTCTTCGGACCGAATGATGTATTTCGAACGCTGCGACATGGCGTCACCTGATCCTGTTCAAGACCTCGTCAATGACGGCCCGTCAATCTCCGCCGGCAGCAGGCCGCGATCCCGTGCCAGCTTGGTCACGATCGCGGCCACCGTGTCGAGCGTCGGCGTTGCGATATTCGCCGCGCGCGCGAACGCAACCGGCGCCAGCACGATCTCGGCAATCTCCATCGGACGATGCTGCTCGTAGTCCTGCAGGATCGACGCCTTGTGGTCGAGCAGCCGCGCCAGCATACGTTTCGGTTCTATATCGAGGGCATAGCCATGCGCGGCGGAAATGCTGAGACCTTCGCGCATCACGCGGCAGTAGATTTCAGCCAGCGCCGGATCCTTGCGCGCACCATCGGACGGGCTCGCGGTCGCCAGGCCGATGGTCGATCCGCTCATGTTGTTGACGAGCTTGGTCCAGACCGCAACGCGGATGTCGCCGGGATCGGGCGACAGGATGCCGGCCTGCTGGAGCGCTTCGCGGACTTCGGCGAGCCGCCCGGGTGCATCCGCGCGTCCTGGCGCGGCATTGTCGGCAATCGAAGCCAGTTCCAGCCGGTTATGCGTGGGCGAATTGTTCTTGATGACGCCCGGTGACTCGACTTCGTTGGCCGAATAGATGATGCCGCCGAGCACCTGATCCATGCGCATCGCCGCAAGAAACGGCTTCGCCAGTTCGAAGACGGGAAGCCCCGGCGGCTGCGGATGCTGCGACGGCAGCCCGACCGGGTACCACCAGGTCATGCCGTTTTGCGGAAACAGCACCAGCGTGTCCTTGCCGACCAGCGGCGCGATATGCGGAGCGATCGCCGCCAACGCCGTCGCCTTGGTGGCGACAATCACCAGATCCTGCGGACCGAGATCGCGCGGCGTGTCCGTGGCGGCAACCTCTGCCGCCAGAAGATCAGCGCCGGTCTTGAGTTGCAGGCCGCGCTCGCGGATCGCCGCCAGATGCGGCCCTCGCGCGATCACCGAGACGTCGTGGCCCGCGCGCGCAAGGCGCACCGCGAAATGCCCGCCGCTGGCCCCGGCTCCGAAAATGCAGATGCGCACGGCTCACCTATTGCTTTTTGATCTTCGCGGTCTCGACCGCTCCGCGCCAGAACTTCAGATCGTCCGCGATCAGCCGGTCGAACGCCACCGGCCCCATGGGAACAGGTGTCATGCCGAGCGCAAGCATCTTCTCTCGCACGTCCGGCATCGCCATCGCGTCGGCCACGATCTTCGCCAGACGCTCCCGGATGTCCATCGGGGTTCCTGCGGGTGCGAGCATCCCGACCCACGAGGTTGTCTCTACACCCGCAATGGTCTCGCTGATCGTCGGCAGGTCGGGCAGACCCGGATAGCGCTTCGGCTCCGCCAGAGCCACGAGACGAAGCTGCCCGCCGGTCACAAGCGGCATCACCGACGGCAGCGTGGCAAAGCTCATGTCGATATGGCCGCCGGCGAGATTTTGCACGGCCGGTGCGCCACCCTGAAACGGGACGTGATTTACATTGATGCCAGCCTTGGCGTTGAGCAGCGCGCCTGCAATCTGGTGCGCGGAGCCAACACCGGCGCTACCAAATGTAAGCTGACCGGGCTTCTCCTTGGCAAGCTTGATCACATCCGCCACGGACTTGATCGGCGAGTCGCTGCGAACGACCAGCGCAAGGTAGGTCTCGGTCAGCAACGACACCCCGGCCAATCCATTCGACGGATCGAACGGATAGCTCTTCTGCAGCGCGGGCCCCATGACGACGGGAGCGTTGACGCTGACGAGCAGCGTGTATCCATCCGGCTGCGCGCGGGCGACTGCCGCCGTGCCGGTCACGCCGCCGGCGCCGCCCCGGTTCTCGATCACCACCGGCTGGCCGAGCGCCTCGGCGAGTTTCGGCTGAAGGATCCGCGCGGCGGCATCCGATAGCGCACCGGCCGGAAACGGCACGATGATCGTAATCGGGCGCGTGGGGTAGCTTTGCGCATTGACCGGGGAGGCGGCAGCGGCACAAGCCACGCCAAGCGAGATCAGCAGGGCGACGAATCGTTTCATCAGATCACTCCTCACGCTGTCGTGGAGTCCGCGCGTTGGAGTTCCTGTGCCAATGCGCGCGGCGCCTTGATCTTCATTTCCAGCGCCATCTGACCGAAGGCCTTGCCCTGCGAATCGATGCGCCGCGAGGCCATGCCGCCGCCTCCGAGCGCGTCTTCGAGCAGGAAGTTGAAAGCATGCAGGCCCGGCGCTTCGTATCGTGTGACCTTGCCATGGACGAGGCCCTCGAAATGGGCCGCCATTTTCTCGGGCGTCACCTCACGGCGGATCAGCGACACGTATTTCGGATCGCGTGCGATGATGGCGATGTTGGATGAATTGCCCTTGTCGCCGGAGCGCGCCACCGCGAGCGAGCGCAAGGCGACTTCGGATTCACCATCGTTTTGCTCGCTTGACTCCGCAGCAAGCGTCGCGCCCGCTGGCGCGGCATAGCCGCCTTGCGCAGGAACATCCACATCGAACGGCTCGCCGTCGCCGATCTGGACCTTCGGCGATCCAAGCACCGACTTGTCGACAAAGAACGTGAACAAACGCACGACCGGCGTCGGCTTAGGCCGCCCGGACAAAATGCCGGTCGTGCCCTGCGCGAAGCTGATGCCGACGGAGCCGAGTTCGCGCGCGAAAATATCGATCGCTTCGCGGTCGGCATGGTCGACCACCAGACGCAACAGCACTTCGCGCACGCCGCGCGCGTTTGCTTTTGGCCCGTAGGCGGATTCCGAGCCCAGCACTTCGGTGTGCGTTGCCGTGAAATCGGGAAGCTGACGCTGGCGGAACAGCATGCGCGCACGCGCCAGCAGTGCTTCCGCTGTGCGCTCGGCCTTCGCGACCGCATCCGGTCCAACGATGGAGACCGTGGCCACGCCGCGCCAGCCATCCTGCCAGGTGGCCGAGACCTTGTATTGCGATGTCGGCGGATAACCCTTCGCGCCCGAGATGCGCACGCGGTTCTCACCCACCTGTTCGAGGGTGACCTGCGTGAAATCGGCGACAACGTCCGGCAGCATGTAAGCGGCCGGATCGCCGACTTCGTACAGCACCTGCTCGGCTACGGAGGCCGGCACGATCAGCCCACCGGTATTGTCGGGCTTCCACAGCGTGAAGCTGCCGTCGATTTTGCAGGAGGCGATCGGATAACCGATATTCTCCCAGCCTGGCACCTTGTCCCAGTCGGTGTGCACGCCGCCGGTCGATTGCGGGCCGCATTCCAGGATGTGCCCGACGAGACTGCCGGCAGCGAGCTTGTCGTAATCGTCGGCTTTCCAGCCGAATTCATGCATCAGGATGCCGAGCGCCAGCGCCGAATCCGCGCAACGGCCGGTGATGACGATGTCGGCGCCGCGATCGAGGGCAGCGGCGATCGGCAGCGCGCCGAGATAGGCGTTGGCGGTGAGCAATTTCGGCGGCAGCGCCTCTCCGGTCGCGGCCTCGCGCGTTGTTGCACGCAGCGCGTCGATGCGCGGCATCACATCGTCGCCTTCGACCACCGCAATCTTCAGCGACAGTCCGAGTTCTGCACAGGCGGCGTCCAGTGCGCGCTTGGCGCCTTGCGGATTGACGGCGCCGCCATTGCTGACGACCTTGATCTTGCGCTTCGCGATCTCCGGCAGCGAGCGTTTGAGATAGGCCACGAAATCCGACGGGAAGCCCGCATTGGGATCCTTCATGCGCGCACGGGCCAGAAGCGACATCGTCACTTCGGCGAGATAATCCATCATCAGGTAATGGACATCCGCGGTCAGCAATTGCGGGATCGCCATCGGGCTGTCGCCCCAGGCCCCCGACGCGCCGCCGATATTGATGACCTTTTCGGCCATGTCTTGCCCCACGCGGTCTGTCAGTACGACTTCGGCAGGCCGAGTTCGCGCTCGGCCAGGAAGTTGAGCACCATCTCGCGCGACACCGGCGCAAGCCGCATCACCACCGCTTCGCGAAAATAGCGCTCGACGTGGAATTCCGCAGCATAGCCCATGCCGCCATGCGTACGCACCGCCTGGTCGGCGGCCTTGAAG
Organism: uncultured Hyphomicrobiales bacterium; assembly: GCA_964641065.1. Classification (GTDB taxonomy): domain Bacteria; phylum Pseudomonadota; class Alphaproteobacteria; order Rhizobiales; family Xanthobacteraceae; genus Pseudorhodoplanes. Next base: position 55,105 of record CAZXJZ010000005.1, on the reverse strand, counting down.
GCCGCATCGCCGGCGAAGTATTTCGCCGCGTTCGCTTCCGCACCGCATGGCTGTCCGCTGTCATACAGTTCCGCCGCGCGAAGCGTGAGCAACTCGGCGGCCAGCAATTCCGTCCAGTTCTCGGCCAGCGGATGCTGGATCGACTGATTCTGGCCGATCGGCCGTCCGAACACCACGCGCTGTCCGGCATAGTTCACCGCACGCTCAAGGCAGCGCCGGCCGATGCCGACGCACTCGGCGGCGTTCAGGATGCGCTCGGGATTGAGGCTGTCGAGGATGTAGCGGAAGCCCTTGCCGTCCTCGCCGATGCGATGCTCCACCGGCACTTCGAGGTTGTCGTAGAAGGTCTGGTTCGAATTGACCGCGTGCCGGCCCATTTTCAGGATTTCGCGCACCTCGATCTTCGAGCGGTCGAAGTCGGTATAGAACAGCGTCAATCCGTCGGTCGGCTTCTTGCACTCCTCGATCGGGATGGTGCGCGCCAGCAGCACGATCTTGTCGGCCTGCTGCGCGGTCGAGGTCCAGATTTTCTGGCCGTTGACGACATAATGGTCGCCCTTCAGCACGGCACGGGTCTTGATCTTCGACGTATCGAGGCCGGCATCCGGCTCGGTGACGCCGAAACAGGTGCGCGACGACCCATCGATGATCGAGGGCAGCCACGCCTTCTTCTGCGCGTCGGTGCCGTGCTTGACGATGGAATGCAGGCCGAAAATGTTGATGTGCACGGTCGAGCAGGCGGCGAACGCGCCGGCCGAATGCGCCACCTCCTGCATCATGATCGCGGCTTCGGTGACGCCAAGTCCCGCGCCGCCATATTCCTCCGGCATCGCAATGCCGAGCCATCCGCCATCGGCCATCGCCTTGGCGAATTCGAACGGAAAGGCGTGCGCCTTGTCTTTTTCGAGCCAGTAATCGTCATTGAAGCGGTCGCAGATCGCGCGAACGGCGTCACGGATTTCGCGCCGTTCCGGCGTGTTGCACAGCGCGTCGAAGGTCTTCACTTGCGTCAGCTCCCGGTGCTGGTTTTCGGCTTTGATTTTGATATGGCGGCGCGCTTCTTCGCCCGCTCGGGCAGGATTGCGTCGGTGTGCTCGCCGAGATTCGGCGCGAGACAGCGGATCCGGGCCGGCGTCTTCGAAAATTTCACCGGGAAGCGCGAAACCTTGACCCTGCCTTCCGTCGGATGCTCCATCTCGGGGAACATCTCCACCGCTTTGAGGTGCGGATCGTCGAACAGATCTTCCAGCCGGTTCACCGCATGCGCCGGTATGTCGGCTAAGTGCAACGCTGCGATCCACTCGGCTGTGGTCTTTTGCGGCAAATGCTCTTTCAGGAAATGCCCCATATCCTCGGAATGCCGGGTGCGGGTTTCCTGCGTCCTGAACCTTGGATCGGTATCGAGCAGATCGGGCTTGCCGACCATCGCCGAAAATGCGCGCCAATGCTTGTCGGTATAGACCACGAGCGAAAGATGGCTGTCCTTGGTCGGATAAGGCCCGCGCACGCGTGACATCAGGCGCTTGTAGCCCATCGTGTCGAGTGGCGGAACGAACGCGCCTCCGCCCATGTGATCGGCGAGCACGAATTGCGCCATGGTCTCCAGCATCGGCACTTCGATTTCCTGCCCTTCGCCCGTCACGGCACGATGATGCAAGGCCGCAATGATGGAGATCGCGACATAGAGGCCGACCACGCGGTCGCACATATTCACCGGCGTGTAGCGTGGCGTGCCATCGATTGCGCCGAACAATCCGGCGACGCCCGCGCCCGCCTGGGTAAGATCGTCATACACGGCCTGGCCGGATTTCGGTCCATCGGAGCCGTATCCGACCGCGAGGCAGTACACGATCTCGGGATTCACAGCCCGGACCTCGCCGTAACCAAGCCCGAGCCGCGCCATCGCCTGCGGCCGCACGTTGGAGACGAACACGTCGGCATCGGACACAAGCGACAGCAGCGCCCCGCGATCCTCGGCATCCTTCAGATCGAGAACGACGCTGCGCTTGTTGCGGTTGGCATTGAGGTAGAGCGGCCCCATGCCGTCGGTGCGGTTCGGACCGATCCAGCGCAGGGAATCGCCGCCAGCGGACTCGATCTTGATCACGTCGGCACCGAGATCGCCGAGAATCTGCGTCGCCGACGGCCCCATGATGACCGTCGTCAGATCGATGACGCGGATGCCTGACAATGGGCCCCTTGGGCCACGTGCGTCCCGCGTTTCAGCCGCCCCGGACGCTTCCACCCGCTTCGTCATATTTCGCTATACCGAAAGAACTATCGCTATTTCGAATATTTCTATGGCCGCGCGGCGCCGGAGTCAATCGACCGGCGTCGCTTCACCAAGGCGCCCTATCCGCCCTGCCCGAGCGTTTTGCATGCTTCGGTGACGAGCTTGATCGCCTGATCGAATTTGCCCGTCATGCGTGACGTCGGCCCGGCAATGGTCACGATGTAATCGGCGCCCTGCCACCGGAACAGCGACGACACCGTGGTGGCGTCCTCGAAGCTTTCCGCCTGATTGAGGAAATAGCCGCGGCGTCGGGACGCCTCGATATCCTCGCGCAAGTCCTGCTTCGAGCGGATGGTCTTCGCCGTCATCGGAACGAGCTTTGCGGCTTTCAGCCAGGCCTCGAATTCTTCTTGGCCGAGGCTGCCGAGAAAGGCCTTGCCGGCCGAGGTCGCATGCAGGCTGCGCACCTGGCCGCCGGCATCGACGATAAAGCGCAACGGGTGGCTGGGTTCAAATACCAGCAGATAGGTCGCGTTGGTCTTGCCGGCCTTCGCCAGCGACACCGACTCGTCGATGGCGTCGCGTATCTTTCGCAGCAGCAATTCGGCGCGCAGCAGGATCGGATCGTGCTGCGAGATGGTCGTTGACAGATTCAGCAGCCGCACCGTCGGATAGAAGCCCGCGCGCGGTCCAATCTCGTAGATGTAACCGCGCGCCAGCAGCGCCCGCAGCACATCGTGGCAGCTCGACGCCGGAATGCCGAGCAGCCGCGAAATGTCGGACAGCGACAACGGCCGCCGCTCGGTCGCAAACAGTTCGATGAAATCCAGCGTCCGCTCGACGATCTTGGACATGCTCTGGTCGCCCCCGGAAGCCATCGCGATACCTGCGATGCATACAATGAATGGGCCGAATGCCAAAGCGGCTTGCAACGCGGCTCGCGATTGACGCCATGCGGGCGCCTGCTACACACAATCCCACGAGCGAGGTCGTCCCATGAGCGCGCGCAAACAGATTTCCTATATCGGCGGCTATATCGACCCGGGATTCGATCGCAGCATCGAAGCCTGCGCCGATCTCTCGCTGATCCGGATCGATAAGTCGCAACCGTTTGAAGCTCTCCATGCAACGCTTGCTGCGTCGCACGCGATCCAGATCGATTCGGCGCGTCTCGACATTCCCGAACATCTGCGGGTCGGACGCGACTTCCTGTCGCGATGCCCGAATGTGCTGGTGGTGTCGGCGAGCGGCGCAGGCTTCGACGCCATCGATGTCGACGCCTGTACCGAAGCCGGCGTGATCGCGGTCAACCAGACCGGCGGCAACCGCGAAGCCGTCGGCGAGCATACGCTCGGCATGATGCTGTCGCTGACCAAGCGCATCGGTGAGGTCGACAAGGCGCTGCGATCCGGCGAGGTGGTCGACCGCATCGCCTATATGGGCGACGATCTCTACGGCAAGACCGTGGGGATTGTCGGCTTCGGCAATACCGGAACGCGGGTCGCCGAATTGTGCAGCGGCCTGTTCGCCATGCCGGCGCTGGCCTATGATCCGTATGTCGGCGAGAACGTGATGACCGCTCGCGGCGTCCGCAAGGTCGATCTGCACGAGCTTCTGCAACACTCTGATTTTGTGTCGCTGCATTGCCCGCTCACCGCCGAGACCACGCGCATGATCGGCGCGCCGGAATACGCGCGGATGAAGAAGGGCGCGTTCTTCGTCACCGCCGCGCGCGGCGGAATCCATGACGAAAAGGCGCTCTACGATGCCTTGAAATCCGGCCATCTTGCCGGCGCCGGCGTCGACGTCTGGGAGCAGGAACCGCCGCCCGCCGATCATCCGCTGCTGACATTGCGCAATGTGATCGCCAGCCCGCACACCGCCGGCGTGACTCATGCCGCGCGACAGCGCCTCGCCTTGATGGCGGCCGAACAGCTCATCGACATCCTGCGCGGCGGCCAGCCGCAACGCATGCTGAACGCCGAGGCATTGCCGCGCTTCCGCGAGAGATTCGCGCAGGTGTTCGCGCATGCGTGACGTCACTCGCAATCCCGCGGCGGCGGCGCCGCCTGCGCTGAACCGGCGGCTGCGCGATATCCTGTCGCTCGAGGATCTGGATCCTGCCGCAGAACGCTATCTGCCGCATTGCATCTACAGCTTCATCTCGGGCGCGGTGGAGACCAACGCCTCACGGCATGAGAACCGCGCCGCGTTCCAGGACTACGACTTTCATCCCCGCGTTCTGATCGACGTGTCGGCGCGAACCACCGCGACAACGCTGTTCGGGGAGACATTCAGTGCGCCGTTCGGCATCGCGCCGATGGGCGGATCGGGACTGGCAGGGTATCGCGCCGATCTTGCGCTGGCGTCTGCTGCTGCGGCCGAGAATGTCCCGTTCATCCTGAGCGGCGCGTCCCTGGTGCGGCTGGAGGAGATCGCAAAAGCCAATCCGCAGGCCTGGTTTCAGGCCTATCTGCCGGTCGATCGTGGCGCCATTGGCTGCTTGATCGATCGCGTCTCAGCCGCCGGCTACCGCCACCTGGTCGTCACCGCCGACGTGCCGGTCGGCGGCAATCGCGAAAACCTGGTGCGCGCCGGCTATACCTCGCCGCTGCGTCCGACGCTGAAACTCGCGCTCGATGGGATCGCCCATCCGCACTGGCTGTTCGGCACGGCGCTGCGCACATTGCGCCATCACGGCATGCCCTATTACGAGAATTCGAGCGTCGAACGCGGCATGGCAGTGTTCTCCAATGCGGCAACGCGCGCGCATCTTCGTGACTCGTTGTCGTGGCAAGACCTCGAGTGGATTCGCGAGCGCTGGCACGGCAAGCTGATCATCAAGGGCATCCTGTCTGCGCCGGATGCGGAGACCGCGCGCCGGATTGGCTGCGACGGTGTCATCGTCTCGAACCATGGCGGGCGGCAACTCGATGGCGCAGCCGCGCCGTTGCGCGTGCTGCCCCGCATCGCCGAAGCGGCGCAGGGCATGACAGTGATGATGGACAGCGGCATCCGCCGCGGCAGCGACGTGATCAAGGCGCTCGCACTCGGCGCCGCTTTCGTGTTTGCCGGACGGCCGTTTCTTTATGCTGCGGCAATCGGACAGGAAGCCGGCGTGCGCCGCGCGATCGATCTGCTGCGCAGCGAAGTCCACCGCAATCTGGCGTTCCTTGGATCGCGCGATCCGTCCGACCTCGACGGACGGGTGATGCGGATCGCACGCTGAGACGCCATTCAGCGCTGGTGGACGTAAGTGCCCGGCGCAGGGCATAGCGTCGCAAGCCCGCGATGCACCGCGCCCATCGGCGGCGGCGCAACGCGGCCGCTGCTGCTGCGGGTCAGCAGCCAGTCGGCCAGGGCAGGCCACCACGATCCTTCGGCCCGCGTCGCCTGTGCGAGCCAGCTATCGGGGTCGAGATAACGATCGAACGGACGCCGCATCCCGAAGGAATAATGCCGGTCGGTGCGGCCGGGCTCGGACACGATGCCGACATTGTGCCCGCCATTGGTCAACACGAAGGTCAGCTCATTGTCCGTGAAGAGGCTGATTTTGTAGACCGAACGCCACGGCGCGATGTGGTCGCTTTCCGTGCCCACGACGAACATCGGCGCGTGGATGTCCTTCAGGGCAATCACCCGCCCGTCGACGGCATACCGCCCGGCCGTGATCCTGTTCTCAAGGAACAGCGCGCGCAGATATTGCGAGTGCATGCGGGCTGGCATCCGCGTCCGGTCGGCGTTCCACGATGTCAGCGCATTCGCCTTCTCGCGCTCGCCCAGCCAGTATTCCTTCAGCATCGTCCGCCAGATCAGGTCGTTCGCGCGCAGAATCCGGAAAGCGCCCGCCATCTGGCGGGTATCGAGCACGCCCTGATCCCACATCATGTCTTCGAGGAAGGCGATCTGGCTCTCGTCCACGAACAGCATCAGGTCGCCGGCTTCGCTGAAATCGACCTGCGCCGCGAGCAGCGCGATGGTCGCAAGCCGCTCGTCTCCTTCGCGCGCCATCGTCGCGGCCGCGATCGACAGCAGCGTGCCGCCGATGCAATAGCCGCACGCGTGCACCTTGCGGTCGGGAACGATCGCGTTGATGGCATCGAGCGCGGCCATCACGCCGGACAGGCGGTAATCGTCGAACGACACATCGCGATCGTCGGCGTCCGGATTGCGCCAGGAGATCATGAACACGGTGAAGCCGCGCTCGACCAGATAGCGGACCAGGGAATTATGCGCCTCCAGGTCGAGGACATAATATTTCATGATCCAGGCCGGAACGATCAGCAGCGGCTCGGCGACGACCGCATCGCCGGACGGACAGTACTGGATGAGTTCCATCAGGTGATTGCGGAACACGACTTCGCCCGGCGTCGCGGCCACATGCTTGCCGACCTCGAAGCCGTCGCGGATCGGCAGCTCCTTCGACGACAGCAGGGCAAAAATATCCTCGGTGTAGTTCTTCGCGCCGCGCACGAGATTGGCGCCACTCTCGCGCAGGGTGGTCTCCACAATCTCGGGATTGAGCCACGGGTTGTTGGACGGCGAGGCTGCATTGAGAATTTGGTTGACCATGAAGCGGACGCGTTTGGCCCTGATCGGACTCATACCCCGCACCTCGCGGGTCACCTCGCACCACCATCGCTCCTGAGCGAGTTGCGCCTGCTGCCAGAAAACAAGCGGCGCCTTGCTCCACGCCTCGTGCTGGAAGCGCCGGTCGTGCGGCCGGGCATGAAATGGCGGCGGCGGCATCGAGCCCGTCAGCGCCTGCCCGACGAAGCGCGAATACAGCGTTGCGATCTGCGCGGCGGCGATGCCCAGTTCCGCTTGCCGGCCGGGCGCGCGCGCGAGATGCGACGCCCAGTCGAACCACGCCGCCGCTTGTGCGTGGGGCGACAATCCCTGAGTCAGGCGCGCGGCCGTCGCCCGCATGACACGATTCCAGTTCTCGAACGACGGCACCGAAATGCCATCGTCCGCATCGGCAGCAGGCGCCGCCTGCGACGCCGCCGCGAGACGGGTCTCCGTTCGCGCCGGCAGGTTCAGGACGCTCAACGTCTGCCGATCATCGTGCAAGGCCATCGTTCGCTCCCACTCCGCGGCCCATCACGGACCCGCGGACCATGTTCGCAACATCCTCTTCGCGACGGACGAAAGTTTTGCGTCAGATCAAGCCGGACCTATGACAATATCGCGGCTCCGTAACGATTCAGCCAGGGCGGTTCCGTTGCAGCCGTCCTCTGATATTCGTGTGCCAAGGAATTCCTACCCGCACCCAGGAGCGACTGATGAAGGCCGGCCTTGCCTCCCCGAACGGCATTACAATTCACGACGTGCCGCAACCGGCCCCAGGCCCGGCCGACCTTCTGATCGCAGTGAAGGCTATCGGGCTGAACCGCGCCGACCTCGGCGCTGCCAAAGCCGGGGCGAGCGACGGCGGCAAGCCGATCGGAATCGAATTTGCCGGCGAGGTCGTCGCGACCGGCGCTGAGGTGCAAGGCTTCGCCGCCGGCGACCGCATCATGTGCCACGCGACCGGCAGTCACGCCGAATTTGCGCTGTGCGACTACCGCCGCGCGCTCAAGATGCCGGAGGGTATGAGCTATGAGACGGCCGCGACACTGCCGGTCGGCCTCAACACGCTGCACAATGCACTGGTCACGGCCGGCCGTCTCAAGCCAGGCGAGAACGTGCTGGTGCAAGGTGCGAGTTCCGGCGTCGGCATCATCGGGCTGCAGATGGCGAAGCTGCTCGGCGCGAAATGCGTCATCGGCACCTCGACCAATGACGCCCGGCGTGCGCGGCTGACGGAATTCGGCGCGGACGTCGCGCTCAACACGGCCGATGCCGACTGGCCCGAGCAGGTTCTCAAGGCGACCGACGGCCGAGGTATCGATCTGACCGTCGACATGCTGTCCGGCCCGACCGTCAACCAGACCATGCGCTGCACGGCGCTCAAGGGCCGTATCGTCAATATCGGACGCCTCGCCGGCGCGCGTGCCGAATTCGACTTCGACGAGCATGCACGCCGCCGCATCGATTATATCGGCGTGACGTTCCGGACACGCAACATCGATGAGGTTCACGACATCATGGTCCGGATGCGCGACGATCTGTGGGATCACGTCAAGGCCGGCCGCCTCGGGGTGCCGGTCGACCGCAGCTTCAGCCTCGCGCAAGCCGCCGAAGCGCATGCCTACATGCGAGCGAACAAACACTTCGGCAAGGTTCTGCTGATCCCCTAGCGCCGCCTAACTCTCGGTGCGACGCCGGCTGGTGACACGAGCGCCAGCCGCGGCAAGTAAGGTTAACCTCAGCCACGCATGGAACCGGTCCGGCGGCACCAGTATGAGTTTTCGTCCGCCGCAAACGCGGCCCGAAACGAAATCAATGAAGCCTTCGCCGAGTCACTCGCCGCACCAGACGCGCTTGGAAACGCCAACCTTCTACTGCGTCGATAGCGGCGATGGCACGCAGACCAGTCCGTTCTGGCTCACCGACGTGTCGGCGCGCGGCGCGAGATTGATGGGCCGAAGCGTCGCCGACATGCCCGACGTGTTTCAGTTGCGGGTCAAAGGCCATGAGGACGGACTCTGGCAATGCCAGGTCGTGTGGCGTTCGGAAAACGAAATCGGGATCGCGATCCTTCGATCCGGCGCGCAAGGCGAATAGCCGCGCGTCGCAGGCGGCGCGTCATGCGCGTGAAATGCGCCTCGCGCGCGTCAGGCTGCCCGTCCGGCAATGAGCTGCCGATGCTGCGCGAAATGCCGATCGAGTTGCACGTCGACCGAATACGGCATTGCGCAGTCCCGGATCGCATCGACGGACAGGGCGTCGCGCTGGATTGCCGACCAGACAGCGGCCAGCCGGTCCGCCAATGCGTCGGCGAGGCGCTCGTCGTCGATCATGCGCCCGGCCTCGTCCAGGCGCTCGACCAGATAGCCGCTCTTGGCCGGCGCGATCACCAGCTTGTATTGCGGCAATGTCACCGCAACGACCGGCCGTCCGACCGACAGCAGTTCAAGCAGGTAGCACGGCATCCCCTCGAACCATGAGGTCAGAATGCCGGCGTGGCACCGCTTCACGATGTCAGCCACCTCGCGCGAGGTCCGGAAGCCATGGAACGTCGTGAACGGCCGCACCAGCTCGAATTCGGGATAGCGCGACGGGTCGCTGGTGCCGATGTAATGAAACTCGACCCTGCCGCCCAGACGCTCGTGCAGGCGTCGCAGGCTCTTGAACATCAAGGGCGGATTCTTGAACTCATCGAACCGGCCTGCAAACACCACACGAAAGATGCCATCCGCCTTGTCGAACGCCGCCGCCTTGAAAATCTCAGCATCGACCGCGACCGGCATGAACACCGCGCGTCTCGCTGCGTCCGGCTTCTCGCGCTCGAGCCGTGCGAGGATGTTCGGATTCACGCAAATGATTCCGCCGGCCAGCCGGATCGCGATCTCCTCGTTCATGCGGTGCAGGAACCAGAATTTCTTGATCAGCGAATCCATCTTGTCGGACTTTGAGCCTTCGCCGTGGATCACCTGAACGGTCGGACGGCCGAGCAGCGGTCCAAGAACCGCGAATTCGAACCGCTGCAGTTCGATGGTGGCGCTGGGCGTTGCCCGGATCGCGCGCCGCAGCGTCGCGAAATGCCTAAGCAAGCCGGCCCCAAACCGGAACGTCAGCGAGGCAAAGATCGACCGCGCCGCCTGCGTCTGGTCGTCCGGAAAATGCAGCACCGGTAGAAAATCGAACGTCCGCCCTTCCAGCGTCAGGCGCTGCATTTCGCCGACACGGCAATCGCCGCGGCCGTCAACGCCGACCAGCAGGACCTGCCAGTCGCGCGGCGCATGCGCCAGAAGCATGCGAACATGGGTCTCGATGCCGCCGACCTTGTTGCCGCGCGGATCGATCGGATGGATCAGGCAGAGCATGTGCGGACGCGAGGCCCGCGACGCCTGAACGCCATCCGCCTCATTCATAACGTCCGGCAGTTCCTGTCTTGCCAGCATCTCAATCACCGCCCTTGCGATTCGATAGTTGGCAGCGCCTGCAATCTGCCCGCTTGCGTTTCAGGCGATCAGCCCGCCAGAATTCGACCGAGGCTGACCGACAAAGCCTGCCACGGAGACGGCACCGACGCCGGCACGCTCACATGCGGCGGGACGAAAATGAAATTGTTGATGTAGTCCTTGTAGCTTGCGCGATCGCCCGCGCCGATCAGCGATGTGGATTGATGGCGCGCGATGTCGAATTCATGGATCGGGCGGATCAGATTGCCTTCGACGAAATAGCTGCGATATCCGTGCCCCTCCATGAAAGCCACGATGTCCGCAACCGATCCGGGACGGTGCCGTTCCTCGATCTCGATCAGGAAGACCGGCTTGTCTTGTTCAACGATCCGGAGCGCGCCCTCGAGCACTTCGCGTTCATGGCCCTCGACATCGACCTTCACAAAGCCGACCGGCGCCTGAACGATGTCGTCCATACGGAACAGCCGCACCCGCTGTGAGCGCCACCGGCTGTCGTCCTCGCCGCCGAAATCCAGATGCGACAGCGAGTCCCATTCGCGCAAGGGAATACGCAGCGTCGCCTCGCCGGCCTCGCGCGACAAAGCACCCTCGATCAGCGTCGTGCGCGGCGGCATCGACTTCCGCAGCGTCTGCGCCAGATGATATTGCGGTTCGACCGAAACCACGCGACGGGAAAACAAACTGGTGCCGAGCGTATAGATTCCGTGATGCGCGCCGATATCCAGCGACACGAGCGAGCGGTTGCACAAAAACGGAAGCAGCCGTAATTCGACTTCGCCGCGGAACAGCGCCTTGATGTATCGCGCATACACGGCCTGCTTCGGGAAACGGGACAGCAGTTTCTGCTTTGGGCTGTTGAGACGGCCCAGTTCGACGTCATACGTTGTCATGGGGGATACGGCACTTTTCACTATTTCAACATCGGCTGACAAATTGAGCATCACCAAATTTCGCCGCTCGCATCAGCCAATCATTGCTGATTTGTAAGGTTCCTGCGTCGTCCCCCGCGCGCGATTGAACCGGGCATCGCACGCATCGTGGTTTTATATGACCTCCTTTCGCTCATGACAGCCCAATTGGCGGATTAACCAAAACGCCATAGCCTTTACCTTAATGCACGCCGCCGCAGCGTCTGACTTTTCGTTGTTTTGACCGCCTTCACGGTGCGTGATAGCGACCGCCATGCACCCGGAAATCCCCAGCAATCGCCGGAACGTCCTGCGCGGCATGGCAGCCCTCGCCGGAGCGACGTTTCTCGCCGCATCCCCAGCGCGCAGCGTGGTCGCTCCTGCAAAGAAAGCGCGCGACGTCGCGGCGGCGCGCGGCATCCTGTTCGGGTCGGCATTCGACCAGCACATTTACGCGAACCCGCCCTATGCGAAGCTTCTCTGCGACGAATGCGCGATCCTGACACCCGACTACAGCCTGAAATTCGGCGCGCTGCGTGGCGGTCCGGATACGATCGACTTCACGGTCGCAGACCGGCTGTTCGCGTTTGCGGCGACATGCAATCTGAAGATGCGCGGACACACGCTGATCTGGAACGACTTCATGCCGGACTGGACGCGCCGCATGTCCGCGCGCGAGATGGAACGGCTGCTGGATCGCCATATCGACGACGTGGCCGGCCGCTATGCCGGGCGCGTGCATTCGTGGGACGTGGTCAACGAGCCGATCTGGATCGAGAGCGGGCATGAGGGCGGCCTGCGTGGCGGACCGTGGTACAATGCCATGGGCCGCGATTACATTGCCCGAAGCTTCAGGCGCGCCAGGCAGGCCGACCCGGCCGCCAAACTGGTGCTGAACGAGGCCTTCCTCGAGTACAAATGGTACGACTCGCCGTTCGCGAAGAACCGGTCCCGCAAGCCGGGCTCGCCGTGGTCGAAATTCCGCAGCCACTTCCTCGACCTGGTCAGGCGCCTGCGTGACGAGAATGTGCCGCTCGACGCGATCGGCATGGAATCGCACATGTCGCCGAAATTCCGCGACGAATATGATCGCGATTCCCTGCTCGCGTTCATGCATGCGATCAAGGCGATGGGCCTCGACATCTACATCACCGAACTCGACGTGGACGATTCGCCGTTTCCCGACGATTTCGCAAAGCGCGACAAGGGCGTCGCGGATTTTTACCAGATGTATCTCAGGGATGTCCTGTCGGTCGACGCAGTCAAGCTGCTCGTTACCTGGGAGCTCAGCGACAGGCATACATCGGGCGCGGAAAACATCATGGCCGGGCGCCTCTCCGATGTGAGGATGCCGCGCACCCTGCCGTTCGATTTCGACATGCGGCCGAAGCCAGCCTACAACGCCATCGTCTCGGCGCTCATGGGCAAATAAGCGAAGCACCGGCGCGCGCAAGGCGACCGGATTGACGTAACTCAGCCGGCGGCCGATCCGCCGGCCCCGACCTCGTGATACCCTTGCGTCAGGCCGCGTCCGGCATCTGACGTCTGCCGTCTACCGCGCGCGCGGGACTGTCGGACACCTTCTCCAGCCATTCTTCGCGCCACCACGGATAAATTGCGCGCGGACAGAACATCCGGCAATCACTGTAGCGGGATTGACACCAGACATTCTCCAGCATGACGGCGCCGGCCTTGAGCGCGACCAGCTTGCCAGTTTTTTCGTTCAGAAAATTTTTGACTCTGGACCTGACGCGATAGGTGCCGCCGCAAAACGGCACCATCTCCGCATCGAAGAACAAGCCACCAAGCTTGTTGCCCCGGTCGAGGGTCGACAGAATCTCGTCATAGGATTTGATCCGAACAACATCGCCCGGCTCGAACTGCTGTTCGTCTGTCGCCGGCCTCCCGTCCGGTAGCCGGCCCTTCTTGCGAGGAAACGGCACGCCCTGCCACAGGGATTGAGTGACATCGTAGAGCCAACGCGCCGGCCGGCCGATTTTGTCACGATAGGCCAGGGTCCCATTATAATACGCGGCGTAAAGAGCCCCGCGCACGATCCGGCCAAGCGATGTGTTGCCGGACGTATAGTCCTCGACATATTGCCTGAGGTCCCACCACGGCAACGGCGTTGTGAAGCGCGGCAGCTCGGTTGCCTGGCACGCGTAGCGGATCTCTTTAGGATTTGCGCTGTCGACGCGTCGAACGGCCTTCCAGACATCGTCTTCCGTGCAGACCGCGCCCTTGCCCGCATTCAGAGTCCGGTCACTCGACACCGCCAAGGACACGTCCGCGGCATCGACTGCTTTGAGCCAGGCTTCCTTCCAGAAGATCAGGCACGCAGCCTGACAGCCGCCATAAGCCTTGCCGTCGCAACGAAGATCCAGATGGACAGTGTCGGGAAGGCTGCGGCCGCCGGTTCGATCCACGGTATCGCAGGTCTTGTGCGCCCGCTTGAAAACCTGAAAGCGCTTTCCGCAAAAGCTGAACATTTGCGGCATGAAGGGAAGCCCTTCATGGCGACCCTGCTTGTCGAGGGTTTTCAGAATTTCGTCCTTACCGCGAACTTCGATCCAATCACCTGCACGCAACATCACTAACGTCCCAGTGTCGGCCAGATCAGAGACGCTCCGTCAGGGAGATCTCGGATGGCCAGCTTTCGTTTCGCCGCCCCGCGCTCAAAACTACAGTAGAGAAAACTACAGTAGAGATCCGTAGGTATTAGCACTTGACGGTTGTTTCAAGCCACGAAGCACATCCAGATAGAGGTCTTTCTGTCTTAAGATAAACAGCAGAACGACAGCGTAGATCACGGCCATCGCGCCACCGCCGAGGCACAGCCTCATCAGCGGCGACAGCGCGTAAGCGTCGTTAACGTAAAGACCGATCCCGATCGCTGCGCCGGCAGCGATGAGCCCTGACAGCAGCGGGCGACTGATGGCTGAGAACAGCTCCTTCAGTGAGATCGACGTGCCGTGCAGACACCACGCGATATGCGGGACAAGCCAGAGCGCCATTACCGCGGAATACGCGGCCGCGACGCCATTCGCGCCGTAAGGCAGGCCGATCAGATATGCGACCACCAGCAGCGGCGTCATCGTCAGGGAGATCTTCAAACTCCTGCGCTGCAATCCAACCGAGAACAGCACCCACGACAGCGGATTGATCATCGCGAATATCAGGATGGTCGGAGACATCAGGCGGAAAATCGGCGCCGCTTCACTCCATTGTCGCCCCAGCACGACCGTCACAATCTCGTCAGCGAATACGCCGCAGAAGATCGTGACCGGAATCGTCATCGACACGACCAGCGAATAACCCTTGAGGAAATAGGCCTTGAAGCGAACCGGATCATCCTGAAGCCGCGACAGCGCGGAAAAGGCGACCCCGCCTACCGCCACGTTCAGATTTGAGATCGGGATATTGATGAGCTGATAGGCCCTTCCGTAGACGCCGAGTGCTTCGACGCCCCACACCCGGCCGAGCAGCACCTTATCGAGATTGTAGGCGATATAGACGACCACGCCGCTCAGGGTCACCGTCCCGCCGTAGCGCAACATCGAACCGATACTCGTCGACGCGTCGAAGCGGCCGGGGATCCACCTGGTGACCGCGACGGCACAGATGGTCGACACCGCCTGCACGGTGACGGCTGCACCCACGATCGCCCAATAGCCGAATCCGGTGAGCGCCATCCCGATTCCGACGGCGATGCTGGACAGCAATGCAACGATCTCGATCACCGTGATGGTGACATAGCGCAACTGGCGCTGCAGGATCGCCATGTGCTGAACCCCAGCCGCACCGAACAGGAAGGCGGGGGCCATCGCGATCGTGACCCACAACAACCGTGGTTCATGGAAAAAGCGCACGAGCAACGGCGCTGTTGCGACGCACAGAAGCGCGAGCAAGGCGCCAACCAGCAGGTTGACCCAGAACAATTTGGAAATCTGCTGGTTGGTGATCGTCGCCTGCTGAACCATCGCGGACGACAACCCGGCAGACGTAAAAAGCTCAAACACACCCGTCACCACGGTGACCATGGCAACAAGACCAAAGTCTTCCGGTGTCAGCAGCCGGGCGAGGATCATGAGGTAGGCGAAACGCAAAGCAAAGTTCGCGCCCTGGCCGCAAACCTTGGCAAGGCCTCCGCGAAGTGTCCGCCCTTTCAAATTATCCATGACGATCCCGCCTCAAAGCCCCGCCGAACCGGCGGGCTTGCCGGGCAGGAAGCGGCGAACCATGGCCGGCGGAAGCCCTGCAATTGCAACCACCGCCAGGATATTCTTCGCGCGCTTCCAGAGGGGAATGCCGGGATAAGTGATGAACTTCTTGATCGCCTGCGCGGCAGCGAACGGGAATCCGATGTCGCCTACTTTCGTAATGTCGCGATAGCCCCTGTTCAGGAGCAGGATCGTCCGGAAGTCATAAGGCCCGAGATATTGCAAAGGCGCATCCGTGTTCAGTCCGAAGCGAGCCATGTTGCGAACCAGCCCCTCCCGAAACTTGATGTCATTCAAAAGCTGACGCTGAAGAGACTGAGCGTTGACGCTTGCGGACGGGGACGCGTTCCGCCCATGGACACGATAGTATCCCAGGTTCCGGTCGATCTGTCCGACCTGGCCGTAGAGCGGTGCGCAATACACAAGGTATCCGTCAGCGGCCATGTGATCGCTGGGCGCAGGCACCGAGAACAAGCTGGCGAGATACGCTCGCGAGAACGCATTTCCCGACATCGGGGAAGACGGGATGTATCCATAGCGCAACAGGAAGCCCAGATGACCATGGGCTACAAATTTCTGGTTGGGATAGGAACCGATCGTCCTGCCTGCGCCGTCGATGATCTCGAGGCCATATTGCAGAAGCGATAACTCCGCGCGCCACGCCTGCGTGATTTCGTGACACGCATCGAGTGCGAGGAAATCGTCGGAGTCCAGATAGACGACAATGTCTCCGCTCGCCTGCGCGAAGCCCGCCTGCAGGGCAGACAATTGACCGCCATTGCTTTTGTAGACGCGTTTGACGCCCGGATAGGACTCGATGACGGATCGCGATCCGTCCGTCGACCCGTCATCGACGACGATGCATTCCACTTCGACGCCGACCTGTCCGAGCACGGACTCGATCGCCGCCCCGACATACTCGGCGTAATTGTAGTTGTTGATGACAACCGAGATCGACCAATCACGCATTGGTGCCCCGGTAGCTTGAGACCGCGGGGCGCTTCCATGATCGCAGCGCGTGGTTGATTTGCCCGATCCAGTTCGTGACGAAACGTGGAAACAGGATAATTGCGGCCGGTCTTGCCAGGTTACCGATGGCGCCCGGCTCCAGGCCGAGATATGCGAGCTCACTCCTGCATCGCCAGATCACAGGCAACACAGACTTCAGCGAAGCACCATTCTTGCGGTAAGACGCAAGAATGGCGACCACGTCGCGCGCCACATAACGGCGCGCCTGCCGCATGACCCTGGCCCGCACCTTCGGGTCGTGAACATATCGCTCCGCCGCGGCGTCAATCGTATCGACAAACTGACGATCGGCATCAAGCCGCAGATCGATCGAGAAATGCGACGTTGCATTCTCGCTGTGCCACGCGAAGGTCCCGCAACTCGTGTTGACCAGCCCCGCCCGGCCGGACATCAGCAGCTGGCCCCACATGGCGGTGTCGCCCGCATAGGGCCAATCGTTGACGAACCCGCCGTCCTTGCGGAGCGCATCCGTGCGCATCACGATGCCGCAGAGCTGGACGGACAAATGCCCCCTCAGATACTCGAGGAAGATCTCGACACCCTCGTGAATGCCCGTATCGAGCGACCGGCTGGCGATAGCGGGCAGCGTTCTGCGTTCCTCGGTCAGCCGGACATCGCTTAACGCGACAACCGCCACAAGCCCGGGCTCCTGCTTCAGCAGATTGACACAGCTCTCAAGCATCCATGGCGACATTCGATCGTCGTCGGGAAGGAAGACGATAAGTTCGCCCTTCGCGGCCATCAGACAGGCATTCCAGTTCGGCATCAGCCCGATATTGGTCGGGTGAGCGATCGCTCGCAGCCGCGGATCGCTAAACTCCCTCAGAACGCTCTGCGTGTCGTCGGTCGACGCATTGTCCGACACCAGCACTTCGATATTCCGGTAGGACTGCGAGAGTGCGGAGCGCACGCAATCGCCGAGCCATGACGCACGATTGAACGTTGGGATCGCAATCGTAATCATCGGGTTTGCGGCCGACTCCGCCGCAATCGAGACCGGCTGCATCATCGCTCTCCGAACCGCTGCGCGCCGGCAGGATGGCCGATCATCCGCGCCGAGTGGCGAGACACCGCGTGTCGACCGATCGGAGCCTTGCGAAGTGCATACGCGCGCCGCTCCTCCTGCGGAACGGCCAGATCTTTTCGCAGGAACGCGAAAATGACCGCGAGGCCGGTGGCAAAGGCGGTATTCTTCGCCCACAGATCATTGGTCGCGTTTGACAGAATAAGCTGAAGCAGAGCGACGTAGTAGATGCCGGAGGTGCAATAGCGCGGGTTGGATTTGAACATAAACAGGAGATAGCTGACCAGCAGCGGGATCGTGAATACGAGGCCGCAGATCAGTGCGAAATTGATCCAGCCATTCTCGATCGCAACCAGCCCGAATTGCCTCTGCAGGTTCACAACATCCGCCAACGGCATTCCAAACCAGAGATCTTCGGGGCGCGACTCCAGCAAGATTTGCAACGCATATTCGCGGCTCAACGTACTGCCGTCGTCTCTCGCGAAGCGCGCGAGCATGGTATCGAAAACATCGAAATGATACATGACCGGCAGCATCAGGATCACGCAGGTCAGGAACAGGACGAACCAGACAAGTCCTGCCTTGCTGAAAGATCCTCTTGCCAGGCTGCGAAAGGCCGCCAATGCGACAAACGCAGCCATGATCAGCCCACCGACCAGGAGTCCGGAGCGACCGCCGGTCGGGAAGATCGCCAGAAATGCAAGGGCGGATAGCAGCAGTCTGGTCATACACCCGATTGTCAGCCGCATCGGCGTCGATACGAGATTCAGGATGGCGTACAAGGCGAAGAACCCGGCTGCGGCAAGCGGGTGACCGAAAATGCCGGCGGCGCGGAATTCAGTGGTCACGATCTGCTGGGTGATGGGATCGTAGAATGCCACGTTCTCGAAAATGATGCTGCGACGAAGGACAAATTCGCCAAGGACCGTCACGACCCCGACAATGAAGAGCAGATCGATAAATCGCCGGAACCAGATCATCGGCCCGCGTGGCATCGCCACGATGGACAACCTCACGATCAGGGCCAAGGCAAATGTCTCGATCAAATTCGCGGCCGATGCACCCCGCGCGACGATTGCGAACAGCGACGTCGCCAGTGCGGCAATTCCGAACGCAACGAAGGCGTAATCCGTGGTCAGCTGAACCATGCAGCGCCGACGAAAAGCACCATCGACAATCAGCGCCAGCGGAAACACGGCCACCAGCAGGTAAGTCGCCGGATGGAGCTTCTGGAATTCCGGTCCGCCGCCAAAATAGTGCCATCCAATGGATGGAAGAAGGCTGCCCGGAAGCAAGAAAAACATCGCCACGAAGAGCATGATTGCCGAGGCCGGCGACATGGCCGGCCGCGAGCCTGTCACGTGCTCGTGACCATATCCGGTAACGATCGGGGGCCGGCCGACGTTGATCATCTACTGAGCTGTCCAGCAACAGGGCCCGGGTGGGCGTTCGCCCGATCTATCGCATGACAATGCCGCTCAATGTGGGGCGAAACTTCCGCCGCGCCGCCAAATGCGCATTAACCTAAACGGTCGCGCGGTCGGGCAAGCATGGATACGGGGCCGCGCCGCTCGTGCCGACAACGATCTTCATGGATAAGTGCGCGCAGGGCTTTGCTTCACACAGCCGCTACGACGTCACGTTAGTCTTAATTGACCGGCATCGTTGACTGACTGGCGCGAATTGCGCTCCCCTCCGCCGATCCGAGACGTCGCTTCGCGACGACGATGGCCGCATGGCGTCCTCCCGCAGCACGATTGTCGCGCGGACGCTGCATGAAGAATGGCCCCGAGCTTAGTATATGGAGTGAATGATGCGCGTTCTTCTTACCGGCCATATGGGATACATCGGCACCGTCATGACGCCGATGCTGATCAAGGCCGGACATGACGTCGTTGGCC
Source organism: uncultured Hyphomicrobiales bacterium (assembly GCA_964641065.1). Classification (GTDB taxonomy): domain Bacteria; phylum Pseudomonadota; class Alphaproteobacteria; order Rhizobiales; family Xanthobacteraceae; genus Pseudorhodoplanes. Next base: position 35,760 of record CAZXJZ010000005.1, on the reverse strand, counting down.
TGGACAGCGATCTATATTCGCGATGCACGTTCGCGAACGGTGGCGATATCGTGAAGGTTCCCGCGATCCGCAAAGACACGCGAGACATCACGGCCAGCGATCTGGCGGGCATCGACGCAGTCGTGCATCTGGCAGCGCTCTCGAACGATCCCCTCGGCGACCTGCAGCCCGGCCTGACAGACGATATCAATCACCGCGCGAGCGTTCGGCTCGCTGAGCTGGCGAAAAGCGCCGGGGTCCGGCGCTTCCTGTTTGCATCCTCGTGCAGCAATTATGGCCAGGCCGGGGATACGATGATCGACGAAACCGCCCCTCTCAACCCGGTCACCGCGTACGGCGAATCCAAGGTGATGTCCGAACGGGGCATATCGAGGCTGGCGGGTGACGGCTTCTGCCCGGTCTACCTGCGCCCGGCCACCGCTTATGGCGTTTCGCCGCGGCTTCGGTTCGACATCGTCCTGAACAATCTTGTGGCCTTCGCTCTCACCACGGGAAACATCTTCCTGAAATCGGACGGCACGCCCTGGCGCCCGATTGTTCATATCGAGGACATTTCACGCGCCTTCATCGCCGCGCTCGAGGCCCCGGAAGACGCCGTTTTCAACGAAGCCTTCAATGTCGGCCAGACCGAACACAATTACCGCATCCGCGACCTCGCGGAAATCGTCGCCAGGACCGTGCCCGGATGCAAGCTTGCATTTGCCGACGATGCCGGCCCGGACAAGCGTTCCTATCGCGTGAACTTCGACAAGATCCGACGCAAGCTGCCTGCGTTCAAGCCGCAATGGGACGCGCAACGGGGCGCCGAACAGCTCTACAGGGCCTATCGCGAGGCGCGCCTGACGCTGGAGGATTTCGAGGGGCCGCGCTATCAGCGCATCAGCCATATCAAGATGCTGCTGTCGGACGGCGTTCTCGACTCCCGCCTCCGCCATACCCAGCTCGTCGCCGCCTGACAGACGGCGCGGCCGCGCGTAAACACGCGCGGCCTGACTGTCTTCCGACGTCTCTTCCTGCACGCAGCCTTAAGTGCCTCATCTGCGGTGCATGAGCGCTACCGCAATTGCTGGCCACGCCAGCCGCCCTGAACCAAAAAGCTTGTAACACCGCGCACGATCGAAGGCCCGCCGGATCTCAGATGGAGATGCCGGCGGCTTCGCTGACTTGGGCAGTGATCAGGCGGCGACTTTCAGGGCGTCTTCCAGCCAGGTCGCTCCGCGGAAATGGCGGTATTGTTCGGCGCGCAGACGATCCGACAGGCGGCCCTGCGGCAGCACCACATCGTCATACCGGATCACGCCGTCCTTGCTGATGTCGCGAACCAGCTTGCAGCCTTCGACCAATCCTTCCGGCAGGTAGCGCTGCTCGCACATCTCCTCGGCATTCACGGCTTCGCCATAGGTCATGTACATGCCGTAATCGTCGAGAACTTCGCCGGCCTTCAGATCGCGCTTGGCAACCGCACAGACCTCCACCACCGGACCGCCGAGCGGCTTGGCGACCGGATCGCGGAACAGCGCGACGCGGGCGATCGCGTTCGGCACTTCGAAATGAACCAGATGATACGGAACGAAGAAGGAATAGAGCGGCCCCTCGCCCATCTTGTAGAGATTGAGATAGTGCTGCTGCTTCGGATCGGTGTGTTCCGCCAGCACATAGACCTTGGTCAGCGGCGTACCGACCACGTAATCGATGATGCCACCGAGCCGACGGCACTCGTCGATTTCGTAGAGCTGGCCGATCTGCATGACGTCGCCGCGATATTCCAGCCCGCGCGACATGCCGCGCGACCGCACCTTGAAGCCGGTCGCATTCGCCACGATCGCCTGTTCGAAGCTGATCTTGGAGCCATCGGCAAAGCTCGTGACCATCGCCGGATTCTGGCCCCACTTCTCGGCGAAGCCCTGTTGCGTGGTCGGATTGCGATAAGGATCCTGCAGCCCCTTGACGTTGCCGATCACCCGCGGCGTCAGGCCGAGACCCTTCACCCAGCGATACAGGTTCATCTGCGCGCCCGGCTCGTCGCCGTCGCAGGCCGACAGGATGACGCCGTGCTTTGCCGCATAGGTCTGGAGAATGGGACCGATCGTGGCGTCGATCTCCGCATTCAACAGCACGACGTCCTTGCCGTGCTTGAACGCTTCAAGCGTCACCCGGGCGCCGAACTCGACCGAGCCGGTGGCGTCGACCAGAACATCGACCAGGCCGGATCGTGCAAGCAGGAACGCATCCTCGGTGACCACCGGCCGCCCGCACGCAATCGCGTCGTCAAGCGCGCGCTGTGTATCGGCGAATGCGACGTCCTGATAGCCGGAATACTTGAACACGCCGGCGGCGCGCTCGACCTTCCGGTTCGAGATCGCGACGACCTGCATCCCCGCAACGCTATGCGCGATCTGATTGGTCAGGCCCTGGCACATGAAGCCAGCGCCAACCACGCCAACGCGGATCGGATTGCCGGCGGCCTCGCGGGCCTGGAGAGCGTCATCGACGAGTATCATGTCATATCCCTTGTCAGCACAGGCCTGTGATCGATCCGTCCCGGCTCATGCCGGTTCGAGCACGCGGCTCATCTTGCGCTTCAGTTCACCCTCGATCTCGCGATAGAGCGGGAATTTCTGGTCCTTCTCGGAGATCACGCTTACCGGCAGCGGCCAGTTCAGTTTCAGGCTCGGATCGTCATAGAGCAGCCCGCCCTCCGCATCCGGCGTATAAAATTCGCCGACCAGATAGCTGGTGTCGGTCTTGTCGGTCAGGGTCTGATAGCCGTGCGCGAAACGCTCCGGCACATAGAGCGCGCGCTGATTGTCCTCGTTCAGCTCGACGCCGATATGCTGGAGATAGGTCGAGCTTTCCGGTCTGAGGTCGACGATGATGTCGTAGATCGCGCCGCGCGTGCAGCGAACGAGCTTGCTCTCCGCCGCGGGCGGATACTGAAAATGCATGCCGCGAAGCGTACCGGCCTTGATATTCGAGGCAATGTTGCCCTGGGCCACGGTCGGCTTCAATCCGTGCGCCCTGAACTCGTTCTGGCAGAACCCGCGCGCGAAAAATCCGCGCGAATCCTCGCGCCGTTCGAGCTCGATAATGTATGCGCCCTTCAGCTTGGTTTCCGTGAAGATCACGCTGGCCTCCTCGTCGATATCTGATGATCTGCTATCACGCGGCGCGCGAAGCGGCTGGACAGCCGCACGTTAACCTTAAGCAGGACGTTGCAATTTTATCGATGCTTCAACGCGCTTCTCGGACTTGCTCTTTTGTGGTGCGCACCGATCTACGATAAACGCGCTCGATCAACGAGGCGCTGAAAACACCGGTCGTTATTGCTGTTTACGCTAACGCTCACATCCTGCGACTACGATGCGTGCAACACTTGATTCCGCACCGACGCTTGCGCAGAGATTGTGGTGCGAGATGACAAAGAGAAAACCCGGCGCAGCGGCGTGAGTTCAACAACGCGTTACTCATCGCCACCGGGACAAAAGCAGGCGGATCACCGATGAAGGTCGTATTGTTCTGCGGAGGCCTTGGAACCCGCATTCGGGAATATTCCGAAAGCATTCCGAAGCCGATGATCCCGGTCGGATCGCACCCGATCATGTGGCACGTCATGCAATATTACAGCCGGTACGGGCACCGCGATTTCGTGCTCTGCCTCGGCTACAAGGCCAACGTCATCAAGGACTATTTCCTGCACCTCGATTCCGCCGCCACCCACAATTGCGTGGTGTCGCAATTCGGCAAGAAAATCGAGATCCTCGGCGAACAGCAACCGGACTGGCGCCTGACCATGATCGACACCGGCGTGTGGCGCAACATCGGCCAGCGGCTGGTTGCGGTGAAGGAACACGTCAAGGACGAAGAGATCTTTCTGGCGAATTACAGCGACGGGCTCACCGACGCGCCATTGCCCGAGATGATCGACTTCTTCAAGGCCAGCGGTAAGCTCGCCTGCTTCATCGCGGTCCGCCCGCCGTTCAACTTCCATCTCGCCGAATTCGACGAAGGCGGCCTGGTCAAGCGGCTTCGCGCGAACACCGAGTCCGAAGTCTGGATCAACGGCGGCTACTTCATCTTCCGCAACGAGATCTTCGACTACATCCAGGATGGCGAAGAGCTGGTGCTGCAACCCTTCAACCGGTTGATCAAGGACAACAACCTGGTCGCCTTCAAATACGAAGGGTTCTGGCGCGCCATGGACACGCTGCGGGACCGCCAGGTGCTGGAGGAAATGGTCGAGAACGGCCAGATGCCCTGGGCGCCCGAAAGCGAGAACCAGCGCGAACGCAATCTGGTCCGGCGGATCTGACGCTCACATGCTCTCCCTCAATCTGCCCGCTCCCGGTGAGCGTTTGTCCGTTCTGTGCCTGGGCGCCCATTCCGACGATATCGAGATCGGACTGGGCGGCACCCTGCTCGGCCTGATTGCTCGCGGAATCCGGCTCGACGTGCATTGGTGCGTCCTGAGCGCCGCCGGCGATCGTGAAGCGGAAGCGCGCAACTCGGCGACCGACTTCCTTGCCGGCGCGGCTGGGCAGAGCATCCAGACCCTTGCGTTCCGCGACGGTTTTTTCCCCCAGCAGGGTGAGGCCATCAAGTCGTGGTTTGAAGACCTCAAGGCGCGCGTGTCACCCGATCTGATCTTCACGCATCGCAAGGACGATGCGCATCAGGATCATCGCGAGGTGTGCCGGCTGACCTGGAACACGTTCCGCGATCACTTCATCCTCGAATACGAAATCCCGAAATGGGATGGCGATCTCGGGCAGCCGAACCTTTTCGTGTCGATGCCGGCCGCAATCCTGCAGCGCAAGATCGAGCTGCTGGACAAGCATTTCGCGACCCAGCGCTCCAAGCAATGGTTCGATGCCGATACCTTCCAGGGCCTCGCCCGGTTGCGGGGAATGGAGTGCCGCGCGCCTGAGCGATTTGCCGAAGGCTTTTTCGCGCGCAAGATATCGATGCGCTGATCTCAGCCGCGCTTCAGGAGCGGGACTGAGCCGGCCACCAGTTGCGCCATGCATAGCCGGCGTAGAGCCTCGCAAATAACGCAGCGCAGGCCGCATAACGCGGCACCAGACGACGCGGATTGGACGCAGCGCGCCACGCCCATTCGAGATTGAGTTTCCGCACCAGCAGCGGACAGCGCGTCTGACTGCCGGCGATGAAATCGAGCGACGCGCCGATTCCCAGGAATGCCATGCCCGCTGTCTTGTCGACCGCGCGTGCCGAAAACAACTCCTGCCGTGGCGCTCCCAGGGCAACAAGACAGATGCGCGCGCCGGATTGTCCGATGATGGCGATGGCGTCGTCGGACATCGGCGAGGCGACGTCGAAGTTTTGCGGCGGCGCCATGATTCCCGCGATCTGCAGGCCCGGGATCGTCGCCGAAAGATTGCGGCCGGCGACGCGCAGCGTTTCGAATGTCGAGCCGAACAGATAGACCGGATAGCCCAGCGCTGCGGCCTCGCGGCATAGCGGCACGATCAGGTCGGCGCCGGTCGCCCGTTCGAGAGACACGCCCTCCATCTTTGCAAAGGCAACGATCGGAAATCCGTCCGGCATTACGATCTCGGCCTTTGCATAGGCATCGCGAAAACGCGGATCGCTGCGCAGCTTCACAAGGTGGTCGAGGTTGAGGGTGCAAACCAGAAACGACTTCATCTCACCGAGACGCCGCACGATCGCGCCGACCGAGTCGGAGAGATTGCGGGTGGTGATGACCTGGCCGTCGATTTCGACGAGTCCATAACGGTTACGCATAGACTGGCATTCCATTGCAAACACGAACGAGCGATCGGGAGCGCACCCGGCGCGATGTCATCGCACCCGGAGCGCTGGTCCGGACCATGTCGAATTTTATCGGCGTTTCAGCCGGAACAGGGAGGATTGGCGTGTTAAGCCTAACCGCCGCAAGAGCGGGAGACCGGCATGTTTGGGCCGGCGAAACCGGCGCGGTTCAGAACCGCTGAACGTTGAATCGCGGATCGACAATCCGGAACTGGCTCGGATTGGTATTGTAGTTGAGCGAGTCGACCCGCGAGCGAATTCGTGAATCCGTCCGGTTGCTCAACCCATACTGGCTTTGTGAATCGTTCGGCCCGAGCGTGCTCGGATTGGAATTGTATCTCAGCGAATCAACACGGGAATTGATCCGAGCCGGTGTCGGCGCGGTCTGCGCTTCGGCATAAGCGGACGCCGCGATCAGAAAAGCTCCGGCGAGAAGAAATGGCTTCATGCGAGCGCCTCCCGAGACGGTGATTCAGCGCGCAATCTGCTGCCGGTATGGTTAACGAAATCTAAACAGCCGCCCGCAGACGCTGGTGGCAACTTATGCAGCGCGGGAGTGGGCCGGCGCGGCGTCGGCGATATCGCGCATTGGCCGCTCCAGGCCCAGCATCTGCGCGAACATGCCGCACACCGCCGCATGATCGCTCTCGGCCAGCGCGTTCCAGCGCGCGACATTGGCCAGAGCCGCCTCGGTGGATCGGGCGCGCCAGCCCTCCGACGCGTACAGCGTCGCGATCGCGGCCGCCGCTGCGCCAGCATTCTCCGCATCGACCAGCAGGCCCGAACGTCCCAGCACTTCACGAAACACCGGCATATCCGGCGCGATCACCGGCACGCCGCCATGCTGGACTTCGAGCAGCGGAAGGCCGAGGCCTTCGTCGCGCGAGGTGCAGATCAGAAAGTCGGCGGCCTCGATCGCAGCGCGCGCGTCCCGGTCCGGCAGCGGACCGAGCAGCTTCACATACGGCTGTTGCGCCAGCCATTCCGCATCGGGGCCCCAGCCCGGGCGTCCGATGATGTGCAAATGCACCGGAATACCGAGGCGGGCGGAGAGAGCGCCGCAGATCTCCGCCGCCGCCCGGAAATTCTTGCGGGGTTCGATCGTCCCGATCGCGCACATGGTCAGCGAGCCCGGCGCGTCAGTGCGGGATGCACGGTCCCCGACAGTGAGCCCGAACACATTGCGCACCGCGGGGCGGCACAGCGTGATGCTCGCATCGGCTCGGCAGAACGGCCGTAGCGTCGAAGCCGTGTATTCGGAATTGGTCAGGAAGTATTTCAGCGAACGCACCGCGAGCGCGAACAGCGGTGCGAAATAGAGACGCGCGGCGAGATTCAGTTCGGCGCGCCGCGTCAGGAGAAACACGTCGTGCACGTAAAGAACCGTCTTGTCGCGGCGCGCGAGAGAAAAATACGGAGACGGTGGAAATCCCGGAAACACAAACACATCGTCGCTGTGCCGCAGCGCCTCGCGCGGCAGCGTCATATTCTGCGCCATGACCACGCCGAGGCGCCCGCTCCCCGCGGTGACGGTCTCCACCGGCAGCGGCGACAACACCGATGGACTGAACAACTCGCGGGTGATGCGCTCAATGCCGGTCGAGCGCCGGCCCATATGGGTATGATCGATGCGCAGGCGGCGCTGAACGGGCTCGCGTTTACCGGTCACCGAACGCTCCCGCCTGTTGCGGCAGATCCGCGGTTGCCGGCCGCGTGTACCCGGTAAGGGCCGCATCGAAGATCGCTTCGGTCTCGCCGGCTGCCTTGCGCCACGAGAAGCGCGCGGCGTTATCGAGGCTGGCTCGCGACATCCGCCGCTGCAATTGCGCATCGCCGAAGATCGATCGGATACGGCTCGCCAGTGCCGCTGCGTCATGCGGCGGAAAGAACAGCGCACCCTCGCCGGCGACCTCGCGCAGCACCGCAATATCGGCACAGATGACTGGCGCGCCGAGAGACTGCGCCTCGACCACCGGGAGGCAGAAGCCCTCGTTCAGCGACGTATTGATGAAGCAGGTCGCGCCGCGATAGGCGCTGACGAGGTCGGCATCCGACAGCGTGCCCATCTTGCGGATGATGTTGCCGCCCGCGCGCCGTTCCGCCTCGGCCAGAAGCCCGGCCTGGTCACGACCGATGTGACAGATGACGGGCGCATCGCCATCCCGCTTCAGCTGCTTCAGCGCTTCGACGAGAATGGCGACATTCTTGTTCGGCGAGACATTGCCGACATAAAGGCCATAGGGTGTGTCGAACCGGCCATCCGGCTGCGGCACGCCGGGTTGCGCAGCATCGATGATCGGCGCTTCATGGACCACAGCGAGCTTGTCCCGGGCGAACGGATATCGCGTCTCGACATCGCGCCGCGTGGCCTGCGACACGCAGACGACCGCCGAGGCCGCTCGCAGGCTGAGCGGAAACAGGGCCTTCCACCACAGTCGATGCCTCAGCGGATAGGAATCGGGCATCGTCTCCATGTACATGTCATGCACGGTGATGACGCGCGGCCAGCCTCCCCAGAAACACCCGACCGGATTGCAGTTGAACTCGAGCGCGGCGCCGGTCTCGCGCATCAGCCGCGGCACGGTCGCGACCTGGCTCATGACGTTGACCGGCGTCTTCGGATGATAGGGAAGAGTGCGGATGTCGATCGCCGTCTGCCGCAACGATGCCGGGAGACTTTCGGCATCCCATGTGGTCGCGAGCACATAGCGATAGCGCCGCGACTGCGCCAGTTCCTCGAGCAAGGCAAACAGATAGCGCGAGATCCCGGAAATCAGGTTCGGCGGCTCGAGCAGATGATTGACGAGAATTGTGCCGGTCATCGCGGACGCAATCCCCGGGACGACGGCCGCTTGACCGCGCTGACCCACTTCATGCCCGCATGCCCCGCTTGTAGCCCTGGCCCGCGCGATACCGATCGTAATAGTTGCTCTCGCCGTTGCGGCAATAGTGACTGAGCTTGTCCACGTCGGCCTTGTTCAGAAGACAACCGAGAAGCTTGTCCTCGATGCCGGGCGCGGCCCGGAGCGCGGACAACGCCGCGTCGCGGCTCGTATTGCCCCATTCGACGATGAAGACGAACGAATCTACGACGTCGATCATCGCGCGAACATCCGCGAATGGGACGATGGGCGGAAGATCGAGCACGACGAAGTCGTACCGTTTGCGGAGCGCCTCGACGAGATCCTGCAGGCCCGCCGAAGCGAGCAGATCGTGCGGATTGTGAACCTGCCCCTGCGAAGCGGCAGGCATGAACGCCATTCTTGTCAGACTGTCCGTCCAGACCGCGCCATCCAGCGCCGCCCGCCCCTTGACGATTTCGGCCAAACCGTAATCCGCTTCCGGGCTGAGCATATAGGTCAGCGCCGGATACCGCAGATCGCAGTCGACCAGAATGCAACTCCGGCCGCTATCGGCCATCGCCTCGGCGAAGTTCGCGGCGACGAAGCTCTTGCCTTCACCTGGTCTGGTCGAGCAGAAGCCGATCACCTGGCCGCCGCTTGCGACCGGCGCAATGGCGGCCGCCTCGAGCTTGACGTGGCGCAACGTCTCGGCGAAGTGCGACGTGGGATTGTCGACTGCATAGCGCAGCGATCCAAGATCGTCGCTGAGCAAGCGTTTTCCGGGACCGGCGCGCGCCATCGAACCGCTGCGCAGCGTGCGGTACGGCAATGTCGGATGGCCGATGTCCGGCAAGATTCCCAGCGCCTTGCAGCCGAGAACGTCTTCGACTTGACCCTGTGTGCGGAAGGTCGAGTCGGTCGCCTCGAGGCCGAGAGCGAAAATCAGGCCGAGAAACAGACCGAGAAAGCCGCTCCCCAGTGTGATGCGGGTGGTCGCGGGCGAACTCTTGTAGCGGGGCGTCTTCGCCGTCGAGATGATCCGCGCCTCGGTGACCGGGAAGGACTCCTGCTGCGCGATTTCCATGTATTTCTTGAGGAAATTTTCCTGCACTTCGCGCGACGTCTGGACGGCGCTTTCCAGGGCGCGAAGCTTGACCTGCGCCTGATTGGTGTTCTGTGTCTGCGACACAAGCGCGTCGAGGCTGTTCTGCAGGGTCGTCTCGCGAAGCTTTGCGATTTCGTAATCGCTTTTGTAGCTCTGCGCGATGCGCCGGAGCTCATCCTTGATGTTGTCGAGAAGCTGGTTCTTTTCGGTTCGCAGATTGACCGCGGCCATGTGCTTGAAGCCATAGCGCGCCGACAGCTCGGCTTCGCGCCGCGCGACTTCCAGATATTGCTGGCGCAGCCTGACGATGACGTCGTTTCGCAGCGACTCGGTAATCGTCGCGTCGCTGGCGTCGCCCTTCAGGATTTCTTCGACACGGTCCCACCGGGCCTTCGCCTCGGCAACCTGTGTCCGCGCCAGAATGATCTGCGTGCTGACCTCGGCGATCTGCTGCTCGTTGATCAGGCCGCGCCCGGTGTTGACGATGTTGTTGTCCGACTTGAACTTCTGGACCGCCTTGTCGGACTCCGAGGTCTGTTCCGACAATTGCTTCAAACGCTCTTCGAGCCAGAGTCCGGCACGCCGGCCCATCTCGTGTTTTGCTTCCAGAATATCGGCGAGATAGGCATCGGCGACGGCGTTCGCGACTCGCGCCGCCTGTTCCGGATTGCGCGACGTAAACCTGATCTCGATCACATTGGTGAAGCCGACGCGCCGGACATCGAGATCGCTTCTCAGCCAGTCGACCAGCAGTTCGTCCTCGAAAGGCTCCGCCTGCTCGACTTCTCCGGGTGAAATCAGTCCGGCGATCGTGTTCTTGAGTTTGGTCACCAGGCCCGGCTGCTTCTGAAACTCCGGCTCTTTTGCGAGGTTCAGCTGCTTCACGACGCGCTGGAGCACACGCTCGGACTTGATGATCTCGACCTGGCTGTCGAGCGTAACCGACACAGGTGAATCCGACGTCGCAGACTGGTCGCGCAACGCCTTGATGCTGCTGTTGTCGACCAGAACCCGGGAAGCTGCCGTATATTTGGGAGTTGCCGTCAGGCTGTAGATCAAACCCATCAGGCCTGTCACTGCAGCAACGGCGACAATGACAACCGCACGCCGGCGCAAGAACCGGAAGATACCGTGGAGGTCGATCGCAACGTTGCCGTCCGACCCCGGCGCGGTCGGTGCGCTGATCTCCGGTCGCCTGAGCGGGCTGGCGTTAAGCATGGCGATGACCTACTCACACACTTACGTCCCGTGCCGTGAGACGTTGTCGGTTCGAAAAACGGCCGCCCGACAAAGGCCTACCCCCCAAAGCCGGATATGGCATCGCCTCCTGCGGCGCAAGCAAACAGCCCTTGAATGATTAACTGCCGGCCCGCGCCGGACACGGCCGAATAGTATCAAGCGGCGGAATACGGTCGCCCGCGGCGGACGCGGCCGCGCTTCTTAAAGCTCCATTAACCATAAACTTCGAATTATCGCCCCAGTGCTCGCATGCCGAACTGGGTTCGATGACGATTTTCAGGTGCCCCATTGTTGCGGTGGGTCCGCGCGACCGGTTGCCCCGCGAGGGTGCGAGCCGCGCCGGTTCCCGTCCGCAATCCGCTTGGGCGCGAACCTGGCTGGCGCGCATCTCGGTCGCGCTCGTTCCGCTGCTGACGACCGGTTGCGGCCTGTTTTCGGCATCGGGCCCCTACAGCCCCGACATCATGGCCTATAATGGCGGGCCGGACGCTCAATACGAACTCGTGCCGCTGTCGCCTCGCGTGGCGACTGCGCTCTCACGCCGCGGCGGGCTCAAGGGCGTAGGTACGTTTTCCGACCGGCCGCCGGCGCCCGACATCCGGCTTGGCGTCGGCGACGTTGTCGCAGTCACGGTGTTCGAGGCGCAGGCCGGCGGCCTGTTCATTCCATTGCAGGCGGCATCACGGCCCGGCAATTTCGTCCAGATCCCCAACCAGACCGTCGATCGCGCCGGAAACATCACCGTTCCCTATGCGGGGCAGGTTCGCGCCTCCGGCCGGACCGTGCCGGAGGTTCAAAGCGACATCGTCAGCCGCCTGAAAAACCGGGCGATCGAGCCGCAAGTCGTCATCACGATCGCCGAGCAACGCTCGAACCTTGTCAGCGTCATGGGAGACGTCAACAGCCCGCTCAAATTTGCGCTGTCGCTGCCGGGAGAACGCATTCTCGACTCGATTGCCCGCGCAGGCGGTCCGAAGAACCAGGGCTGGCAGACATTTGTCACATTGCAGCGGCGTGGCCACAAGCAGACGGTCGGCTTCAACCGGCTGATCGCGGAACCGGACAACAACATCAACGTGCAGCCCGGCGACACCATCTACGTCTTCAGCGAGCAGCAGACATTTCTCGCCTTCGGCGCGACCGGACAGCAGGGCCAGTTCAATTTCGACCAGGACCGCCTGTCGCTGGCCGAAGCCGTCGGCAAGGCCGGCGGCCTGATCGACTCCCAGGCCGATCCGCGGACGGTCTTCATCTATCGCGTGGAGCCGACCGAATATCTCGCAGAACTGGGCGTCGACATCAGCCGCTGGGGCAACACCCGCCAGGTCCCGGTGATCTACTGGGCGAATTTCGGCGATCCGGCCGGATACTTTCTCGCGACCTCAACGCCGATCCAGAACAAGGACGTCATCTACATCTCGAATGCGGCGACCGTCGACTTCACCAAGTTCCTGACATTCGTCCGCACCATGATTGCGACGGCCGGCGACGGCTTCGCGCTTCGGAACACGATCAACGTCAAGTCCGTCAATTAATGGCGCCATGAATTAACGCTGCCACGGCGCTTCGCGTTCGCGTGCCAGCTTAGGACATCCGGCACAGCGTCGCGGCGGCCTGGGCGGCGCGGCCTCACAGCGCACGCCGCACGTCAACTCAGACGAACCCGCATTTTTCAGGCGCAACACAAGTCGCTCGCTCGGACGCCATTGGTAAACGCGGCCGCGGCCCCGCAATTGCTGACTCGTCATCACAAGCGATGGCGGTCGCGCAAACCGCCTCTTTTTGGAACAGGCGGCGTTTGCGGTGACGAATACCTGGTTGAACCAAAGGTCGGGAACGGGCCCGTCAATCGTGTCACGGCCATCTCTGCGCCGTTTCACCCTTGCCCTGATCGCCGGCGGCGCAGACGCGGCCACCGTGATCCTCGTCTCGGTCGGCACGGGCGTGCTCTATCACACATTCGTTTATCAGGACGCGGGGCCGCTCACCGACTACGTCAAGGTCGGACTGATGACCGCGCTGCTTTACCTTATTCCCTGCCTCTACCGTGACGAGTATCTGTTCTCGAAGCATCTGAAATTCGATCTGCGTCCCGCGCAGATTGCACGCTATTGGACATTCGCCTTCATCTGCCTGGTGATCCTCGGCTTCCTGTCGAAGACGAGCATTCTCTATTCGCGCGGATGGCTGGTCCTGTTCTATGTCGCCGGGCTGGTCTCGCTCACCAGCGTGTATGTGCTGCGCGTTCTCGCCTTCGATGCCGCAAGCCGGCTCGGGCTGATTTCCGGACAGCGCCTGTTTCTGGTCGGACACGAGGCCGATGTCCGCGATTTCACCCAGCGCTACAATCTCCGCTCCCTGGGGTGTCAGATCGTCGGCATTGGCTATCTGTCGCCGACCGAGGACCAGACAGGCGACTCGCTGAACAGCGCCGTCGCGAAAGCGCGCGCGCTGTCCCCGGACAACATCATGCTGATTGCACCCTGGTCGAACCAGGCCACGATCGATCGCTGCATCGATGCATTCATGACGCTGCCGTGCTCGATCAGCCTCGCGCCGGAACGGATTCTGGAGCGCTTCGATCACATCACGATCGAGAAGCTCGGACCGATCGCAAGTCTCCATCTGCTGAATCCGCCGATGTCGGGCGCAGCCACCACCGTCAAGCGGGTGTTCGACATACTGGTTGCGTCGCTTCTTCTGCTGGCGCTTCTGCCGTTCTTTCTCGTGATCGCGATCCTGATCAAACTCGATAGTCCGGGCCCGGTGCTGTTCCGGCAGCAACGTTACGGCTTCAATCAGAAGTCTTTCCTGATCTACAAATTCCGGACGATGTCCGCGCTGGAAGACGGCGCGCATGTCCGTCAGGCCACGCGTCACGATGAGCGCGTCACCCGCCTGGGCCACTTCATGCGCCGGTGGAGCATCGACGAGTTGCCGCAGATCCTCAATGTGATCAGAGGCGACATGTCGCTTGTCGGCCCGCGCCCGCACGCCCTCGCTCACGATCGCGCATGGGGATCGAAGATCGCGCTGTATGCACGGCGGCACAATGTCAAACCCGGCATCACCGGCTGGGCGCAGATCAACGGCTTCCGGGGCGGGATCGTCGCCGAGGAGCAACTCCAGGGCCGCATCTTGTGCGATCTTTATTACATCGACAATTGGTCGATCTGGCTCGACATCAAGATCCTGTTCTCGACGGTGTTCTCTAAAGCCGCTCACAAGAACGCCTATTGACCGGCGGCCAACGCGATCCGCCCCTGGGCCGGCAATCGCGCAGCGCCGCCCTATGGTTAAATTTTCGTTATTTACCGTAGCGGCAAGTTGATCGCTCGCTCCATTTGGATGCGGGTATTGTGGCGCTGTCGAACGAGATCCTTGCCATGTCAAAGCATATCCGTGGGGTAATTGCGGCCCGCGCCGCGTCATCGAAAGCGCCGGAACGCGCCCTCGCGATTGCCGATCTGTCCGAGGAATATATGCCCAGCTCTTCCGCTCTCGCAGCCGAAGCGCTGGTCGTCAGCCATCCTCGTTCAGGGATCGGTCGCCGCCCCGGAAAGCGCTCGCGGCGTCCGTATACGCGGTCGGTCTGGCTGCTTGTCGGTTGGCTGGTCGTGTCGATGTCGATGATCGCAGGCGCCGGCGGCGTGGTCGCCTTGTATTTCTGATTCAGCAGGCCGGCCCGCCTGAGTCCGCCCGACCTGCAGCGTCAAAAAACAATTGTTAAGGAAAGGCTAACGCGCGGTCGGCTGAATTCTCCGGGTCACAACGGTGTTTAACCTCTTCTTTACTATAAGAGAAAAAGGTGAGCGCTGAAGGCAGCCCCTGCTTCGCGGCGCAAGCCAATCTTTAGAATTCTGCGCGTGCGGGCCGCCGGTCGTTGAAGCTGAGCGGGTCGAGAGCATGAACAGGCGCGGGTCGACAAACGAGCATTTCGCGCAGAATGGATGGCGGGCGCCCGTTACGCATCCGTATGGTCCGGCCGATGACGGCCTCGCCGCTGCCGCTACGCGACGGCAGCAAGGTCAGCCGGACGCCGCCTTCGGCTATCCGCGCCAATACCCCTTCGACGCAGCCCCCAGCTTCGCGTTTCCCAGCACGGCACAAACTCGCCAGCCGGCGCCGGCGGGTCCGTCTGCATATCGTTTCCCAAGCCGGGACCGGGCCGAACCGCAGCCCTCTCACGGCGCCTATGTCGCAGCCGTTCAATCAGACACCACGCGTCGGAGCGGCTTGTGGTGGCTGCAGTCTCGCGCCCGGGCTTCCGACAGCAGGTCCCATGCGGCGCCGGTCGCCCAGACACCGCCGGCACTGGACGGACAATTGCGTGCCCTGACCGCCGGGATCGAAGCGGTGCGGCATCACGCCGCCGCTCCGGCAGCCGCCGCAGGACAGGTGCAACAGACCCTGGATGACATCGTCGCACCATTGATGCGCGCGATCCCGTTCCGCACGATCGAGACTCTCGAAGGCGGCATCGCCACGCTCGTTCAGCGTATCGACGCAAGCCGAAAGTCGGGCGTCGAGCCCGACCGTCTCGCGCCGATCGAACAGGGATTGTGCGACGTTCGCGAGGTTCTGCACCATTTGAAGCCGCGCGAAAGTCTTACGGCGTTCCACACAGCGCTGCAGAACCTCACGCAGCGCCTCAGCCCGGGACAGGGTACCCGGCAGGTCTCGCCGAAACCCCAGATCGAAGCCGTCATCTCTTCCCTGAACGCCATTGCGCAGCTCGCCTCGTCGGCAGACACCTTGAATGCACTGTCTGAGGAAGTGCGCGGGCTTATCGCAAGGTGCGACCGTTTGGCGATTTCAGACAGTCCTCGTCGCGAACCTGCGAAGCCTGCGCCGACATCCGCGGAGACCCTGCCCGCTTCGATCGAACGCAGCCTGAAAGATATCAATCTCAGGCTTGATGCGTTGCAGAAGGAGGCTCCGGCATTCGCTG
This sequence comes from uncultured Hyphomicrobiales bacterium, assembly GCA_964641065.1. Lineage (GTDB taxonomy): Bacteria > Pseudomonadota > Alphaproteobacteria > Rhizobiales > Xanthobacteraceae > Pseudorhodoplanes. The sequence goes on along the minus strand of CAZXJZ010000005.1, from coordinate 19,832 downwards.
CTCCGGCTCATGAGCCAGGTATTCCGGCCGGTGACAGGAGCGCGCAGGACGCGCTGCAGGAAGCCCACGACACGCTCTCGCGACTGGTCGGCCAGCTTGCACTCAATCTGCGAACACCGCGCGAGCCGCGGACTGCGCTCGCGCGGCACGATTCCGCTCCGGATTACGCGAGCCCGACCGACGGACGTCATCCTGCAACGAGAAGCCTCCGTGGCGTTGCGTACGACTATGACCGCGACTTTCCGCAAGCTGGCCGTCATGACCACGCCGCCTATGCTGATCTGGCCGGAGACGACGAGCCGCAGATGCAAAGGCGAGCGATCGTCATCCCGATCCGCCCGCTGATCTTCAGCCTGGTGGTAATCGCACTTGCTGCTGTCGCGGGCCGAGTTTCGATGCAACTGACCGATTTTTCGCTGCCGGAAATCTCGAAAGCCGGCGCATTGCAGGCTACTGTCGCCAAGACGCCCGTGGACCGGACGGACCTTGCCGAGCAGGAGGTCCCGGACCTGGCGCGATCGCAAGCTCCGGAAACGATCTCGCCGTCACCGGAACGGCAGGTTCAGCAAACGGCTTTGGCCGCCGGTGACAACGAGAACACCGGCGTGATCGGCCGGCCGGTCCCTGTCGCGGCCGGGGCGCGCGAAGCCGCGCGTGAACCCTCCCTGCCGTTGCCGGAGACTCTTCCGTCGCAACTTCGCGCCGAAGCAGCCAAAGGCAAGCCTGCAGCCGAATACGAAGTCGGCGTCAGACTCGTCGAAGGCAATTCCGCACCCGTGAATGCCGAGGAAGGTCTGCGCTGGCTCAGGCGTGCGGCAAAGTCAGGCATTATCCCCGCGCATCTGTGGATCGGAAGCCTGTACGAAAAAGGTCAGGGCGTGGACAAGGATCTTGCGCTGGCTCGCACGCACTACCTCGCCGCGGCCGAGAAAGGCAACGCCAAGGCGATGCACAATCTCGCCGTGCTCTACGCCGAAGGGATCGATGGCCGGCGCGACTACAAGACGGCATCGCGCTGGTTCCAGCGTGCGGCTGAACGCGGCATTGCAGACAGTCAGTACAATCTGGCCGTTCTGCTGATGCGCGGCATCGGCATCGACCAGAGTCATCAGGAAGCCTACAAATGGTTCGCGCTGGCGGCAATTCAGGGCGACCGCGAGGCCGCACGACATCGCGATGAAATCGGCAGCAAACTCGAACCGGCACTCCTGGCCAGCGCCCGAACCGCCGTTCAGCAGTTTACGCCGAAGGTGCAGCCGAAAGAGGCCGTTGTCGTCGCCACCCCCCCGGGTGGATGGGACCACACGACGGGCGACGCTGGCGCAGGACGCAAATCACGATCCGGAATTCTCGCACGCGGCGCATCCTGACGCGGACTGATCCCGGAGCCTGCGAGCACCGGCAGACGGCGTGTCTCCGCGCGCGCGTCTGAACAACACCGGCAACAGCGGATGCTTCAGCAGCTCATCGCGGGCTGCGTTCACACGACCGCGGTCTGGTCGGCACGACAAACCAGCCGCGCCGCTCGGCACGCTTCATCGAGATGACGTGAAGCCGAAAGCAAGAATTAGTGCGCTGCGCGCAGCCTCGGCAAGTCGGGGTTAATACGAAAACGCGCGTCGGTCAGTATTTCGGACCGACAAACGGCCGTCCCCAGTCGAAAATGTAATTGACCCCGAGCCTGCCGGTGCTGAATCCGAGATCGGCGTTGATGCCGCCCGGAACCGTTCCGGCCAGATAATTTTCGGCGCCGAATCCGGTGTAGAGATATTCGACTTTCATCGTCCAGCTGCGCGACAGCGCCCACTCGAAGCCCGCGCCGGCGACAAAGCCGATATGGCTGTTGTTCGATGTCGCGTAACCGCTCAGTTGTTGCCAGTTGACGTAATACCCGAGCTCGCTGTGCGCCCAGGCCAGGCCGCCGGTGCCGTAAATCATCGCGCGGTCGATGGCGTAGCCAATCCTGGCGCGCGCGGTGCCGAAGTAATTGACCTTGCTGTATGCGCTGGCGAACGTATTGACGGTGATGCGGTCGACGTCGCGCTCAATATTGCCGAAAGCGGAATCGACTTCGATACCGAACACCCAGGGCGATCGGCCATTCTGCCAGTTGAAGCCGATCTGCCCGCCGGCGAACCAGCCATCGATGTCTGTGCCGCGAGGATTGATGTCGAAGGTGCCCCAGCTATAGCCGCCCTGGCCGCCGACATAGATGCCGGTCCAGTTGTACAGGGAGGCTGCCGGCGCGGGCACGACATAGCCCTGGGGGACATCCGCCGCCCGCGCGCTTCCGGCAAGGCCCAGTGATGCGACCATCGCACCGACGACGGCAGGAACGACTCGTTGCATCTTCGGCCCCCGAAATCCGGCCGCACGTCGAGCCCAAAGGCACGCCGCGACCCACCATCGATGAGCAGCGGCTTCCCGGCCTGCCGGTGCAGTTATGCTTAATGAATGGATAACCGCGTATGGTTTACGGAACGTAAACTCGCGTATCCGCGGCTGCGCGACCCGCTGGGCAAAGCGGCCAAAACGGCGATACGGCACGCGATTGCGCGCTTTTCCGTGCCAAAAAGCGAGGCATTGCCGCGCGGGCGTGGCTTGGGCTATGTAGGCCCCCGAAGCACCCGTAGCTCAGCTGGATAGAGCGTTGCCCTCCGAAGGCAAAGGTCACACGTTCGAATCGTGTCGGGTGCGCCACTGAAAATGTTAGCTCTCTCCGGTCCGCACCTGCAATGGCGGGGCCTGGCCGGCGTCGATTTCGGGAACCTGCGACAAATCGCTGGACCCGCTATTCTGGGCGAGCGCCGCCGCCCCTATCTCCGGCCCACCGCGACGCGAGAGGCAGGTTGAATGAAGCTCCCCGACGCCAACCACCCCATCACCATCCAGCCGGCCGGCCATCGGATACGCATCACACATGGCGGCCGGGTGATTGCGGATTCGCGCCGTGCGCTGGCGCTCCGGGAAGCCGCCTACCCGGTGGTTCACTATATTCCCCGCGCGGATGTCGACATGAGCGCGCTGTCGCGCACCGATCACACGACGCATTGTCCCTACAAGGGTGACGCAGCCTATTATTCGATCGCGGTCGATGGCCGCATGTCCGCCAACGCGATCTGGACCTACGAAGCCCCATTTGATGCCGTGCGTGACATAGCCGGCCATTTGGCCTTCTATTCCAGCCGGGTGGACGCGATCGAGTTGATCCAGGCCGCCGAATGAGCTGGGAGCGCGGCAGTTAACCGTGCCGGCCGGCGGCCGACGTGCCCGGCAAGTTCCGGAAGCAATCGGTGCAGCGGTCTCCTATAGTTCCCGGAGCTGAACGAGTGACGAGGGATTGCCGCCGCGGGCGGCGACATTGATGGCGCCGACATTCGCAACCGCAATCCTTGCGCCGGTCGCAGCCCTGGCGATTGCGACCGGCATTGCCGGTCCTGCATCTGCGCAGGCGCAGTTTGACGCGCGCTACACGCTAACCATGGCCGGGATCGCGATCGGGAAACTGACCTGGCGCGCCCAGCTCGCCCCTTCCGACTATACCACCTCGGCCAAGGGCGGGGTCAGCGGCTTCCTCAGTCTCCTTGTCAAGGGCGAAGGCACCGTCATGGCCAGGGGACGGATCAAGGACGGGCAACCGGAATCTGTCAGCTTCGTCTCCGACGTCGTGCGCGAGGACGAGAAGGTCAATGTGCAGATCACCTTCGATGGCGCGCGGGTGCGCGACCTCAAGGTCGAGGAGCCGCCGCTCGAGTCCGATCGGGTCCCGATAGCGCCGTCGCACAAGATCGGCGTCATCGACCCATTGTCGGCTTTTCTGATTCCGGGTACCGAGCCGGGCCCAGCCGACGCGCTGTCGCGCCAGGCATGCGAGCGAACGCTGTCGATGTTCGACGGGCGCCGCCGCTACGATCTCGCGCTGTCATTCAAGCGAACCGACATGATCAAGGGCGAAGGCGGCCGGCAGAAGGCCGCGCTGGTTTGCGCCATCAAGTTCACGCCGATGTCCGGCCATCGATCATCGAGCCAACTGATCAAGTTCCTGTCGGAAGGCCGCGACATCGAGGTGTGGCTCGTTCCCGTCACCGGCACGCGCATTCTCGCCCCGATCCGCTTTTCGGTCGCGAGCCTGATCGGCAACATGGTGCTTCAGGCCGATCAGTTCGAGACGACGGCCTACGCCGCATCCGGCAAATAGCCCCCGCTTTCCCGCGCGGCGAAAACTCAACCGCCAGCGTCAATGCATGCGCGGCGTCTTCAGAAACCTGCTGCGGTCTGCCGACTTGACGATGATGTCGACAGTGCGTTGCTCGCGCGAGAGCGTCAGCGGCACGTCGACTCCCGCAGCTCCGATCGCCCAGATTCTCCGGAACAGATCGGCGAGGCTCGCCACCTTCGTCCCGCCGACCGCAAGCACGATGTCGCCCGTCTCGACCTTCGCACGCTGCGCGGGACCGCGGCCGGCCAGTCCCATCACCACCAGTTTCTCGTCGGAATCGGCAACATACATCCCAAGCCACGGACGTGGCGGTTCGTTTCTTGCGCCGTAGGTGAGCATGTCGTCGAGCACCGGCTTCAGCAGATTGATCGGGACGACCATGTTGATGTCGCTGCCCGTGCTGCCCTCAAGCTGTAGCGATCCGATGCCCAGCAGCTCTCCGGTTTCGCCGATCAGCGCCGTCCCGCCCCAATTCGGGTGCGACGGCGCGGTGAAAATCGCCTCGTCCAGCACGTATTCCCAATAGCCGGCGAATTCCTGCTTGCCGACCACCCGCGCCGCGACCGACCGCTTGCGGCCGCCGGCACCACCAAGGACCACCCGGTCGCCAAGCGCGACGGTGGCTGAGTCTCCTAGCGGCAGAGCCGGCAGATCGACACGCCCCAGCGCCTGGACCAGCCCAAATCCGCTCACGGCGTCGAAGCCAATGACCGTCCCCGGAACGGCGCGGCCGTCGGCGAGATGCAGCCAGATCTGCTCTGCCTCCGTAATCAGATAGCCAATGGTGAGGATCAGTCCGCTGTCGCGGATCAGCACACCGTGTCCGGCCCGCTCTGTGCCCAAGGTGTCCGCCGTGAATGCATCCGGAGGCATTGTCGCGCGCAGGCCGACCACCGATTGCAGGGCGCGATCGAGGTCGTAGGCATAATCGTCGGGTCTGGGCTGCACGGCCGCGGCAATTTTCCAGTCGCTCATCGATGGCATTCGCCATTTTCCCTTTTGCGCCTACGTTGGCGGTCCGTAAGAGCAGGCCACCCCCGGAGATGCCAGTGACCCTTGCCGAACAGATCGAATCTCTGCTGCAGGACCGTTTCGGTGAGAAGGTGCCGGTCGATCCATCCTGGCCCGGCCTCGATCGCGTCGAACCAATCGTCAAACATCGCGTCCTGCGGCGTTATTCCGCACAACCTTTGGATGGGGCGATGGTTCGCCTGATTTGTGCCTGCGCGCTGTCAGCGCCCTCGAAAAGCGACCTGCAGCAGCGCGACATCGTGGTGGTGGAAGACGCGGACATCCGGCGCAACATCGCGGCCCTGATCCCGGACATGCCGTGGGTCGGCACCGCCCCCGCCTTCCTGGTCTTCCTGGCCAATGGGCGCCGTCTTCCGGCAATCGCGGAATTGCGCGGGAAACCTTTTCCGAACAATCACTTCGACCTTGTCTTCAATGCCGCCAGCGACGCCGCGATCGCATTGGCGACAGCCGTCATCGCGGCGGAAGCGATGGGTCTCGGCACCTGCCCGATCAGCGTCATTCGCGACCATGCGGCGCGGATCGGCGAACTGCTCGCCCTGCCGGAACGGGTGATCCCGTTTGCCGGACTTTGCCTCGGCTGGCCCTCGGACCAGGGACGGATGTCACCGCGGCTGCCGCTGACCATGACCGTCCACCGCGACCGGTTCGGCGACCATGACTTCGCGACCGAGCTCGGGGCCTATGACCGGCGCAGGGAAAAGGCAGCGCCCTATCGCGAGCAGCGCGACAGCGGAATCTGGGGTCAGGCGCCGGAATACGGGTGGTCGGAGGAGAAAGCCCGCCATTATGCGCAGCCGCAGCGACGGGATTTCGGCGCCTATGTCAGGAACCGCGGCTTCTCGACCGAATAAACGGCCGGATCACAAATTCGTTGTTTTATGGCGGCCTTTACCACGCCTTCATGCTGCCTAATCTATCCAGCATAGGCTAACGACAGTTCGAGACGGACGGGGGACTTAAGCGGCATGCGGCGTCTGGTTTTATTGTCTTCGCTCGCGACACTTGGCGTCGCCATCGCAGAGCCGGTATGGGCGCAATATTCCTATCCGCCGGGCGGTTATCGCGGTGGCGAGCGGAACGGCGTCATCACGCTCGACGACGACGATGATGATGATGGCCGCTTGCCGCCTCCGGGAATAGCGACTCAGCGTCCCTACGACCCGTCGATCAGCAGCCAGCAGCTGCCCCCAGCCAACGATCGTGAGCGCGGGGCCTATCCGTACGATTTGCATCCGCGGGTGTCGGCGCCGGCCGGAACTTTGCCGCCGCCGCCGGATCGCAACTATGCGAGCCCTGCTCCGGGTTATGGACCGGCTTACCGCGAAGCGCCGGCCGCCTATTCCCCGCCACCGGCCGCTTACGGCGCTCAGCCCCCGGTCGCTTATGGTGCCCAGCCTCCGGCAGCCTATGGCGCGCAGCCCCCTGTAGCCTATGGCGCACAACAGCCGCCGGCCGCTTACGGTGCTCCTCAAGGGACCTACGCGCCGCCGGCAGCCGGACCTTTGTCGGGTCCGAACGACCCGCGCTACGGCGCGCCCCGCCCGCCGATGGGAATTGAGGCCGGCCGCTCAGGCTATCCCGGCACCACCGGCTCGATTCCGCCGGCCGTGATCGCGGCATTGCCGCCGGAAGACCAGCCGGAAGTCGGCAAGCCGAAGGAACTGCCGCCGCAATTCCGGCGACAGATCGTCGACTATCAGACCAAGGAACCGGCCGGCACGATCATCATCGATACGCCCAGCACCTTCCTTTATTACGTGAACGGCGATGGCACTGCGATCCGCTACGGAATCGGAGTCGGACGCGATGGCTTCACCTGGGCCGGAACCGAGAAGGTCACCCGCATGGCGGAATGGCCTGACTGGCATCCGCCCTCGGAAATGATCGAGCGCCAGCCCTATCTGCCGCGCTTCATGGCCGGCGGCGAAAGCAATCCGATGGGAGCACGCGCTCTCTATCTCGGCAAGACGATCTACCGCGTGCACGGCACCAACCAGCCGTCGACGATCGGCCAGTTCGTATCCTCGGGCTGCATTCGCATGCTGAACGAAGACGTCATGGACCTCTATTCGCGGGTCAAGGTCGGCACCAAGGTCGTGGTGCGCGGCGACGGCAAGGGTCCGCGCGCACCGGGCAGCACTGCGGCTCGCTGAGCCGCGCTTCGTCGCGCTGACAGGCCGATCAGGGAATTCGCGGGACCCAATGTTCCTGCGAGTTCTCAAGCTTATATCAGGTCCGTCCCCGACATTCTTTTGTCCCAATATTTGCATGACGGCCCCGCACGAATCAGAAAGGATTCGTCGATGAGGTCGGCGGTCCGTCGGCCTTTACAGCTATCGCGACCATGATGCGGCGCTGGTGCGCCAGCTTTCTTAGCTCTGGTGTCGTGCGTGCTGCGCCCGTTCGGGCGAACCATCGGTTTATGGCTGCCGGATTCGCAAATGCTTCCCGATCTTCGGATCGTCATCGCTGCCGTGATATCGACCTTCGTGCTAACGGTGGGCGTCGGCTTCTACGCGTCATCGCGGCTGATCAGCGAACCGAAGAAGAGCACCGACTCGATCGCCGCTCTTGACGCCACACCCGTCAACCGGATTGCGTTGAGCTGGCCTGCACCGACACGCCAGCCGGAACCCTTGGCGCTTGATTTCGCGGTCACGGCGAAAGCCCTGCGCAACCCGGTTCGCGACGTGACCCATGAATTCCCCGTAGCGGAGAAGCCATCGGAACCGGAAGCAGCGCCGGTTCGGACATCAGCCATCGATACGACAAAATCACCGGTCGAGAGAGCGGCGACGTCATCGCCGGCAGCCGCGCCATTGGACGCCGCATTGCCGCAGGCCGTAACGCCACAAGTGGTAACTCCACAAGTCGTAACGCCGCAAGCCGCACCGGCGGAGACCGCAACACCGCAGTCCGCACCGCCGGAGGCAGCAAAGCCGGAACCCGCACCGCCAGCACCGGCCCCAGCCATTGCCGTGACCGAAGCGCCGAAGCCCGCGCCCGAGCCGGATATCCGCGTCGCGGTCCAGTATCCGCCGATCCTCGAGCTTCCGCCGGAATTGCGGGCTCCAGTCGTGTCCGCCGCACCGGCCATAACCGCCGACACGCCCCCGTCCGAGGCGCCGGCCACCACCGGCTCGATTGCCGAACGGGGCGCGAAAGCCGACAATGAAGCCGATGTGCAGCCAGGCAAGGAGCCGGAGACCAAGCTCGCAAGCCGGCCGGAGCCGGACAATTCAGTCGGTTCGACCTGGCAGTCGATCGAGACCGTTCCGGTCCCGAAAGCTGCGCCGGGGCTGAAACGAGCCAAGGCCGCTCCGAAAAAAAAGGCCGCAGCCCCGAAGAAAGTCGTGAGACGGCCGGTCCGGCGCGCCGCTCCGCCCGCACAACCGGCCGCGCCGAATTTCTTCAATATGTTCACGCTGCAGCAGCCGCCGCGCTAACCGGCGCCAAGCGGATAGGCATAGCGGGCATAACTGGCGTTTTGGCTGATCCGGCTTACATCGGCTGATCAGCCAGGTACGGTCCGCCGCATGATCCCACTCTCGATTCTCGATCTCTCTCCCGTCCCCGCAGGCGGCTCCGCCGCGCAGTCGTTGCGCGACTCCATCGATCTCGCGCGCCACGCCGACACCCTCGGCTATCGGCGCTATTGGCTCGCGGAGCATCACAATCTTGCAAATATCGCGAGTTCCGCCCCCGACATCATGATCGGCCAGATTGCCGCGGCGACGCGCAACATGCGCGTCGGCTCCGGCGGCGTGGTGCTGCCGAACCATGCGCCGCTCGCCGTTGCGGAGCGGTTCAAGGTGCTGGAAGCGCTGTTTCCCGGCCGAATCGATCTCGGTCTCGGCCGCGCGCCCGGAACCGACCACGTCACCTCGATCGCATTGCGACGGCGGCAGGACATTCGCGACGAAGACGACTTCCTCGACCGCTTCCAGGAATTGCTGCTGCTGGAAAACAAGGGCTACCCGAAAGATCATCCATTCAGCAACGTGCAGGCGATGCCTAACGATGTCGCGCTGCCGCCGATCTTCCTGCTTGGGTCAAGTGACTACAGCGCGCAGCTTGCAGCCCAGATCGGCGCCGGCTTTTCCTTCGCGCATCATTTCGCCGGACACGATGCAGCCGATGCGATGCGGCTCTATCGCGACAGATTCAAGCCGTCGGAATTTCTGAAAGAGCCGCTGGCGATCCTCGCCACCGCAGCGGTCGTTGCCGAGACAGCCGAGGAAGCCGAGCGGCTTGCATCCACCATCGACCTGAACTTCGTGCGCCGCGCCAAGGGCACCTACGCGCCGCTGGAAAGTCCGGACGTGGCGCTGGCTTACGATTATTCGCCGATCGACCGCGAACGCATCGCGCAGAACCGCGAACGGCTCGCGGTCGGCACGCCGGCGATGGTGAAGGCGCGGCTCGACGCCCTCGCCGCAGCAACGCAGGCAGACGAGATCATGATCACGACCATGGTCTTCGACCACCAGGCCCGCAAACGATCCTATGCGTTGCTGGCGGAGGCGTTTTCTCTCCTGGCATCGCGTGCTAAGCCGCAACCGCAGCCGGCCACGGCTGGTTGAGTGATCGCACGAGAGAGTTCGGAAGATTAGACCTTTGGGGAGATCAGACTTGGGCAAGCATGTTTCGCTCACCACCACCGATCAACATACACTCGGCGCCTACCGCGCCGATCCTGCGGGCAAGCCGAAGGGTGCGATGGTGGTCGTGCAGGAAATCTTCGGCGTCAACAGCCACATCCGCAATGTCTGCGACCGTCTCGCCGCGGAAGGTTATGTCGCGGTGGCGCCCGCGGTGTTCGATCGCTTCGTGCGCGATTTCCAGTCGGGCTATACGCCCGACGAGGTCGCGCATGCGCGGACCCACATCGCCAAGGTCGACTGGTCGAAGTTGCTGCTCGATATCCAGGCCGGCATCGACGAGGTGAAGTCGGTCGGACCGGTGGGAGTGATCGGTTTCTGCCTCGGAGGCAGCGCGGCATTCCTGGCCGCGACACGGCTCGACGGCATCAAGGCAGCAGTCGCCTATTACGGCGGACAGATCGTGAAATACGCCGACGAGAAGCCGAAATGCCCGGTGCAGATGCATTTCGGCGAGACCGACGCCAGCATCCCGATGGCGGATGTCGAGATCGTCAAGCAGAAGCGGCCCGATTGCGAGATCTACGTTTATCCGGCCGGGCACGGCTTCTATTGCGACGAACGCGCAAGCTTCCATGACGACAGTGCGAAGCTCGCATGGCAGCGGACCACCGCTTTTCTTGACAAGCATATGAAATAGCGTCGCGCGAGGTCGCGCCACCGGACATGCACATGGCGCGCCGGATGTAGCGCGCCATTCGCTTATCAAAAAATTGAACATGCCCGACGCAGCCGATTGCGATTCGGATGCGATCTGTTATCCCGTTCGCGGTTCCATCCCGTTCGATCAAAGGATTGCGCGATGCCGTCGAACACCTTTCTCCGCCTGATTCAGTCTTGCGTTTGCGTCTCGGCGACCACGTTTGCTGCCTCGTCCGTCTCCGCCCAGACGCCACCGAACCTCGTCGGCACCTGGAAGGGCAAAGCCGAGGCGGTCATCATCGGCGCCAACCCCTATCGTGTTGCCGAGACCCCCGGGCCCAATTTCGGTGGCCCGATGGAATTCGCTTACGTGATCAAGCAGCAGCAGGGCACCCGCTTCACCGGCGAGCTCGCGGCCAAGGTCAACGAAACGGTCATCGGCACCCTGCGTCCGCCGGAATACCGCAGCGGCATCATGCTCGACAATGACGGCGAATACGACTTCACGCTGCGCGATGCGAAGACCATGGACGTTTGCTACCGGCACACCAACATGACCAGCAAGGCTGTCGCATGCTGGACCATGGAGAAGCAGCCGTAATATCGAGCGGTGAGCAGCCCGCATGTCGTGGTCGCGACATGCGGGATCATCCGTCCAGGATTTCGCGAAACGCGTGCCCCGGCGACGCGTTCGAGACTGTCAGATCAGAACCAGCGCTCGCGCACGGTGACGGTGTCGCCGGGCCGCATCGGGAAATCCGCGGGCACGCGGGTGCGCATCACTTCACCGTTGAAGTTACGCGCGACCAGGATGTCACTCTTGCTGGCACGCGGCGCGAACCCGCCGGCGATGGCGACGGCGGCCTCCACGGTCATGTTGGGAACGTACGGATATTGCCCGGGCGCATTGACCTCGCCGAGGATGAAGAACGGGCGATAGACCTCGACCTCGACCGAGACATGCGGATTGCGGATATAGCCCGAGCGCAGCCGGCTCGAGATCGCAGCGGCGACCTGGCTGGTGGTCAATCCGCGCACCGGCACCGACCCGATCAGGGTCATCGAGATATTTCCGGACGCGTCGACGATGTAGGAATTCGTCAGGCCTTCCTGGCCGAACACCTGCACCCGCAGCCGGTCACCGGCATCGAGCTGATACGGCGCGTCATACCCGGTCAGTCCGGCCGGAGCATAGGGCCCGCCGGCCGCCACCATGACCGGTGCGGGCGCCTGGACCTGCACCACCGCCGGCTCGCCCTCGACTGCGACCGGGGCAACCGCAACCTGATTGTGCACGCAGGCGGGTAGCGCCAGCGCGACAAGCAATACGGGCAGGCGAAGCGTGGCCTTGGGCCGCATAAGGAGGATCCGGGCAGTAAATTCCAGCCCAATTAACCCCCTGTATGGTTAACAAAGCCTCACCACGCCGCGGTTCAGTGGCTGTCAGCCTCCGGGGCTGGGCTTTTGCGCTTGGCATAGGCGCCGTCTTCCAGCGGGATGGATTTGACGGCGATCCGGTCCGAGATCGCCGCGATCAGCATCGAGCCGAGGAACACGACGTGGATGCCGGCCATCCAGGCCAATTTCTTGTCGTCATAAGTGCCGACATTCATGAACGCCTTCAGCAACTGGATTGCCGAGATCGCGACGATCGACGACAGCAGCTTCATCTTCAGACCGCCGAAATCGACCTTGGCCATCCATTGCGGCAGGTCGTGATGTTCGACGTCGAATTTGGAGACGAAATTTTCGTAGCCCGAGAAAACAACGATCAGGATCAGATTCGCCACCAGCACGATATCGATCAGAGCCAGAACACCGAGGATCACCTCCGCCTCGGTCAGGGTGCCGGCCTTCAACGCGAAGTGGGCCAATTCGCGCAGGAAATGTACCAGCAATACGACCAGCCCGATCACGAGGCCGATATAGAACGGGGCCAGCAGCCAGCGGCTGCGAAACAGCATCGCTTCGAAGAACTGCTCAAGCCGGCGCATCGATAATGTCCCCAAGCAACGTGACCCGCGCACCAGCTACAGAGGCGGTGCAAAGGCAGGAAAACCAATCGTACATTCAAAAAGCGGCGGGTTGCCCCGCCGCCCTTCAGGCTCGCACGACCGCGATAACTAGGCCGCCACGCCGGTGCCGATCGGACAGCTCACACCGGTACCGCCGAGCCCGCAATAGCCGGACGGATTTTTCGCCAGATATTGCTGGTGATAGTCCTCGGCAAAGAAGAATTCCGGCGCGTCGACGATTTCGGTCGTGATCGCACCGTAGCGCTTGTCTGCAAGCGCCTTGGCATACATCGCCCTCGACTCTTCAGCCGCTTTGCGCTGGGCCTCGTCGAAGACATAGATCCCGGATCGATATTGCGTTCCGATATCGTTGCCCTGACGCATCCCCTGGGTGGGGTCGTGATTTTCCCAGAAGGTCTTCAGCAGCTTCTCGTAGGAAATTTTCTTCGGGTCGAAGACCACCAGCACCACCTCGTTATGCCCGGTGCGTCCCGAACACACCTCTTCGTAGGTGGGGTTCGGGGTGGGACCGCCGGCATAGCCGACCGCGGTGACGAAGATGCCGTCGCCCAGCTCCCAGAACTTTCGCTCGGCGCCCCAGAAGCAGCCGAAGCCAAACAGCGCCATCTGCGCGCCCTCCGGATAGGGGCCCTTCAGCGGGTTGCCGTTGACGTAATGGGTGCGGGCGGTCGGGATCGGCGTGGCGCGGCCGGGCAGCGCCTCGGCCTTGCTCGGGATGGTCAGAGACTTCTTGAACGTGAACATCGGCGGGTCTCCTTCATTCTGCTCCCCAATATAAGGGCGGCGGCGCCGTTCCGCAGGCCCCTCCCGGATCACGACCTGTACCGGGACCTGACGTATCGGGACCTGACGTATCGGGAATTGGCGTATCGGGATCTGGCGTGTCGGGACGCAACGTCACGTCATCTTCCCCTCGCTTCGCCGACGCCCTATGCTGGTGGACTGAATCAGGTCGTGTGAGAGGCAAATCATGAGGTTCAACGCCGTCGCGCTCGGGCTTGCCGTGTCCCTGCTCGCGTGCCCGCTCTCCGCCCAGACCGGAACGCCCCCGCCCTATGGTGCGCCGATCCCGCTGGAAGCGGCGAAGAAGGTCGTTGCCGCAGCCGAGGCAGAGGCGGTCCGTAACAACTGGCAGGTGGCGATCGCGGTCATCGACAGCGGCGGGCACCTCGTCATGATGCAGAAGCTCGACAATACGCAGCTGGTCTCGATCCGGGTGGCCGAGGCCAAGGCGAAGTCGGCCCTCGGATTCCGGCTGCCGACCAAGCTGCTGGAGGACGCGGTTGCGGCCGGCGGCGCCGGCTCGCGGCTCTTGGCGGTGCAGGATATCGCGCCGTTCGAGGGCGGCTTCCCGATCATCGAGGACGGCAAGATCATCGGCGCCATCGGGGTCGCCGGCGTTCTCTCCGCCCAGGATGCGCAGATCGCAAAGGCCGGGCTTGCCGCGATCGGCAATCCGAGCCGCTAGCGACAGGCGCGTTCCGGGCAGGAGCGATCAGCGCGCGTAGCCGATCAGGGGCTTGCGCTTGCGGCCCAGGAGGATGAGAACGGCCCCGATCACGCCGAAAATGAGCCAGGACGGCTGGTCGAGCACGGTCGTAATCACCGGATTCCACACCACCGCCGGCAGGCTGGCCTGCACATTGGCCTCAGCCGATTGCAGGCTCGCCGCGTGGACATCGGTCCAGAGCTGCCCGAGCTTGTAGATATAGATGCGGCTGTCGGCGATCGACTTCGCACCGTCGTACATCAGGAGAATGAAGCCGGCGGCGAGAAAGATCACGCCGATCAGTCGCAACAGAGAACGGATCATTTTGGGGTCCCAGGCATCCGAAGACGGTCGGCGCGGACGGCCCAGTCGATACCTCCCCGCGCCGTTCGGTTCAACCGCTATGGTCGCGTCAATTAAGCATCCGGTTCATCCTTGAGCATCGTGGGCAGGTTCCGCTAACGTCCGGCGAGGCGGGGTCCGCCCAAAAATTTGTTCTGAGTCCAGGGAGTTGTAATGCCCGCCACGCCTCCGGGCCGTTCAAAACGGCCTCATTTCACCGATCAGGAAGCTCTTCTGTTCCATTCCGAGGGCCGCCCCGGAAAGCTGGAAGTCATTGCCACCAAGCCGATGGCGACCCAGCGCGACCTGTCGCTGGCCTATTCGCCGGGCGTTGCGATCCCGGTGCTGGCCATCGCCGAGGACGAAAGCCGGGCCTACGACTACACCACCAAGGGCAATTTCGTCGCCGTCATCACCAACGGAACCGCGATTCTCGGCCTCGGCAATCGGGGCGCGCTGGCAGCGAAGCCCGTCATGGAAGGCAAGGCAGTGCTGTTCAAGCGCTTTGCCGATGTCGATTCGATCGATCTCGAGGTCTCGACCGAGGATCCGGACGAATTCATCAATTGCGTCAAGCTGCTCGGCAAGGGCTGGGGCGGCATCAATCTCGAAGACATCAAGGCGCCGGAATGTTTCATCATCGAGCAAAAGCTGCGCGAATTGCTCGATATTCCGGTCTTCCATGACGACCAGCACGGCACGGCGATCATCGCCGCCGCGGGCCTGATCAACGCGCTGCATCTGACCGGGCGTGACGTGGCCACCACCAAGCTCGTCTGCAATGGCGCCGGCGCCGCCGGCATCGCCTGCCTGGAGCTCCTGCAGGCGATCGGCTTCCCGCGCGACAACCTGATCCTGTGCGACACCAAGGGCGTGATCTACCAGGGCCGCACTGACGGCATGAACCAATGGAAATCGGCGCATGCGGTGCAGACCAAGGCCCGCACGCTGGCGGAGGCGCTGGTCGGAGCCGACGTGTTCTTCGGCCTGTCGGCCAAGGGCGCAGTGACCAAGGACATGGTCAAGTCGATGGCGGACAAGCCGATCATCTTTGCCATGGCCAATCCCGATCCCGAGATCACCGCCGAGGAAGTGGCTGAAGTGCGCGACGACGCCATCATGGCGACGGGCCGATCCGACTATCCGAACCAGATCAACAACGTGCTCGGCTTCCCCTACATTTTCCGGGGTGCACTCGACGTCCGCGCCACCACCATCAACATGGAAATGAAGATCGCCGCCGCCCAGGCGCTGGCGGAGCTGGCGCGCGAGGACGTGCCCGACGAAGTGGCCGCAGCCTATGGCGCGCGGCCCAGATTCGGGCCGGATTACATCATCCCCGTCCCTTTCGACCCGCGGCTGATCTCGTTCGTGCCGCCGGCCATCGCCAAGGCAGCGATGGATACCGGCGTCGCGCGCAAGCCGATCGTCGACATGGACGCCTACCGGCAGCAATTGCGGACCCGGCGCGATCCGGTCGCGGGCGTGCTGCAGCGGGTCTATGACCGGCTTCGCCGCTCGCCGAAGCGCGTTGTCTTCGCCGAAGGCGAAGAGGAGCAGGTGATCCGCGGCGCCGCCAGCTTCGTGCATCAGGGACTCGGCACCGCCCTCCTGGTGGGGCGCGAGGATCGTATCCGCGAAGCGGCGGCTGATCTCGGCGTCGAGCTCGGCAACAATATCCAGCTCGTCAACGCCGCGCTGTCGCGGCGCAACGCCGATTATGCGAGCTATCTCTACGAACGCCTGCAGCGCAAAGGCTATCTGGTCCGCGATTGCCAGCGGCTGGTGAATACCGACCGCAATCATTTCGCCGCCTGCATGGTCGCGCTTGGCGACGCCGACGCGATGGTGACCGGCGTCACCCGCAATTTCTCGGTCGCGCTGGAAGACATCCGCCGCTGCATCGACCCCAAGCCGGGCCACCGCGTCATCGGCGTGTCGCTGGTGCTGGCGCCGCGCGGCCGCACGGTGATCGTCGCCGATACCGCCGTCACCGAAATGCCGAATGCCAGCGATCTCGCCGACATCGCGGTGGAGGTGGCGGGCGTCGCACGCCGGCTGGGATACGAGCCGCGCCTCGCGCTGCTCGCCTATTCCACCTTCGGGCACCCCCCGGGCGAGCGCGCGGCGCATGTGCAGGAAGCGGTGCGCCTGCTCGATCAGCGGCGTGTCGATTTCGAGTATGACGGCGAAATGGCCGCCGACGTCGCGATCAATCCGGAATTGCAGACCGCCTATCCGTTCTGCCGCCTGACCGGCCCCGCCAATGTTCTGGTGATGCCGGCGTTTCACTCCGCCTCGATCTCGACCAAGCTGTTGCAGGAGCTTGGCGGCTCGACCGTGATCGGGCCGATCCTGGTCGGTCTCGACCGGCCGGTTCAGATCGTGCAACTCGGCGCCAAGGACACCAACCTCGTCAACATGGCGGCGCTGGCGGCGTATAACGTCAGCGGGTAAGGAAGCGCGTCGCGAGCAGTCGAAAGCCTTCTTCGCTGTTCGCTACTCCTATTCGTATTTGCCGGGAACCAAGAATGACCACCAGAACCCTGCGCGGCGTGATCGCCGCGATCGCAACCACCATCGACAAGAACGGCACGCCCGACCAGGCGCGCGCACTGAAGCTCGCGCGTTTCCTGCTCGACAATGGCTGCGACGGACTGAATGTGCTCGGCACCACCGGCGAGGCGACGTCGTTCTCGCGCGAGGAGCGCATGGGCCTGATGAGCGCCTATCGCGACAACGGCTTGCCGATGCAGCGGCTGATGGTCGGCACCGGCGCCGCGGCCGTCTCCGACGCGATTGCGCTGACGCGGCATGCCGCAGGACTTGGCTTTGCCGGCGCGCTGGTCCTGCCGCCGTTCTACTACAAGGGCGTGCCGGATGACGGGCTCGTCGCCTATATCGACGCGATTGTGGCCGCGACCGCCGATAACCCGATCCCGCTCTATCTCTACCATTTTCCCGCCCAATCCGGCCTGCCGTGGCACGTCGGCCTGATCCGGCGCCTGCTCGATGCCCATCCCGGCCGCATCGTCGGCCTGAAGGACTCGTCCGGCGACATGGCCTATGCCCGCGAGGCGGCGAAGATCGAGGCCGGCTTCGACGTGTTCCCATCGACTGAAGCCGCGCTGCTGGAGGCCCGGTCAGGGGTCTTCGCCGGCTGCATTTCCGCTACGGCCAATTGCAACGCCGATCTGTGTCAGCGGGCCTGGACGTCGGGTGACGTCGCGGCTTCGGAACAGGCGGTGACGATCCGGAACCTGTTCAACGGCAAGCCGCTCGTCTCCGGGATCAAGGCCCTGCTGGCCCATATCCATGGCGATCCGGCCCTGGCAGCCATGAAACCGCCGCTGGCGGAGCCTTCCGCTGCCGACCGGAACGCGATTATTGCCGGATATGAGGCCGCCCGGGCCCGGAAAGTGGCCTAAAAGCCGTTTTCGGACCGTTTTCGTTCGTTGACGAAAACCGGTCCCGCGACTATAACCCGGCCAAACGAGGCGGCGGCTATCCGCCGCCTTTTAGTTTTCCGAAATCACCCGTCCGGTCGCGCCCAGGCATGCGCTCGGACCCATGTTACAGAGGGCCCCATGGCCAATACGAAATCGGCGAAGAAGAAGACGCGCGTGATCGCACGCCGCACCGCCATCAACCAGCATCGCCGGTCGATGATGCGCGGATTTATTCGCAAGGTCGAAGAGGCGATCGCCGGCGGCGACCGCAACGCCGCGCTCGCGGCGCTGAAGGCGGCGGAGCCGCAGATCATGCGTGCGAGCCAGAAGGGCATCGTTCACAAGAAGACCGCAAGCCGGAAGGTGTCGCGTCTGACGGTTCGCGTTGCGAAGCTCGCCTCGTAAAGCGTGACGGCCTTCGTCGGCCATCGCTTTATTTTATGCTTCAAAGACCCGGCAGTGCCGGGTCTTTTCATTTTCGGACCGACAAGACCTGGCGCGAGCCGGGTCTTGTCGTTTGCAGGCCCTTGCAGAGCGCCCGCGGATCGTTTTGAATCGCAGGTGTCGCCCGCGTGTCACACATCCAGCGCCTGCGCACCGCAAAATCCGCCGCCGCGACTTTTCAGGGCGTGCATTGGTTTGAAAACTGAGCACGAAAAGCGCCGGTAAAATAAAGATTTAGGTCCATAGCGCAGCAGGGACTTTCAATTCGGCATTCGACTGCCATCGCGACGCTGCCCGTTCGACGGTTGAATCACCCTGCAAAAGCGGTGCGAACCCGAAAAAGCATGCGGCGATTCAAGACGTTGCAGTGACAGACGCATGAAAAGGGCCGTCGTTACTGCGAAATCGCGATCTCGCGACGCTGTGTCCGAGACAAACTCGTTGCAGTTTGGGGGCGCGCGTGTATCTTCAAAACACCGCCGCGCACTGCAGCGGCGGCCTTCAATAATCGGTCTGTTTTGAAACTCAGTAAGATGAGGATGGGTGAGCTGTGTCTGAATTTCTCATCATCTTGATCTTGGCAAGGGCGACTGCGGACTCGACGGACTAGAAGATCTAATTCACTGCTGAACTTCGCGACGCTGCGTATTTGTATCCGCGTCGCTGGGAAGCTCCCGTAACTCAAACGTTGACTAAGAAATCGGTCCACCGCGTGGAGGCGCGCGGATGGTAGGGGGAGTTATGACGACGGGTCAGACGAATAACAAAGGCCGCCGGCACAAGCGGCGCGAGGCGCGGCATTCATCACCGCAGCAAAGTGATTGTGGACAGGACTTTGCCCGGCTTCTGCCGGGCGCGACTAACCGGGTGCGGACAACAATGACCGCAATCGGATCGCTGGGCGCGGCATCTCCTCCCAACGATGGCTAGGAACAACGCTCATTTGCGAGTGCGCACGATAGCCGGATCATTCTGACATCCGACCCGAAGCATCTTTCGCTTCAAGCGCTGCATTCGAATGTGAGCCGAGTTCCATGTGGGGCGTTTCCGCCCCGGCATTTCACCCATCGTTTTTCGACATTCGGGAAGAGGCGACCGAAATGACGAGTCTGGAACAAGAGCGTTGGTCCCGGGTCAAGGGACGGCTCAAGGCTGAAGTTGGCGAAGATATTTTCTCGAGCTGGTTTGCTCGCATGGATCTGGAAGCCGTCGAGAAGGACACCGCACGCTTGTCGGTGCCGACGCGGTTTCTGAAGAGCTGGATTCAATCGCATTACAGCGATCGCGTGCTGCGTTGCTGGCAAGCCGAAGAACATTGCGTTCAGCGCATCGAACTGACGGTGCGAACTGCGGCCATCAAAGTGCCGGCGACGAAGCCGCGCGCGGACGAACAGCCGGAGCCGGTGCGCGAGCACAAGATCGAAAAGGCAAACGACGTCGAGCCGCGCTTCGCAAGCGCCGCCGCACTCCCGGTATCGGCAGCGCATGAAGCATCCGGCGGCTCGCCGCTCGATC
>CAZXJZ010000004.1:0-70931 GCA_964641065.1 uncultured Hyphomicrobiales bacterium | reverse complement strand
CGGCTGCTGCTGAATTCAAAGCTCGGTTACTACTGGCAGGCGATCCGCGAGGATCAGCAAGCCGCGGAGGCAAGCGGCATTCATCTGTTCAAATACAAGATGATCGCGGTCGCGATCTCGTCCGGGCTCACCGGCATCGCCGGCGTCTGGTACGCCTTCTACTACAACAACCTGTTCCCGGAATCGACCTTCGGCACCAATCGCTCGATCGAGATGATTCTCGGCACCATTGTCGGCGGCGTTGGCACGCTGATGGGTCCGATTATCGGCGCCTTCGTGCTCACTCCGCTCGGCGAGACGCTGACCGCGCTGACCGAAGGCATGAAGATCGACGGCATCAAGCAGTTCTTCTGGGGCCTGTGCGTCGCCATCATCGTGCTATTCCGCCCCTCCGGCGTGTGGCCCTGGATTGCGCGTGCGTTACGGCTCGACAAAAAGTCGGATGGAGGCCGCTCATGACCGCGGCGTCGCTTTCGGTCAAAGGCATTTCGAAAAGCTTCAGCGGTCTGCGGGCCGTCGACGATGTGTCGTTCGAGGTCAAGGCCGGTGCGATCCAGGCGCTGATCGGCCCGAACGGCGCCGGCAAGACCACGGTCTTCAACATGATCGCCGGCGTGTTCCGGCCCGATACCGGCGACGTTCTGCTCGATGGCGCCTCGCTGGTCGGCAAGCGTCCGGACCAGATCTGCCATGCCGGCGTCGGCCGCACCTTCCAGATCGTGCGTCCCTTCAACGATCTCACGGTCGAGGAGAATGTCGCGATCGGCGCGCTGGCCTGGACCGATGACGTGAAGGAAGCGCGAGACTACGCCAACGATGTCCTGAAGCTGCTCGGCCTCGACGACAAGCGCTCCGCGCGCCCCACGGGCATCACGCTGCCCGACCGTAAATGCCTGGAAGTGGCGCGGGCGCTCGCAACCAAGCCGAAAATCCTGCTGCTGGACGAGGTGATGGCCGGCCTGCGCCCGACCGAGACCGACCGCATGGTGACTGTGTTCCGCAAGCTCAACGACGATACCGGCGTCACCATCCTCTTGATCGAGCATGTGATGCGTGCGGTGATGGCGCTGTCCGCGCATATCGTGGTGGTGAATTACGGCAAGGTGATTGCGGAAGGCACGCCGGAAGTCGTGACCCGCGATCCCGACGTGCTGGCGTGCTATCTCGGCGCCGAGGCGGTGCACTGATGCTGAAGGTCGATGGCATCGATGTGTTTTACGGCGACGCGCAGGCGCTCGACGGCGTGTCGGTCGAGGTCCCGAAAGGCGCGATCGTCGCGATTGTCGGCGCCAACGGTGCCGGCAAGACCTCGCTGATCCGCACCATTGCCGGCATGGTCCGTCCGGTGCGCGGCAATATCCGCTTTCACGGCAATGAAATCGCTGGCCTGCCGAGCTTCAAGGTCTGCAATCTCGGCATCGGGCAGGTGGCGGAAGGCCGCCAGATTTTCCCCAATCTCTCGGTCTCGGAAAATCTCGACATGGGCGCGATGCTCCCGCGCGCACGCGCGAGCCGTGCCAAGAACCGCGATCGCGTGCTGGCCATGTTTCCGCGTCTGCGGGAACGGTCGGGGCAGGCGGCCGGAACGCTCTCGGGCGGCGAACAGCAGATGCTGGCGATCGGCCGTTGCCTGATGGGCGAGCCCGAGCTGGTGATGTTCGACGAACCGTCGCTCGGTCTGGCTCCGGCCCTTGTGCAGGACGTGCTGGCCACCATTCGCGATCTCAATCGCGACGGACTGACCTGCGTGCTGGTGGAGCAGAATGTGGCGGTCTCGCTGAAGCTCGCGAGCCGCGCCTATGTCCTTGAAAACGGACGCATCACGCTGACTGGTTCAGGCGAGGAATTGCTCGCCGATGATCGCGTCCGGCAGGCTTATCTGGGGATGTAGAGAGGGATTACCGCCGCATCAGCGCGTTGAGGGCCGCGACGCGTACCTGCAGCGGCGATTCCGGAAACAGCGCGCGCAACTGGCTCAGCGCCTGCGAAGCGGTTGAAGGCTGCCTTTCCACCAGTACATGCGCCATCGCGCGGGCCAGCTGGGTTTCGCTCTGTCCGGTCATGAAGGCCGGTGCCAGGGTGACGTCGCCAAAAGCCTCCGGCTCGGCGATCCGAACGGTCTTGCGGGCAGCAAGCGTGGTCATCAACGTCCTCACAACGTCTGTCCTGTTCCGGTCCGGCTGTAACGCGGCTTATCTGATTTGGTTCCTCCTTGGGAAGCCTCGGCGATGGATTTTATGTCATTTGAATCAACGGTTTGCGCAATCCTGACGAGTCGGAGCACGATTGCGCAACCGGCATTTGACTAAATGCACGCGCCTCGGCAAATCGATTTGGGATGGGCCGGAAGCCCCCCAGGGAGAGAAAACATGAAGCTGTATTATGCGCCCGGAGCGTGTTCGCTCGCCGTCAACATCGCGCTGCACGAGGCTGGGATCGCGTTCGGTCTCGAGCGCGTCGACAACAAGACCAAGGTCACCAAGAGCGGCGAGAATTTCTGGGATGTGAACCCCAAGGGCGTGGTGCCGGTTTTGATCCTCGACAGCGGCGAGACGCTGACCGAGGTGGTGGCGCTGCTGCAATACGTCTCCGACCAGAAGCCCGGGGCCGGTCTGATGCCGAAAGCCGGCACCATGGATTATTATCGCGCGCTGGAATGGTTGTCCTTCATCGGCACCGAACTGCACAAGCAGTTCACGCCGCTGTTCAAGGACGGCACGCCCGGCGACTACCGGATGATCGCCAAGCAGAATGTCATGAATGCCTTCAAGCATATCGATGAGCACCTCGCCGGCCGGCAATGGCTGGCGGGCGATCGCTATTCGATTGCCGACATCTACCTGTTCGTGGTGTCGAACTGGGGACGCTTTCAGGAAATCGACGTCGCGCAATGGCCGAATCTGAACGATCTGCGCACGCGCATCCGCGCGCGGCCCAAGGTCGAGGAGGCGATGAAGGCGGAAGGGCTGATCAAGCCGGCAGCGGCTTGAGGGTTCGTTTTTTCCGCGCCGAGCAGTGAGCGTAAATCCTGGGCGCGCGGCCAGTGGCCGCGCGCCGGAACTGCAAACGTTACTTCGGCTTGCCGATCGTCACCGAGAGCGAACCGACGCCCGCGACCTCGCACTCGATCTTGTCGCCGATATTGACCTGGCCGACGCCGGCCGGGGTGCCGGTCATGATGATGTCGCCCGGCGCGAGTTCGACCATCTCCGACAGCTTCCAGATCGTCTCCGGAACGTTCCAGATCATCTGGTCGAGGTCGCCGTCCTGCTTCACCGCGCCGTTGACCTTGAGCACGATGCGCCCCTTGGTCGGGTGGCCAATTTCGGAGGCCGGCACCAGCGGACCGCAGGGCGCCGAGGCGTCGAAGGCCTTGCCGATTTCCCACGGGCGTTTCACCTCGCGGGAGGCGATCTGCAGGTCGCGGCGGGTCAGGTCGATGCCGACGCCGTAGCCCCAGATGCAGTCATTGGCCTTGTCCGGCTTGATGTTGATGCCGCCGGACTTCAACGCCACCACCAGCTCGACCTCGTGATGCATGTCCTTGGTCAGCGGCGGGTAGGGCACCACGCCGCCATCCGGGACAATGGCGTCGGCCGGCTTGGCGAAGAAGAACGGGGGCGCGCGTTCGTCCTGCCCCATCTCGCGGATGTGCTCGATGTAGTTGCGGCCAACGCACCAGATGCGGCGGACCGGAAATTTTTCGGATGAGCCTTTGACCGCGAGTGCGGCCTGGGGCGGCGGAGGTATGACGTAACGATCGCTCATAGCCGATGATGCTTTTTTGTCACAGGCAGCCGAAGTTCGGCAGGGAATGCGGCACGCGGTCGCAATAGCGATTGGCCGCAGGTGGGGCCTCCGCATAGCATGGCGTCGGATGGCGTCAAAGCGCGCGCGGGTCGAACGGCCTGTAGCCGCTGCTGCCGGCGCCAAACATTTGAGCGGGGGCTGCGAACGCCGGGATTGGGGGATCCCGGCGTTCGTATTTTTTACGGACGAACGTCCCGGCGCTCGCGTGACGAAGCGAACGCCCCCTTGTGCTGGTCGTCTGATCTCCGCCTGAGATGGCGCTCAGGCTCAGCGCCAGCCGCCGCCGGGCAGCGGACCGTGATACGGCGTGTCGCGGCAATGGCCCCACGGACCGCGCCAGTATCCCGGAGGGCATTCGTGCCACGTCCACACGTAACGGCCGTAATATCCGCCCGGATAAGGGCCGGTGCCGTAGCGATGGCAGGCGCCGCCGGGGCCGCGGTAGCGGGCAGGGCCGCAACCTTGCGCGACTGTCTCGACGCTGGGCTGGATTTCGATTTGCTGAACGACGGCCGGCGCAGCTTGCGCCGACGAGAGCAGAGCCGCGGCGAGCGGCAAGGCCAGAAGAGTTCTGATCATCGAGTCGCCTCCTGATGTGGACAGCGATTCGATATCATTCGTTGACGCCAGTCTGAAACGTCCAAGTGCGATAGCACTTATGATACTTTAACATCGCGGGTTCCAATGCCCACAACCGCGCTTGTAAGATTCGGTCTTGGTGTTTGTGACCGATCGCTCGCCGGAACGAATGCTTATTCCGCCGCGACGGTGTCCGCGGTCGGAAATTCCTGCGCCTGCAATTGCAGCCGGTAGAACGAGGCATAGCGGCCGCCCTGGCGAAGCAGTTCGTCGTGACGGCCCGATTCCGCCACCACGCCCGCTTCGATCACGAAGATGCGGTCGGCATGGGCAATGGTGTTCAGGCGATGCGCGATGGCGATGGTGGTGCGCCCCTGGGTCAAATGCGCGAGCGCGCCCTGGACCAGCCGCTCGGATTCGGAGTCGAGTGCGGCCGTCGCTTCGTCGAGCAGGATCAGTCTGGCGTCGCGGATCAGCGCGCGCGCGATGGCGATGCGCTGCCGCTGGCCACCGGACAATTGCAGGCCCTGTTCGCCGGTATGGGTGTCGTAGCCTTTCGGGAACGACATGATGAAGTCATGCGCGTTGGCGGCTTTCGCGGCGGCGACGATCTCGTCATCGGTCGCGGCATCCTTGCCGAACGCGATGTTGTCGCGGATCGTGCCGTGGAACAGGAAGACGTCCTGCCCGACATAGGCGATCTGCTGGCGCAGCGAGTGCCGCGACACGCTGGCGATATTCTGCCCGTCGATCTCGATCGCGCCGGATTGGGGCTCGTACAGACGCAGGATGGTATTGAGGATGGTCGACTTGCCGCCGCCGGAAGGGCCGACCAGTGCGCTCATCTGGCCGGCCTCGGCGACGAGTGAGATGCCGCGCAGGACCGGCTCATTCTCGCGATACGACAACCACACATCCCGGAACTCGACCTGGCCCTTGTCCATCACGAGCTTCGGCTTGTCGTTGTCGGCGGCTTCGGTCGACGGCGCGTCGATGATGTCGAACAGCTGGCGCACGCCGATCAGTCCGGCATTCAATTCGATATTGAGCCGTGCCAGCCGCTTGGCCGGCTCGTAGGCCAGCAGGAACGCGGTGATGAAGGAGAAGAACTCGCCCGGCGTGGCGTTCATCTCGATGGTGCGATAGCCGCCATAGATGACGCCGGCTGCGATGGCGACGCCGGCCAGCGCCTCCATCATCGGGCTCGAGCGGTTCGACACCCGCGCCATTTTGTTGGCTTCGTGTTCGACCGCGGCGACGTTGTCGTAATAGCGCTTGCGCAGGCGGTCTTCGAGCGTGAAGGCCTTGACGATGCGAATGCCCTGGACGGTCTCCTGCATGGTCTCGAACAGCCGGGTGCCGCCGGTAAACTGCGCCTTCGCGACCGCCTTCACCCGGCGCACCAGCTTGCGGATCATCCAGATCGCCGGCGGCGCGATCACCGCGGCGGACAGCGACATCACCGGATCCTGGATCACCATCACGGTGGCCAGACCGACAAGAGACAGAAAATCGCGGCCGACAGCGGTGATCAGAAGGTTGAGGACCTGCATTGCGGACACCGCTCCGGTCGACAGCCGGTGCAGGAATTCCGACGAATGCCGCTCGGCGAAGAAGCCGAGATTCTGCTGCATCAGCCGGTCGAACAATTTCCGCTGGTTTTCGGCGATGATGGCATTGCCGACTTGCGACAGGATCACCGCCTGGAGATAGGTGGCGCCGCCGCGCGCGCAGAAAATCACGATCGTGAACAGGCCGATGACCACGATCGCGTGGAAGCTGCGATCGACATAGGCCTTGTTGACGATGGTGCCCATCAGATAGGCGATCGCGGCCGTGCCGGCCGCCGAGATGGCCATGAAGAAGAAGGCGGTGGCGTAGGATTTCCAGTGCTTCGCGCCGTATTCGGTCACGAGCCTGCGAATCAGCTGATACGAGCTTTCCTTGTCGGCCGGGACGGGAGGCGCCATTCGATATCAAGCCTGTACGGGATCATCGGACAGGGCGTCCGCCCCGCGGGCTACCTGCCCGCTTGGGGGCGAGATTTCAAGTCTGCCGGACAGGCCGGCTCCGACCGAAAACCCCGGTTTCCCGAAATCAGCTATTACGCATGCGTAATTTCCGTTCCCATTCCAGCGCGTCCCGCACGATGACGGGCAAATCGTCATAGCGGGGTACCCAATGCAGGATCTGCCGTGCCCGCTCGGAGGCCGCCACAATCTGGGCCGGGTCGCCCGGCCGGCGCTCGGCCAGTTCGACCCGGAAATCGACCCCGGAAACCTGCTTCACGGTATCGATCACCTGGAACACCGAGAATCCGCGTCCATAGCCGCAATTGAAGGTAGCGCTGTCGCCGCCCGCGCGCAGATAGCGCAGCGCATCCGAATGCGCCCGGACCAGATCGCTGACATGGATATAGTCCCGGATGCAGGTGCCGTCGGGGGTCGGATAGTCGGTCCCGAACACATCCATTTTCTGGCGCAGGCCGAGCGCGGTCTGGACCGCGACC
Source organism: uncultured Hyphomicrobiales bacterium (assembly GCA_964641065.1). Lineage (GTDB taxonomy): Bacteria > Pseudomonadota > Alphaproteobacteria > Rhizobiales > Xanthobacteraceae > Pseudorhodoplanes. The sequence goes on along the minus strand of CAZXJZ010000004.1, from coordinate 64,033 downwards.
TTGATCAGATGCGTGGCCGCGGGGGTCGACTGGCCGGTGCGCATCTGCGGGTCGGCGCCGGCCACGTTGAAATAGCGCAGGACCGCGTATTTCAGCGGATGGGCGAAAGCGGTGTCGCGCAGGATGATTTCGGTCATCAGCTTCGACGAGCCGTAGGGCGACAACGGGTCGGGCGCGGCATCCTCCGCCACCGGCACCGACTTCGGATTGCCATAGACCGCGGCGGTGGAGGAAAAGATGAAATGCTTCACGCCACCTTTCACCGCTGCCTCGATCAGCGTGCGGGAATTGGCGGTGTTGTTTCTGTAATAGCCCAGCGGGTCGGCGACCGAGTCCGGCACCACGATCGAGGCGGCGAAATGGATGATCGCGTCGACCCCGTGCTTTGCGATGATCGACCGCGCCAGATCCTCGTCGCCGGTATTGCCCTCGTAAAACGGCACATGGTCCGGAATGGCCCAGCGAAAGCCGGTGGACAGATTGTCGAGTACGACCACGTCCTCGCCGGCGTCGAGCAATTCGTAAACCATGTGGCTGCCGATATAGCCGGCGCCGCCGGTGACGAGGACGGTCATGGACCGGGATCTCCGCAAAAGAATCCCGCGACCATAGGCGACGGCCATGAAAAATGAGTAATAAGAGGTCCCGTTTATCGCGATCAGGCCCGCCTTGACCGACCTCGACGTCATCATCCCAAACCTGCACTGGAACTATACCGGTGTGACAGCGACCAACCGGATGATCGCGCCCCGGATCGCCGGGCTTGCGACTGCGCGTTGGCTCGGCCCGGATGCGCCGGACGGCATTGAGACCATGCGCTTCTCCGAGTTGCTCGCCCTGCCGTTCCGGGGGCGGCGCCGGTTCGTCTGGCACGCGCGCCGCAACAACGAGATGATGGTGGGCCTGCTGCTGAAATGGCTCGGCTGGCCGCTCAAGCTCGTGTTCACCTCGGCGGCGCAGCGCCATCACACCTGGATCACGCGCTGGCTGATTGCGCGCATGGATGCGGTGATCGCCACCAGCGATGCGTCGGCGTCCTATCTCAAGGTTCCGTACGAGGTGATCCTGCACGGCGTCGATACCGCGCGTTATCATCCGCCAAAGAACCGTGACGCCGAATTCCAGATCAGCGGTCTGCCGGGTAAATATGCCATCGGCTGTTTCGGCCGGGTCCGGCACCAGAAAGGCACCGACGTATTCATCGAGGCGGTGTCGCGCGTATTGCCGCTCTATCCTGACTTCAGCGCGGTGGTTGTCGGCGCCGTCGACGACGCCGCGTTCGAGGCCGAGCTGAAAGCGCGCGTGGCGCAAGCCGGCATCGCCGATCGGGTGCGCTTTCTCGGCGAGCGGCCGATCGACGAAGTGCCGCTCTGGTTCCGCCGCATCCTCATCTACGCTTTCACGTCGCGCAACGAAGGCTTCGGGCTGACGATGCTGGAGGCGATGGCGTCCGGCAATGCGCTGGTTGCGGCGCGCGCGGGTGCTGCGGAAGCGGTGGTGACCGGTGGTCAGATCGCGTTGCTGGTGCCGGCAGGAGATGCAACCGCGCTTGCGACGGCGCTCGAGACGCTGATGCGCGATCCGGCTCGCACTGCGGCGATGGGCGAACGCGCGCGCGACTATGTCGCATCGCAATTCAGCATCGAGGCCGAAGCGAAAAAGATCGCCGCTGTGTATCGGCGTGTGCTCGGACGCGATACCGCGCCGCAAAACTCCGGCACCGACGCGTTGCGCTGACCTGCATCTCGAAAATTAAGGTCGTTTGCGGCGCTAAATTTGAGGGAAATACCGGTGATCGGTGTTGCCCCGCGCCAACCACGTTTGCGTGAAAGCTCCCGCGCGGCGTTGTCCCATCATAAAATTGACAACGGTTGCGACTAGCGACGAAACGCATTCAACAAAAAAGAACATGAGGAGGAGGCCATGACGGCAGCGTCCATGCGGCTTTCCACGTTCGGTGCTCTGCCTTGCGCACAATGCGGCGCGCAACTGAAACGTCCGGCCTGGTCGGAGCCGGTGAACCAGCGGCAGGTGCGTCACCTCTGGAATTGCGGCGACTGCGGCTATGTGTTCGAGACCATGGTGGTGTTCTGTTCGGACGTCGAACCGGCCGAGCCGCTGGCGGCATAGCGTCAGCCGCGCTGTACGCGTTGAGCCTCGATACGCGCCCACACACGCATCCCAGCACGACGCTTCGGCTTTCCCGGTAGGTGAGTGCAGTGGGCGAAAGCCCAAAGTTGCAATCGCTTTCGACTTGGACCATTGAAGTCCCGGAAAATTGTATACAGGCGCGTAACGGCGCGTCCGGGACAACAGGCCGCGCGTCGCGCCGCCGAGGGGAGAAGTCGATGGCTGCCAAGAATCTCGAAGATGTGCTGAACACCGTGAAGAATCCGGTCGACCTGCTGCGCAACCAGCAGACCGGGCCGAATGTCTATCCGGGCGTGCCGGCGGAATACACCAACTGGCGCGACGAGCAGCAGGCCTGGCAGAACACCTGCGTCCTGTTCAACCAGTCCTATCACATGGCCGATCTCGCCGTCGAAGGACCGGATGCGCTGAAGCTGCTCTCGTACCTGTCGATGAACAGCTACAAGGGCTTCGAGCCGAACAAGGCCAAGCAATTCGTGCCGGTCACGCCCGAAGGCTACGTCATCGGCGACGTCATCCTGTTCTATCTCGCTCCGAACAAGTTCAATCTCGTCGGCCGCGCGCCGGCGCTGAACTGGGTGATGTTCCACGCCGCCACCGGCAAGTATGACGTGAAGGTCGAACTCGACCAGCGCTCGGCTTTGCGCAGCGACGGCAAGCGCAAGTCCTATCGCTTCCAGGTGCAGGGCCCGAACGCCATGAAGGTGATCGAGAAGGCGATCGGCACCAAGCCCGGCGAACTGAAATTCTTCAACATGACCACGCTCACGATCGCCGGCAAAAAGGTCGGCGCGCTGCGTCACGGCATGGCCGGTCAGCCGGGCTGGGAATTGTTCGGTCCGTGGGAAGAGGGCGAGGATGTCCGTCAGGCGCTGATCAAGGCCGGCGAAGATTACGGCATGCGCCTCGTCGGCGGCCGCGCCTATTCGTCGAACGCGCTGGAGTCCGGCTGGATCCCGTCGCCGCTGCCCGCGATCTATACCGGCGAAGGCACGAAAGCCTATCGTCAGTGGCTCCCGGCCAATGGTTACGAGGCCGGGGCTTCGATCGGCGGCAGCTTCGATTCGAACAACATCGAGGATTACTACTTTACGCCCTGGGACATGGCCTATGGCGGCTTCATGAAGTTCGACCACGACTTCATCGGCCGCGAGGCACTGGAGAAGAAGGCGAAGGAGCCGCACCGCAAGAAGGTGACGCTCGCGCTCGAGAACGAGGACGTGACGCGCGTGCTCGGCACCCAGTTCCAGAAGCACAACCGCGCCAAGTTCATGGACTGGCCGTCGGCGGTCTATTGCATGCATCCGTTCGACCGGGTGATGGTCGACGGCAAGACCGTCGGCCTCTCGACCTGGATCGGTTACTCCTCGAACGAGGGCAAGATGCTCACGCTCGCTGTGATGGACGAGGAGTTCGCGGAGCCCGGCACCGAAGTGATGTTCCTGTGGGGCGAGGCCGATGGCGGCTCGCGCAAGCCGACGGTCGAGAAGCATATGCAGACGCAGATGCGCGCGATCGTCAGCCCGTCGCCCTATGTCGAAGTGGTGCGCAAGGCCTACGCGCCCGGCGGCTGGCGCAAGGCGGAGGCGTAGGCGAGGCCCGCGGCAAAACGGATTTCGCGAGTACAGGCCGATCCCGGCGCCATCCGGGATCGGCTTTTTCGTTCGGACGCCGGCTCAGTCGGCCTTGATCCCGGCACCCTTGATGATCGGCCACCACTTGGCGATCTCGTCGGCCTGGAACTTCACCAGAAATTCGGTCGTTTGCTGCTCGGACGGATATACGTCCTGACCGACGCCGGCCAGTCGTTCGCGGACCACAGGGTCGGCGACCGCCTTGCGCAATGCATTGTTCAAGGTTGCGATCACGTCCTTGTTGGTCCCTTTCGGTGCGAACAATGCGGTCCAGGTCGAGACATAGAATCCGGATAGCCCCGCCTCATCGACAGTCGGTACGTCGGGCGCGGCCTTGATGCGCTGCTGCGCGGTCACCGCATAGGCGCGGATATTGCCGCTTTTGACATGCGGCAACGAGGTCGCCGGCGTATCGAACATCAGGTCGATATTGCCGGCCACAAGATCCTGCATCGCAGGGGCCAGGCCACGATAGGGAATGAAGCGGAATTGCGTGCCTGTCTTGGCATGGAAAAACGCGCCGGCGACGTGACCGACACTGCCGACGCCGGATGTGCCTTGGCTGGCCTTGTCCGGGTTCTGTTTCAGCCATGAAATCAGTTCCGGAAGTGAGTTGGCCGGGAGTTTATTGCTGGACACGATCAACAGCGGATTGGATGAAATCAGGCCGACCGGCGCGAAGTCGTCCTTCACGTCATAGGCCAGCTGGTAGATGGCGCCGTTTGCGACATGAGTCCCCCAGATTCCGGTGATCAGCGTGTAGCCATCCGGTGCCGCCTTCGCCACGCGCGCGGCGGCGAGACTTCCGGCCGCGCCGCCGACATTCTCGATGACGAACGGCTGTCCGAGGATGTCCTTCATCTTTTCCGCCACAATCCGCGTCGTGGTGTCGATCGGACCGCCTGCGGCAAAAGGAACGACGATCGTGATGGGTCGATTCGGAAATGGCTGCGCAAGACTTGCGGTGATGCATCCAAGCAGGATGCCGGTTGCTGCGATCAGTCGCTTCATTGTGTTCCCTCCTGGTTTTCTTTTATGGCCGGCGATAGAGACAGGAATTCCGACATGCGCGTGCCCGGATAGAAGGTCTGCTGGAAAGACGGTCGCGCCTTGCTTCGCGCGTACCAGTCGGTGACGCGCGGAAAGTCATTCTCCCAGATCGAGCTCATGCCCAGATCCGCCATGCGGTCGATCAGGGGCGTCACGATGATGTCGGCCAGCGTGTAGCGCTCGCCTAGCAGCCACGGCCCGTTCGCGAGAGCGGCGTCCATCCGCGAGCAGGTATTTCTCATCTGCTCGATCGAGGCTTCCACATCCTCCTTCCTGAAACCGCTCGGGCCCATACGGCGATAGAATTGCTTCCGGATCGGCCTCACGTCGGATTCGACACCCTCGAAGGTCTTGCGGTCCATGCCCTCGTATCGCGGCAGGAATCCCATGTTGAAGGACGGGACGCGCACTGCGGCCGTCGGCACTTCCTCCAGGAAGCGCATCCACGCGCGCATTCGCGCGCGTCCGGCCGGGTCTGACGGAGACAGCGGCACCTGCGGGTATTTTTCCTCGAGATATTCGCAGATGACGCTCGAATCGACGATGATGTCGTTGTCATCGACAAGGGTCGGCACCACGCCGTTCGGATTGAGCTTCAGATACTCGGGACGCAAATGCTCCTTGGCTTTCCCGAGGTCCAGCTTGATGTCTTCAAATGGAAGGCGCTTCTCGGCAAGGCAGATGCGAACCTTCTGGCTGCAGGTCGAATGCGCGGCATTATAAAGTGTAAGCATCGTTGGTCCTTGCTGATCGGCAAAAGGGTGGCGTCGGGCATGACTGGACCCCGCCCGCGGTCCAGGACGCAATTCAGCGCGCGCACATCGCGCTCAGTTCGGCGTGTGTGGTCAGCCACGCTGCGGCGTTCGCCTGCGCGAGCCGGATCGCCTGCTTGAATGCGATCGCGCCTGCCGGCCGGCCGAATACATGCGCATGTGCGGTAAGGTCGAGGCAGGCGAATGGACTGCGGATCGCAGACCAGCCGTCGAGCATGGATTGCAGCGTCTGCACGAATGCATCGGGCGAATGCCCGTAGCGAATACAGAGTGGAAAATCGTTCACCTCCATGGTGAACGGGATGGCGGTGATCGGTCCGGCGGCGGTATCCACGCGGTAGGGAAGGTCACGGTCGAATGCGTCGGCAAACCAGGAGAAACCCTCCAGCGCCAGCAATTCGGGGGTATTGAGGCTCGGCGTGGCGCGCGGACTGATCCAGCCTGCCGGACGGTGGCCCGATGACGATTGCAGGGCCTGGATGCAACGCTTCAGGTCGGCATGTTCTTCCTCGCGGCTTTGGTATGCGGGGATGATGTGCTGCGACCAGGAATGTGCCGCGACCGGATGTCCTGCGTTGACGATCGCCTGCATGAGGTCCGGATGGCGCTCCGCCAGCACGCCACTAACGTAGAACACGGCCTTCGTCCTGGTGTCGTCCAGCACGTCGAGCAACCGCCAGGCTCCGGTCCGGGCGCCGTATTCGGCCCAGGACTTGGCCTGCGTGTCGAACACGCCGGCGCGCAGGGGATTGCCCATGGGCCCGATGCCTGGCGCCGCGTCGTCGGTCCAGCCCTCGAGCATGACACTCACGGAGACGCCGACAGGTCGTTCTTTCGGCCAATTGTGCGGCAGCGCGGCCGGTGGCGTCATGACGATCACTCCCTATCCAAATGTTTTATCCATTTGGATAAATCAAACAGGATGAGATAGGCTGTTGTCAATGGGACGCGCCATGAAGAATGAACAGCCGCTCCGCAAGGACGTGCCGGTGGAGCTCGCGCAGAACGGTGGGACGCCGCAGCGCATCCTGCACGGCGCCATTCAGTTGTTTGCGGATCACGGCTTCGATCAGGTGACGGTCCGCGACATCGCCGAGCGCGCGAAGGTCAATCACGCAGCGATCAGCTATTATTTCGGTACCAAGGAGCAGCTCATCAGGCATGCGATTGCGACGGTGATCGCGCCGCTGAATGCGCAACGGCTCGAGACGCTGGATGCGGTGAAGGCCGGATCGCGCAAGCCGAAGCTCGACGCCGTGGTGCGCGCCATGGTTGAGCCGACCGTGGCGGCCTGCATGCAAGGTACGGGCGTGCAGCGTCACTACGCGCGCATGCTGATCCTTGCCTTCGCGCTTCGCCAGCCCTTCGTCGAGGAGGTGGTGTCGCAGCAAACCGACAATGTCGCGGCGCAATTCGTCGACGCGCTTGCGGCGGCTCTGCCGGGCCACGACAGGGCCGATATGTATTGGGGTTTCGATTTCATGATCGGATCGATGCTGCACATCCTGCTCGACACGTCGCGAAATCATCGGCTGCGGCGCATCTCCGGCGGATTATGCGACACATCCGACCCGGGCGAAGTCACCGAACATCTGGTGCGCTTCGTCACCGCCGGGATTCGGGCGAGGTCGGTCAAGTCGCGCTGACGGCCTGTGCCGGTGACGCGCGATCGATGGTGCGCCATTCAGACATGGATCAGCCGAAGCGCGTGTTGAGTGCGTCATAGACCATGCCCATGACCAGGCTATAGGTCTGGACCATGGCGAATGAGAACAGTGCCGGCGACATGCCAAGGCCTGCATTGAGCGCGAACACGCCGAGGCCCAGCATCGGAAAGAAGACCAGATTCATCAGGGCCCATCCGAGAAAGCCAAACACGAATCCTTTGACGGCACCGTTGCGGCCGGGCAGCAACCGGTAGAGCAGCCTGAACATGAAGCTGATGACGATGAAGCCATTCAGGAAGGACAGCATCCAGCCTGCACCCGGATTGACCGTTTCACCGGTCATGCGGGTGAGCATCGCCTGAAAGCTGCTGTAGGGATTGAAGGTCGGCAGCAATCCCGAGCGGGATTTAAAATACATCAGCAACCAATGCGCGATCATGCCGCAAAGGCCGGCGACGAGGGTTTTCCAGACCCAGCGTCTGTTCGGTAATGTGAGGCCGCCGCGCATGTTATTTTACGTGGCCATCGTGCCCTTCGCATGCAGGATCAGCACGTCACGCACCGCGCGGTTGAGCGGCGTCGGCACATTCACCTCGGCGCCGAGATCGACCACGCCACCGCTCAGCCATGGCAGTTCCAGCGGCTTGCCGCTCTGCAGGTCGTGATACATCGACGCGATCATGCCGGCCGGCAATGTCTCGGCAAAGGCGATCTGCCGGTCGGCAAAGTTCTCCGCGAGCGCCACTCCGCGCGCACGCCCCACCGCGACGATCTCCTTCATCAGGTCGAGCAGGAATTGCCGCGTTAGCGGATTGTCCCGGATCGCGCCGATCGGTGCGCGCATCGACGTCGTTGCGCCCGCGACCGACGCCAGGAAGACGAACTTCCGCCAGATCACCAGATTGATATCGGCGCTGATCTCGGCCTGGATACCGCCGGCGAGACAGGCTCGATGGAAATCCTCGACGCGTTTCGATTGCCGGCCGTCGAACTCGCCGAAAGCGAGCCCCTGCATCGATCCCGTCTGCGTGATCACGCCCGGCGCAGTAATCGCCGCCGAGACATAGCTGGTGCCGCCGACAAGCGCATGGTCGCCGACGATCGGTCGCAGCATGTCGTCTTTCTGCACACCGTTCTGGAACGAAATCAGGCCGGTATCCGCCCCGATGCACGGCAGCAGCGAACGCGCGGCGCTTTCGGTATCCCACAGCTTGACCGCGAACAGGATCATGTCGACGCGGCCCGCTTCGGCCGGATCGTCGGTTGCGTTGACCTTCGGCAGCGCGACCGGATCGGCGCCGCCCTCGATCCGCAGGCCGTTCTTGCGCATGGCGTCCAGATGCGCGCCGCGCGCAACGAACGTGACATCGGCGCCGGCTTTGGCCAGCCGCGCGCCGAACACACCGCCGACACCGCCCGACCCCATGATGAGAATGCGCAAAGTGGATGCTCCTGGCGGTTTGTCCGAAGACACCTGTTGCCTTTCGGCTATAGCGAATGCGGTGGCTCAAATCCACCGGGCGGCGAGCGCATGTCCCATGCGCGATACAGGCTGGCACCGCGCCGCTGGCTGCAAACGTGTCAATTCTTCTGCGTTTTGATCTCGTTGAATTTGGATAGGGCCCGCTCGAATTTTTCGTTGAACAGCCACATTGCATCGAGAATGTCGCGGTAGGTCGCCGATGACTTCGCCCGGTCAGCCTGCCCGAAGGTGAACATGGAGTTGTTGCGCAGATAGCCCATGATCCGTGGGTCGGACACCCGGTATCCGGCAATGTTGCCCGATCTGATCGCGGCCTTGGTCGGCGTGGGAACGATCTGGATCAGTTCGAACAGCTTCAGTTGATCGATCGGGTCGGGAAATGCCTTTACGATCGTCGGGATATAGGCGAACGCGTCGGCATGCGCATTCATCAGCGCATCGCGCACGTTGATCCAGTGATTGTATCGCCGGTCGAGCTTGCCGACACGCGCCTCTTCCTTCGCGTCGCGCGCGATCAGAGCCGGATCGAAGACCGCGATGGACGGTTTGATCGCTGCCCATTTCCTCTGGCCGCTCTGACTCTCGGACACGCCGGTCTGGAAACTTCCCTTGTATTTGTTCGAGCGCGCATTGCCGATATTCTGGTTGCCGTTGCTTTCGGCAAAGAAGATGCCAAGGCTGATACGGCCGGCGACATCGGCATGAGCCGCGTCGAGGCCCCGGGCGCGCGCAATGGCGGTTCCGAGATCGACCACGTCCCGAAATGGCGTCTCGGAGCTTTGCGCATTAGCGGGCGGCGCCTGCATGATGCCGAACAGGCGGAGATATTCATCGATCAGCGGCTCGTTGTCGGCATCGAAATAGGCCGGCGGGATTGCGAACTTGTTTGGTTTCCCGATTTTCGCGGGCAGCGCATCGGTGAGATCCTTGTAGGTGCTGATCAGCGCATTGCGTGCGAGATAAAGCGCCTGGCCCGGCAGGTTCGGCAGCGACTGCTTCGCGTCGATTTGCGCGCGCCGCTGGCGAAGGACCGATCGGAAGTCGTTGAGCGCCTGATTGTACCGGTTCAGAGCCTCCGATTGCGAGGCCGAAATTGGCGACTGCGCGCGGGCGTCCGGCAGCGAGAGGCATGCAAGCAGCGCGAGAGCGGCGGCACTCAGTGAAGAAATCGCGCCGGATTTTGCTCGATGGACGATAGTCCGCATGTCACTACTTTTCGAAAAGCACCCGCTCGACAAAATCCGCGAGATTGCCGCCTGCAAATAAATGCCCGGAGATGCCGACCGCCTGCGCGGCGCGAAGATCCGATTCCTTGTCGCCAATCAGGAAGCTACGCGATGTCTCGACCGGCCATGTCTGCATCAGGTCGAGCAGCATGCCGGGCTTCGGCTTGCGCCAGTCGGAATCGATCCGGTAGGCGGGGAGCGGCGCATCCGGATGAAACGGGCAGAAGCGGATGTCGTCGACGCGCGCACCGTCCTTCGCCAGTTCGCCGCGCATGTGGTCGTGTAGGCGCACGACATCGTCCTCGGTAAACAATCCGCGGGCGACGCCGGACTGGTTCGAGATCACGAAGACGTGGAAGCCGGCCTCGTTCAGTCGGCGGATCGCCTGCGCCGCGCCGTCAATGAAATGGAAGCGCTCGATCGTGCCGATGTAGCCGTCGTCGCGATTGATCACGCCGTCGCGGTCGAGGAACGCCGCGGGTTTTTGTGCCGTCATTGATCGGTCCGCCGAGGAAGCACGCTCACTGCGCGATATCCTATGCTCGCGGCGCCTCGATGCCAGAGGAACGGTGCTTCCACGAGCATCAACGCTGGACGGCAGCGGTAAAATGATCGGGCAGGGTCTGCCGCACCGCGTCCATCACCCGATCCACCGTTACGCCGGCGGTGCTGCGGTCCTTGATATTGGCGAACGACCCGGGCGGCTCGACGATCGCCGACAAAGGGTTCAGCGGGGCCCACAAACGCGCAGATGTCGGGCCGAAGATCGCCACGGTCGGCGTCCCAATGGCTGCAGAGATATGCATCAGGCCGGAATCGTTGGTGACGGCGAGGTCGGCCGCGGACAGCGCAACGATCGCGTTTCGCAGGTCGTTTCCCGTGAGATTCGAGACACTTGGGCCGCCTGTCGCGGCGATCTGCGCGGCGATGGCTGCCTCGGCCGGTCCGCCGAGCACCCAGACATCGGCACCCTGTTCGGTGAGTTGCCTGGCCAATTCGGCATAATTCTGCACCGGCCACGCCTTTCCTGGTCCCACCGCGCCCGGCGCCAGTGCCACGACCGGCCGGCCGGTCCGGCGCAAGTCATTGCGCGACAACCAATTTTCCTGCTCGGCGGCCGGCACCACGATTTCCGGCAGCGGGTAAGTCGCTGGCGGCACAGCATTTTTCGGCTGGGACAGGGCGACGAAACAATCGATCATGCGCTCCAGCCTGCGCTCGCCGAAACGCATGTCATTGACCAGCAGAAATCGAAATTCCCCTGCAAAACCAGTCCGTTCCGGTATTCCGGCGAGGAACGGTGCAAGCGCCGCCTTCCAGGTCCGCGGCATGATCAAGGCGGTGCCATAATGTTCGCGGGCGAGCTGTTTCCCCAGCGCCGCATATTGCGCGAAGGGCAACCGACGTCGCGGCAGATCGGCGACGATGCCCTTTCGCACGCCCGGCAGATAATCGAGGATTGGCGCGCACAGCGAACTGGTCAGCAGGTCGATCGGTCGATTCGGCCAGCGCTGCTTGAGCAGCCGGATCACCGAATGAACCCGCACGAAATCGCCGATCCACATATATGGGACGATCAAAATGGGGTTGTCCGGACGGTCGGCCGGATCGATTTCGCCGTATTTTTGTGAATCTGGACTCATTGTTTCGGAATTGAACTTGAGTTCACTTTTTTACGCGCGGCATCCGCAAATAGGCTGGTTTGCGTGGCTTTGTCGAATCCACCGTAAACACCGTCTCGTTGCGCTCAAGTTGCGCGCTTGCGCCCGGTGGGGCAAAGGAACGCCATTGGGGCCGGGCGGCGGAGCGCGTCAGCAATGCTTTTGGTGACCGGCGGGGCCGGTTTTATCGGATCGAATATCGTCGCCAGCCTCAACGAGGCCGGCCGGACCGATATCGCGGTCAATGATACGCTCGGCACCGACGGCCGCTGGCGAAATCTGGCCAAGCGGCAGATCGCCGATTTCGTTCAGCCGCAGGAATTGTCCGGCTGGCTCGATGGTCGCAAGCTCGACGCCGTGATCCATATGGGCGCAGTCTCCGACACCACTGCAAGTGACGGCGATCTCGTGATGAATTCCAATTTCCGCCTGTCGCTGGCGCTGCTGGACTGGTGCACGCAGACCCAGACCCCGTTCATCTATGCCTCGTCGGCCGCGACCTATGGCAACGGAGAGAACGGCTTTTCTGACGATGATCGGCCCGATCATCTGCGATCATTGCGGCCGATGAACCTGTACGGCTGGAGCAAGCATCTGTTCGACCAGGCGCTGATCGCCCGCAAGCTGCGCGGCGAAAAACTGCCGCCGCAATGGGCCGGCCTGAAATTTTTCAATGTCTTTGGCCCGAACGAATACCACAAGGGCAAGATGGCGAGCGTGCTGGCGCGCATCTTCGACGAGGCAAAGGCAGGCCAGACCGTCCGGCTGTTCAAGTCGCACAAGGCCGGCATCGCCGACGGCGACCAGCGCCGTGATTTCATCCATGTCGACGACGTTGTCGCGGTGATACGCTGGCTGCTGGACAGCCCGCGTGTGTCCGGACTGTTCAATGTCGGCACCGGCGAGGCTCGCAGCTTCCGCGACATGATCGAAGCGATGTTTTCGGCACTGCAAAGGCCGCCGAAGATCGAGTATATCGACATGCCCGAAGCGATCCGCGGCCAATATCAGTATTTTACGCAGAGCGAGGTCGGAAAGCTGCGTGCGGCCGGCTACAATGCAGGCTTCACGCCGCTCGAAGAGGCCGTCGGCCGCTACGTCACCCAATATCTCGATTGCGAAGACCGGTACCGCTGAATGTTCGATTTCGACCAGAACCTGTCGCGGCTGTCCGGCGTCACCGTTCTGTGCGTTGGCGACCTGATGCTGGACGATTTCGTCTATGGCGAGGTTGCCCGCATCTCGCCGGAGGCGCCTGCGCCGGTGATTGCGGTGAAGCGCAGCGAGATGGTGATCGGCGGCGCGGGCAATGTCGCGCGCAATATCGCGAGCCTCGGCGCGCATTGCATCTTTGTCGGCCTCGTCGGCGAGGATGATGCCGGCCGCACGTTGAAGGCGGCGCTCGCCGCGGAGCCATGCATCACCGCGTCGCTTGTCGTCGACGGATCGCGACCCACCACACGCAAGGTGCGGTTCGTATCGGAGCATTATGCCACGCATCTGCTGCGCGCCGACTGGGAAGAAGCGCGCCCGGCCGATGCCAAAGCCGAGAAGGCGCTGCTGGAGGCCGCAATGGCCGCCTTGCCGCGGGTCGATGCCGTGGTCCTGTCGGATTACGCCAAGGGCGTGCTGACGCCTGCGCTGATCGGACGTGTGCTTGACGCGGCCGGCGCGGCCGGCAAGCCGGTGATTGTCGATCCCAAGGGCAACGATTACAGCATCTATCGCGGCGCGACGGTGGTGACGCCGAACCGCAAGGAATTGTCGGAAGCGGTGCGGCGCGAGACCCGCGGCGATACCGAGGTTGCCGACGCCGCGGAGGAATTGCGAACGACGCTCGGCTGCGAGGCGGTGCTGGTCACCCGCAGCGACGACGGCATGACACTGGTCACGCGCGATAGCGCACCCGTTCATGTTCCTGCCTACGCGGTGAAGATCAGCGACGTTTCGGGCGCCGGCGATACGGTGGTTGCGGTTCTGGCCGCGATGCTCGGTCTCGGCGCCGACTACGAATCCGCGATGCGTGCGGCGAATGCGGCCGCCGCGGTGGTGGTCGGCAAGCGGGGCACAGCGACGGTTTCGCTCGGTGAACTGCGCCATCGCATTCTGCCGTCTGCGACGCTGGCGGCTGAAGACAAGGTTCTTTACGACTGGCGGGATCTCGATGCCCGGCTCGATCTGTGGCGTAAGCAGGGGCTGCGTATCGGATTCACCAATGGATGTTTCGACATCCTGCATCCCGGGCACGTCAAACTGATGGCGCAGGCGCGTGCCGCTTGCGACCGGCTGGTGCTCGGGCTCAACAGCGACGCCTCGGTGTCGCGGCTGAAGGGGCCTGAACGTCCGGTGCAGAAAGTTCAGGCGCGGGCGGAAGTGCTGGCTGCGCTGGAGGCGGTGGATCTTGTCGTGGTGTTCGAGGACGACACCCCGCGCAACCTGATCGAGCGGGTCCGGCCGAATATGCTGATCAAAGGCGCCGACTATACGCGCGAGCAGGTGGTCGGGCACGACATCGTCGAAGCCTATGGCGGCGAGGTGTTGCTCGTGGATCTGCTCCCGGGACATTCGACCTCGGACATCGTGAAGCGGTCGCGCTCGACGGCCAGGAACTGACGCCCGGATGGATCGCGCCGTGTCCGCCGTATTCAAGCCAGAGTTCGAAGCGGCAATGGTTCGCGAGTTTTTCCGCGACCGGCCCCGCGGCTTTTTCGTTGAGGTTGGTGCCAACGACCCGAAGAAGGATTCGCAGTCCTGGCATCTGGAGGAGGCGGGCTGGACCGGCATCCTGGTCGAGCCGCTGCCAGATCTCGCGGCCGAATTGCGACGCCAGCGCAAGGCTCAGGTATTCGAAGTCGCGTGCTCGTCCCCCGATCGCGCGGGGCAGGTGATGCGCTTGCACGTAGCGGGCGCGTTCTCGTCGTTCGATCCCAATCTTGCGGTGACGGGGATGCGCGCCGACCGCACCATCGATGTGAAAGTCCGAACCCTCGACGACGTGCTCAGCGAGGGGCAGGCGACGGCGCCGATCGACCTGATGTCGGTCGATGTCGAAGGACATGAACTCGAAGTCCTGAGCGGTTTCGACTTCGAACGATGGAAGCCGCGGCTGGTGCTGCTCGAGGATCACGTCAGCAATCTCGACAAGCATCGTTTCATGACCCGTGCCGGGTACACGCTCATGCGCCGGACCGGGCTGAACGGCTGGTATGTGCCGCGTGAAGACGCGCCGCCGATGGGCTTGACCGGCCGCTGGCAGATCGCCCGGAAATACTATCTCGCCCTTCCGTTCCGGATGTTGCGGGACGCGCGGCGGCGCTTGCGTGATCGTATCCGGTTCAGGCGCGAGGACGCTTCGCGATGACCGTGCGCCTCTCAGCCGTCGTGATTGCCAAGAACGAAGCGCACAACATCGAGGCGTGTCTCGACAGCCTTGCGTTTTGCGATCAGCGCATCGTCGTGGACGGCGACAGCGACGACGGGACCGCGAGCCTTGCCGAGGCAAAGGGAGCGAGCGTCACGGTTCAGAAGGAATGGCATGGTTTCGGCCACCAAAAGAATCTCGCCCTTTCGCTCGCCACGGGCGAGTGGGTGCTGAGTGTCGATGCGGACGAACGGGTGAGCGGCGAATTGGCCGCAGAAATACGGCGCGTTATCACCGAGGGCCTTACGCAAGCTTACGAGATGCCGAGGCTGTCGACCTTCTGCGGTCGTCCGATGCGGCATTCCGGCTGGTATCCGGATTATGTGCTGCGGTTGTTCCGGCGTGACCGCGCGCGCTTTTCCGACGATCTCGTGCACGAGCGAGTGGTCTACGATGGCGAGGTCGGGCGCTTGAAGCACCCGCTGATTCATCATCCCGTGTTGCGTCTCGAGGATGCGCTGTCTCGTATGGATCGCTATTCGAGCGCGCGCGCCGAGATGATCGTGAGTTCCGGGCGCCGCGTCTCCTTCTTCACCGGGATCGCCCGTGGTTGGTGGACGTTCGTCCAGACCTATTTCATCCGGCTCGGCTTTCTCGATGGGCGCGAAGGATTTCTGCTGGCGGTGGCCAATGCCGAGGGCACCTATTACCGCTATATGAAGGCGTGGATGAAGGGGCGAGGCCGTGGCTGACCTGATCTCCCTCATCGTCACGACCTGGAACCGTGAAGATGCGCTCGATGCAGTTCTTCGCTCGTTGGCGGCGCAGACCGACCGCAATTTCGAGGTCGTCGTTGCCGACGACGGCTCGGGCGAGGCGACGGCGAAACTGATTGCGGACTGGGCGCCGAAGTTCAATCATTCGCTGAAACATGTGTGGCAGGAGCATCGCGGTTTCCGCGCGGCCGAGATTCGCAATCAAGCGATCCTGGCGAGCCGCGGCTCCTATTGCATCTTCCTCGACGGCGACTGCATCGCCCGGCCCGGATTTGTTGCGACCCATCGCAGGCTTGCCGAGCAGGGCTGGTTCGTGACCGGCAACCGAATCCTGATGTCGGAAACGCTGACGCGGACGGTGTTGCGCGAAAGGCTCGATCCGGAACACTGGACCTATGGAGAGTGGGCACGCGAGCGCAGCCGCGGCGGCATCAACCGCACCGTACCGCTGATGCGCCTGCCACTCGGTCCTTTACGCAAGCTGCGGTTCCGCGCCTGGCGCGGCGCACGTTCATGCAACCTTGGAATCTGGCGCAGCGATCTCGATCGCGTCGACGGGTTCGATTGTGCCTATCAGGGCTGGGGGCGGGAAGATTCCGATCTTCTGGTGCGGCTTCTGCATGCCGGAGTTCGTCGCAAGGACGGCGTGTTCGCCACCGGTGTGCTGCATCTGTGGCATCCGACCGCCGACCGGTCGTGGTTGCCGGACAATGACACCAAGCTCGATGCTGTCCGCAGCGACCGTCGAATCACTGCGCTCCAAGGACTGTCGACGATGTCTCCAGCGGGCGCCCGCCCGCCACAGGTGACGGCATGACGGCGTTGTATGATCGCGCGCACTTGCGCAAGCTTGCCGACGGGCTCGCGGCTGCGGTCGTTGCGGCTTTGCCGTGGTCGACGTCGGCCACTTATATCTTTTTAGGCGTCTGGTTTGTTGTCTTCCTGATATCCGTCGATCCGGACGAATGGTCGCCGGTGATGCGGTATCGCGCGGCGACCATTCCGGTGCTGCTGGTCGGGTTCGCAGCTGTTGGAATGTTGTGGGCTCAGGCGCCCTGGGCAGATCGTTGGGGGGCCTTCGCCTCCTTTGCGCGGCTGCTGGTTATTCCTCTGCTGATGGTGCAGTTCCGCAGATCGGACCGTGCGCATTGGGTTTTTCTCGCCTTCGCCGCATCCTGCACGGTGGTTCTCGCCTTGTCCTGGATCATGGTCGCGACCGGCATGAAGCCGCTCAGCCGCGGCGCGAGTCATGGCATTCCGGTTCGCGACTACATTGCGCAAGCGCAGGAGTTTGTGCTGTGTGCGGCTGGGTTTGCGTATCTGGCCGGCCTGCGACTGATGCAGCGGCGCTGGGCCCTGGGCTTCGGCTTGCTGGCGCTAGCGCTTCTGTTCGTCGCCAATGTGCTGTTCGTGACGTCTAGCAGGACCGGCCTCGTGACATTGCCGGCGCTGCTTCTGGTGCTGGTTGTGATGCAGTGCCGTCTGCGATATGCGCTGATTTTTGCAGGCGTGATCGTTGCGGTAAGCGCCGCTTCTCTGGCCAGCTCCTCGCTGATTCAGAAGCGCTTGTTCGGCATCTTCACGGAAATCCGCGACGCGCAGAGCAAGCAGATCGAGACATCGGCCGGTCAGCGGGTTGAATTCTGGAAGGCGGCCGTCGAGATCATCGCTGAGGCGCCGGTGATCGGGCACGGGACCGGATCGATCAAGCAAACATTCGCGCAGGAAGCGGCGCGCCGCGATCCCCGTGCTGTCCCGACCACCAACCCGCATAACCAGACGCTGACCGTGGCGGTCCAACTCGGCATGATCGGCACTGCGCTCCTGCTCGCGATGTGGCTGTCGCATCTGCTGCTGTTCCGTTGTCCGGGCTTTGCCGGATGGGTCGGCCTGGCGGTTGTGGCGCAAAATGTGTTGTCATCGCTGTTCAACAATCATCTGTTCGATTTCACCCAATCCTGGATTTACGTCTTCGGCGTGGGCGTGGCCGGAGCCAGCGTGATCAGAGCACGGCACGAGACCGTCGTACTCGAAAGGCCGGCATCTCCCGCGAGGTCGGACCGTGACCGCGAGTCTTGATCTCCCGCGCAAACCGCGGATCCTCGTGATCGCAATGCGGCGCCTGGGCGATGTATTGCTCACGACACCGCTGATCCGCAGTCTGCGCCGAGCCTGGCCGGACGCCATACTCGACGTCATGGTGTTCGCCAACACGGCAGCGATCCTTGCCGGTAACCCCGACATCGATTCCGTCATCGTCTGCCCGGAGCGGCCATCGGCCGTGGAAAGCCTGGCCCTCATCCGCAGGCTCTGGCGACGCTACGACCTTGCGGTATCGACGCAGGCCGGCGACCGGCCCTCCTTCTTTGCCATCGCCGCAGGCCGCCATCGCGCAGCCGCGACCGAAGATCGCGCGATCGGAAAATTCAAGGCGATGTTCATGCATCGGCGCGCAGCGATGGATCCCGAGTTGCACCGGGTCCAGGAAACATTGCTGCTCGCCCGCGCGCTGGGTATCGAGGCGTGTGACGAGATCGTCGCGCCGCTTGCGCCTGACTTTGCCGTTCCCGCGCAGGATTATGCGGTTCTGCATGCGGCGCCGTTCTTCCGCTACAAGCAATGGCACAAGCAGGGCTGGCAGGCATTGGCCGACGATCTTGTCCGTCGCGGACTGACGATCGTGGCCACCGGCGGCCCGCACCCGGAGGAACGCGCCTATTTGAATGCAGTGTGGCAGGACCGGCCCGATATATTGCGCATGGACGGTGCGCTGACATGGCCGCAACTCGGTACGCTCCTGACGCAGGCGCGTGTGTATGTCGGCCCCGATACGTCAGTAACGCATCTTGCCGCCGCCACCGGCTGCCCCACTGTTGCGCTTTTCGGGCCGACCGATCCGCGCCGGTGGGGGCCGTGGCCCTTGGGCGGGCTGGCCGAGCCGTGGCAATCCGCCGCTCAGGTACAACGGCGCGGCAATGTCTGGCTCATCCAGAATCCGCTGCCCTGTATGCCGTGTCTGCTGGAAGGCTGCATGCGGCGCGTGGACAGTCACAGCCTGTGCCTCGATTATTTGCCTGTCGAGCCTGTCCTTGGTGCGGTCGAGGAGGCTCTGGGCCGGACCGGGGGTGGCGTCCCGGCGAAAACGCCGCTATTCAACGCGTCGTCCCCCTTTATCGTACCTTGATCGATGTTCCGGCTGCGCACTATGACCACAAAGAAGGCCCTGATCGTGTTGCACGATCTGGCTGTCACTGCGGCGGCCTTGGTCGTGGCTTTCTACATCCGCTTCGAAGAAGAGCGGCTGTCGGTGCGCATCGAGTGGCTGTGGGTGCTGCTGCCCGGCATGGTGGTCTATGCCGGCGTCGTCTATCATATTTTCCATCTTGATGATGCGAAGTGGCGGTTCGCCTCGCTGCCGGACCTATGGAACATTTTCCGTTCCGCGACGGTGCTGGCGCTGACGCTGCTCGTCCTCGACTACATCCTGATCGCGCAGAACCTGTACGGGACGTTCTTCTTCGGGAAGGGAACCATCCTGATCTATTGGGTTCTGCAGATGTTTTTCCTGGGTGGGCCACGGGTCGCCTACCGTTATTTCCGGTATTCCCGTGCGCGCACCAAAGCCAGCCGCAATGATTCCACCCCCATTCTGGTCCTTGGGCGCGCCGCCGATGCCGAAGTTCTGCTGCGCGCGATCGAAAGCGGTGCAGTCAAGAAAATCTGGCCGGTCGGCGTGCTGTCGCAATCTCCCGCCGATCAGGGCCAGTCGATCCGCGGCATTCAGGTGCTCGGCACTTTCGATGATATCGAACAGGCGGTGGCAAGGCTTGCAGCGCGCGGCACCAATGTGCGGCGGATCGTGCTGACGCCATCCGCATTCGAGCCGGATGTGCCAATCGACACCGTGCTGATGCGAGCCCGCAGGCTGGGGCTCACGACAAGCCGGTTACCGTCGCTGGACGACAGCGTGGAGGCGTTGCGGCTTGCGCCGGTGAATGTCGAGGATCTGCTGCTGCGGCCCAGCGTGAAGATCGACTACCGTCGCCTTGAGCAATTTGTCAAAGGGCGCTCAATCGTAGTGACCGGTGGCGGCGGATCGATCGGCGCGGAAATCTGCGACCGCATCGTTGCGTTCGGTGCGGCCCGGTTGCTGGTGATCGAGAATTCCGAACCGGCCCTGCATGCCGTGCTGGAAAAGCTCGCCGGCGACCAGCAGGGCGCGCTGATCACCGGACGGCTTGCCGACATCCGCGACCGCGATCGGATCATGCGGCTGATGGCCGATTTCAAGCCGGACATGGTGTTTCACGCGGCGGCGCTGAAGCATGTGCCGTTGCTCGAGCAGGATTGGGGCGAGGGCGTCAAGACCAACGTCTTCGGTTCGGTCAATGTCGCCGACGCCGCTGCGGCGGCCGGCGCGACGGCGATGGTGATGATTTCAACCGACAAGGCCATCGAGCCGGTGTCGGTTCTGGGAGCCACCAAGCGCTTTGCGGAAATGTATTGTCAGGCGCTGGACGGGCAATTCGCACGCAAGGCGGAACCCGGCGCGGTGCCGATGCGGCTCATTGCGGTCCGTTTTGGGAACGTGCTGGCCTCCAACGGTTCTGTGGTTCCGAAGTTCAAGGCGCAGATCGAGGCCGGTGGGCCGGTCACGGTTACGCATCCGGACATGGTGCGTTACTTCATGACCATCCGTGAGGCTTGCGATCTCGTTGTCACTTCGGCGGTGCATGCGCTGGGCCCGGCTCGCTCCGACGTCGCGGTTTATGTTCTGAATATGGGGCAGCCGGTGAAGATCGTCGATCTTGCCGAGCGGATCATCCGGCTGTCGGGGCTCGAGCCCGGACGCGATATCGACATCACCTTTACCGGTATCCGTCCCGGCGAGCGGTTGCACGAAATCCTGTTCGCGCGCGAAGAACCGACCGCCGAGATCGGTGTAGAGGGTGTCGTGGCGGCGCGGCCGATGTCGCCCTCTCTCGACACCATGCGCGTCTGGCTCGCCACGCTCGAACAGGGGCTGGTCCGAGAGGACAAGAGCGCAATCTATCGCGTGCTGCGCGATGCGGTGCCGGACTTCAAGGGCGAGGCGGCCTGAGGCGTCCGACGTGGCGGTGCGGCCTCAGCGTGCTCGCTGCGCCATCTTTGCCAATGCATGCGGTGCATCGGTGGCTGGGATCCAGCCCGCCTCCCGCAATTTGGCATTGTCGGCGATGGACGGATAGGCGATGCGGTCCCAAGCATCCGCCATGCCGACCAGTTTCAGCGTGCCGCGCACCCAGGATTTAGGGAGACGGATCATTTTCGGGCCGCGGCTTCGCGCTCGGCGCAGGATCGCAATCATCTCGGCGAGCGACAGCGCCGTCGGGTCCGAGACGATATAGGTCTCGTTGGCCGTCGCAGGCCGTTCCAGCACGAATCGGATGGCCGAGAGCATATTCTCCAGTGCCAGGAGGGAGCGGCGCTGATCGAATGCACGGAAGGGCAGCGGCACAGGCAGCCTGGACAGCTTTTCCAGTTGCGCAACATTGCCTTGCGCTCCCGGGCCATAAATCACCACCGGACGCAGGATGGTCGCGGGCACCCCATAGCCACGCACGAATGCTTCCGCCGCGAGCTTCGAGCGTCCGTAAGCGTCTGTCGGCTGTGGCGGGTCGGTTTCAGTGAGAATGGTGTTCGCGGCGGGCCCGGTCTGGGCGCGGATCGACGAGACAAAAACCAACCGACGAATATTGGCGCTCAGCGACGCCGCCAGCGCCAGTTCCTTGGTCGCGATTCGGTTGATCCGGTCGTATTCTGAATCGGGGATAGCGCGGGAGACATGCGCGATTCCGGCGAGATGCACGATGGCATCAACATCCGCCAGCAAGGGCCGCCAGTCGACCGGGCGCGACAGATCGGGAAGCGTAACGATATTGACGAATTCCGCCGCGGGGACTTTCGCTGGGCTGCGTGCGGCTGCGCGCACATGATAGCCGGCGCGCGACAGACTTTCGGTCAGTGCACGTCCGACAAAGCCACTCGCGCCGGTCACCAGAACCCGCATCAGGTGCGCTTCCTTGAAAACCGCCTCAGCAGAAAGCCTACCATCGTCGCACCTGCTGCCAAGCAGACGATCTCGATAGCAGGCGTGTTCCAGTACACGCTCACAATCGCGAGGCCCACCAGAACGACATTGACCGCGAAAACTTGCGCGATGACCTCGCGGACGCTGAAGCCGTTGTCGGTGGCGCGCTGGTAATAGTGTGTACGATGCGCCTGCCAGACGCGCTCGCCGCGGGCCAGGCGTCGGCTTAGTGTCAAAGTCGCATCCATCAGGTAGTAGAGCGGCAGCAACAAAGCGGCGGCAAGATAGCCCTTGACGGCGACAAGCGCGAGCAGCCAGCCTGCGATCAGTCCGAGCGGCAGGCTGCCGACGTCGCCGAGAAACAGCCGCGCGACAGGTTTGTTGAACGGCGCAAAGCCGATCAGGGCGCCGAGTAGCGCCAGGGCACAAAGCGTGGCGTACACTGGCAGGACGCCAACCCAACCGAGCAGGACCAGCCCGGCGGTGAGCGGCACCATCTCCGCCACCGTCATCCAGTCCAGCCCGTCCATGAAATTCACGAGATTGACGAACCAGACTCCGCCGATGACTAGCAAGATGCGCTCGGTCCACCACGGCAGGAACGGCGTCATCTGAAAATCGGCGGGCAGCGCGGCGATCGCGATGGCCACGGCCGCGAACTGGACCAAGAGGCGCGGCACGACGTCGATCGAGCGTATGTCATCGACCGCGCCGAGGATCGCGATCATGATCGTCGCTACGAAGATCGAGACGATGCTGCCCGCCTGGTCCCCTATGACATCGCTTGCGGTGAGGGCCAGGGCTGAGACGGCGATCCAGGCGCCGATGACGCCGATGCCGCCGCCCTGCGGGGTTGGTATCGTGTGAGAGGAGCGCGCATTCGGCCGCGCCAGCGCATAGCGGATGAGCAGCGGATGCAGCAGCTTGATCAGCAGGAATGTGAGGGCGGCCGCGCCCGTAATGATGGCAATCGCCGCAACGCTGCCGTGGCGGAAGGGCTCAAGGAGCAGATCCATTCGACCGGGCTGTCAGGCCACACCAATCCGCAACAGGTCGTGCAAATGCACCACGCCGACCGGCCGCGATCCCTCCACCACGAACATGGCGGTGATCTTGGAGGCGTTGAAGGATTCGATCACCTCGCTGACCATCTGGTCGGGACGGCAGGATTTCGGGTTGCGGGTCATGATTTCGTCAACACGGGCCTCGGTCAGTCCCGGCCGCATGTGACGGCGCAGATCCCCGTCGGTGATGATGCCGCACAGATGCCCGCGCGTATCGACAATGCCGATACAGCCGACACCCTTCGCCGACATCTCGACCACCGCTTCCGACATCGGCGCGCCGGTTTTCGTCAGCGGCAGGGCATCACCCGTGCGCATCACATCGCGGGTGAATTTCAAAAGCGCGCCGAGCCGTCCGCCCGGATGCAGGACATGGAATTGCTGCGCCGAGAATCCGCGTGATTCCAGCAGGGCGATCGCCAGTGCGTCACCCAGCGCAAGCTGCATCAGCGAGGACGTGGTCGGCGCCAGATTATGCGGGCAGGCTTCGCGCGCCTGCGGCAGCTGCAGCACGACATCGGCGGCGCGCCCGAGGGTGGACGACGCATCCGCCGTCATGGCGATCAGGCTGATGCGAAACCGTTTCGCATAATCGGTGAGGTTTTTCAGTTCCGCTGTCTCACCGGACCAAGACAGGGCGACGATCGCGTCGTTCTCGGTGATCATGCCGAGATCGCCGTGGCTGGCCTCGCTCGGATGCACGAAAAAGGCCGGGGTGCCAGTGGAGGCGAAGGTCGCCGCCAGCTTGCGCGCGACATGGCCGGATTTACCCATGCCGGTTACGATCAGGCGGCCACTGGCGGCGCGGATCTTCTCCACGGCGGCGATTAGAGCAGACCCGAGGCCGTCGCGCAGGGCGGCCGACAGGGCGGCGATGCCGCCGGCCTCCAGCTCGAGCGTACGAACGGCGGAATTGATCAGGCGGGCATCGTATTCGGACATCTGCGAAGCGGCATTGTCGCGGGGGGCAGCCATATCGAGAAACTTTCGCTGGATGAGCTCCCGGCGTCACATCGGTCGCGAACGGGGTGCACGCCACCAATTAGCCGGCAATAGGGAGTCGATACAAACGAAAACGCAGGACATAGAGGTTTTATGGTACCTGCATTGGATAAGCCGGCCCAAAGCCGAGGATACACGGAACTGCAATCTTGTCCTATGTGGGACGGGGGCTTGGTCGGTTATCGACCTTCATTTCGTGGCGAGGAAAGGTTCTGGCAAGAGGAGCAGCTCAGCGGCGTGAGGAGCCTGCGCTATTGCTTGAGCCAGCGCTGCGACCATGCCTGTGCCATCAGGATATTCCACAAGCCGGTGGCATTGTCCTCGACACCCGCAATATTCCGCCGCCAAAGCTTTTCCACCGCTTTCGTGTCGAATAGCCCGTGTCTCTGCAATTCCTGAGGGGCGAGAAGGTCCGACGCCCATCCGCGCAGCGGTCCGCGCAGCCACTGCGACAACGGGACCGAGAACCCGCGCTTTGGACGGTCAGTCAGCGCCGGCGGCACGTAGCGCGCCAGCACATCGCGCAGCAGTCCTTTCGGCCCGCCATGATGGTGCACCTGTTCCGGAAGGCTCCAGACAAATTCCACTAGCCGGTGATCAAGCAACGGTTCCCGCGCTTCCAGCGAGACGGCCATGCTGCAGCGGTCGACCTTGGTAAGTATGTCGTCCGGAAGATAACTCGCCATATCGTTGGCTTGCATGCGCGAGATCAGGTCCGGCAGGCTGCGTGCAAGATCGGTGAGCGGCTGGATGCGGTAGCCGTCCACGGCATCGAGCACCGGCGAGTGGTCAAGTCCGACGCGAGCGAGTGCAAGGGCGGCTTCATCGGAGCTTGATGCGCGCAGCGCGCTCGCAAGCCGCCGTGACTTTTCCCCGATGCGCTCGGCACGGGCCGGATCGAGCAGCCGCGCAGCCAGCGGCCTCATCAGCCCTTCCGGCAGCGCCGCCAATGTGCTTCCGCCAAACCTGCGGACCGGATGCGGCAGCCCGCCCAGACTGCCCCAGATGCGCTCCAGCCAGGTGTACTTCGGGTAGCCGGCGAAAAGCTCGTCGCCCCCATCGCCGGACAGGGCGACCGTGACATGCTCGCGCGTGGCGCGGGAGACAAGAAACGTTGGCAATTGCGATGAATCCGCAAAGGGCTCGTCGAACCAGTCGGGAATTTGCGGCACGAGGTCGAGAGCGGCTCGTTCGTCGAGCCGGATTTCGGTGTGATCCGTGTGCAGATGCTCGGCCACCGCACGGGCGACCTGCGACTCGTCATAAGCGGAGTTCTCGAAGCCGATGGTGAAGCTGCGCACGCGCGACCTGGACTGCGCCTGCATCAGTGCAACGACGAGGGATGAATCGGTACCTCCCGAAAGAAATGCTCCGACCGGCACATCGGCCACCATGCGGCGGCGCACGGAATCGCGCAGCAGCGCATCCAGCGCATCGCGCGCGTCGGCAAGGCCATATGCACTTTGCCCGCGTCGGCGGACGACATCCTCGATGCGCCAGTAACGCGTCTCATTCACCTCACCGGACGACGACACTGTCATGATCGCGCCCGGTTGCAGCTTGAAGACGTCCCTGAAAACGGTGGCTGGGGCCGGGATGTAGCTGTAGGCGATTAGGGCCGCGATCGCCTCGCGATCGACGTCGCGCTTGAAGGACGGATGCTGCATCAACGCGCGCAATTCCGAGCCGAAAAGCAGTGTGTTGTCGGCAATGGTCCAGTAAAGCGGCTTTACGCCGAGCCGGTCGCGCACGAGATAGAGTTTCCGCTCGCTGCGGTCGAAAACGGCAAAGGCGAACATGCCGATCAGCCTTGCAACCGTCGCCTCGACGCCCCATTGCATGAAGCCGGCCAGCATCACCTCGGTATCGGACTTGCTGCGAAAGCTGTGACCGAGGTCTGTCAGTTCGCCGCGCAGGTCTTCGAAATTGTAGACCTCGCCGTTATAGGTGATGACAAAACGGCCATTGGCCGAGTGCATGGGCTGACGTCCAGCCGGCGACAGATCGACAATGGCCAGGCGGCGATGCGCGAGCCCAATGCCGGCTTCGGCGTCCTGCCATTCGTCGACCCCATCAGGTCCACGATGCGCCAGTGCGTCGACCATGCGTCGGGCCAATGTTGCCGGAGCAGTCTCGTGCGCCGGCGCACGCAAATCGAAGAGGCCGGCTATACCGCACATCGCCATGAACTCCAGGGCGACACGGCCCGCTGTGACAGGAGGGTTTTGCTATCTAATCGTAGCACACGGACAATCTCGAAAACCACTGATCCGCTCCTACGCAGAGGAGGGCGGATGAAGGAGGGGAACCCAGGCCGGCACCATGGCGTCGACGCGTGCGTCGACTGGCCTGATGACGGTGTCTAACGATAATTGAAATAGCGAGCCGGCCAGCCACTTTCGCGCAAGATGCTGGCTTGAACCTCGGCCGGCATTGTGGTCCGCCAGTGATCCTCGGACTGAATGGTGTGCATGCCGGCAAAGGCAAAGCCCGGACTGCCACCGATTGCATGGTGTTTCACAGGTCCGTCTCGAAGTCTGGCTTCGCAGTCCGCATCTTGCAGAATATCGCGGCAGACCTTTTCCGGATTTGCACAAAAGTCCTCGTAAAGAACTGTTCTCCATGGCAGGCGCGGTGTCGCCCAGCGTAAGGCTAGAGTGGCGGCGTTGAGACGGCGCCAATGTCTTGCCATCTCCGATATTGCGATGCCCGTCCGGCGCTGGCCCGACTGGACCACGCCGCGGGGATCGCGGACCACGTGAATTGGGAACACCTTCACATCTCGCAGGGCCGCGTAAAGTAGCAATTGGTCCGGGTCTTTACTCGAGTCGATAAACACCCGTGCGGGATCCACCGCCTGGATCGCCTGCAATGTGTGCCTGAGGGACGCCGCTGCGCGGGATTCTGCCTGCAGCAGACGTCCACCCGCGGAAACGGCAACAGCGTTCCCAAGCATGCGGAGCCGTGAATGGTCCGTCGCGATAAAGTCAGCAACGCGAGGGCCCCAGATCTCACATGTTGCGATGTCGGCGCCGCAACCGCATTTCGCGCCTCGCGCGGCAAGCTGGGATAGCCGCTTCACCTCGCCCAGCGCAGAGACGCCATGAAACTGGCCCAGAGCCGCTTGCAGGATTGTCGAGCCGCAGCGGGAGGTTCCGACAAGACAAATAACGTTCAACGGAGAGATCCGGGGTGTATCGAAAGCGCCAAACGATATTCAGAAATACCCATGTTCTTGCATGACGCGCTTATCAAGCCCGAACTCTTCGGCGAGCTTGAGGTTGCTGTCCTTGAAAGTTTCGAAGATCGTCTTTTTTTCCTGGTCGGTCACTGCCGGGATACGGACCCGGAGAGAATCCGCAAATTTCAGTCCGAACATCTCGAAAACCTTGATCGCCTGGTGCCGCAGCGAGTTCTTGTGAAGTTTCCTGATTACGATGGTGCCGGCCTCTTTTCGTGTCTGATTGAGCTGACTTTCGCCCAGGTTGGCCTTGATGATTGCGGGGTCGACACCGATAAGTTTGCTGAGTTCGGCGCTGAACCGGTCGCGGTTGCGGACGAAATCCTCGAAAAATACCACGTGCACGCGCTCTTTCCCGAACGCCGAAGCATAGGCGCTCACCACATCGTAAAAGTTGAAGATCTTCGAGTCGCCGGCCCAGTTGCTCTCGACATTGTGTGCGAGGAAGTCCGCGAAAGTTTTCTTCTTCAGCTTGCGGTAGTTCTGCACGAAATAGGAGGGAACAATATCCGGCTGCTTCCTCAGCAAGATCATCACATCGACCTGGTCGGCCTGCGGTGCGAAATATGCCTTCAGCAGGTTCGCGCCGACGATTTGATCCGTGTAGTGCCGTTCGTTCATCATGAACAGACCTTCGGACAGGACGTTGGTCAGACTGTCCGACAGGTCGCCTAGGGAATTTTCGGGGTCGTAAGCCTTGCCGTCGACGACGTCGTCGAACCAATCCTTGTAATGCCCCTTGTTCTGTCTCACGCCGTAGAAATCGCTCTCGAAGGCCCTTCCAAGGAAATTGATCGCCCCCTGCTTGTGAAGCGCAAGGAATAGTCCGTTCTGCAGGCTGGTGCTGGCCGCCTTGGGAAATCCAACATGTAATAACAGGCGTTTCATTGCCTCGTATCCTTCCGAAATCCTCCGAGCTTCGTGGTTCTTCCACGGTTTAGCGGCGACAGGCAAGCGGGGTGCGTTAGCACGAATGTCAGTGTTGCGGCGTCGTTTGCCGACAAGACGGGCGGTGTGGTGCGAACGGACTGTTGAGCGCATTCACCGGACGCACGAGAGGCTGCCCGTGGCTGGGAGCCACATCGCAAGTGGCCAACTGCTGCAAACGGGATCCCCCTTTTCTGCGTGCGGGCAGCGACGGGCTCAATGCGCCTCATTTGACAGGCTTGCTTTCCCCGAGGGGAGCATGCAAGTCGATGACTGCCGCGGCATTGCCAGGCGGAAAGGCCCCGTATAGGTTGGCCGCACGAGCTGAAAAAACTCAAATTCGCGTGAAAAATCAATGCGTAAGGTATGGAACAGGGACGCGGCGGGCACTGGCTCTTTTTTGCTGCGGCTGGCTGGCCATTCGGCCGCCCCGCGCGGATAACAACGATCCGATCTAAGACATGGAAAGCACCCACCATTCTCGCTCTGAAGCCGGACGTCAGTTCCGCTTGAATGCGAGGCCGGAAGCGCTGAGAGGGGTTGTATCAACCCCAGTCCGCATCGCGCGCCGGTTGTCCGGTATGATGATGGTGGCAGCAACCGCCTTTCCCCGCAGGTGCTCCCGGTCGCATCGGGCTTCGGCGCGCTGCCGGAATTTTGCAGCACTCTCCTATAAATCTCGCTTCGGCACGCTCGATTTCGTGGCGGGCTTGAATGGCTTCGACCGGCCGATCCTCGTCATCCGCCGATGCGGCCTCAAGCGGCTGCGCGCTACCAACGGAAGCGTTTGACAATGCTCCAGATGGTGCTTGCCTTTATCTGCCGTCATAAGCTGCTGCGCTCACCATTACTGGCTGCGTTGTTGTTTCGGGCCGCTTTGCATGAATCCAAGGGGCTGAAGTCCCGCAATGGACGCTATGTTGCGCTTCTGATGTCGCGGCCTGGCCTCACCGAAGATGCCATGAGCATATTCGGAACAGCTCAGCAATTCGAGTGCGTCTCCGCTCCACAGGGGCTACTGAAGGCGATCGCAAGCGGCATACTCAAAGAAACGATCGACGAGCAGAACTACGCCAACCTCTCTGAAGAAGAAGAGCGCAGCAAGCGGGTCTATCGTGAATTTCTGCAGAGGATGTTTGGCTGGCTTTTGCGGTTTTACCGCATCGATGTCATCATCAGCGGGAATTTTGCCTATTTTGCCGAACGCGAATTGCATTCCGCCGCAGAATCCCTCGGCATCCCGTTCGTGGTCCTTCACAAGGAGAACCTGAAGAGCGAGGCTCGAGTCGACTATTTCAAGGACATCTACCGCAACCGCCGTGGCCCGTTCACCGGCCGACGCATCGTTGTCTACAACTCAGTCGAGCGGGAGATTCAACTCGCGTCGGGCGTGGTATCGCCGGATCGTGTCAGCGTCTGCGGCATGCCGCGCCTTGACCGGTCGCATCAATGGCGTCTTGCCGCAGCGGGCACGACTCTGCCCGCCCGTCCAAGTGTCATCTTCTTCACGTTTGGAGCGAAGACCGGCCTGCCTGGGATCCGGCGAAAAAATCAGCTGCCGGGTCTCATCCGTAAGGCGCATGGCAAATTCACCGAGCCGATGGATCCGGAAGTTGAGCGGTTGACCTGGGCGGATACGCTTTCGCAGACCATGCGAGCCATTGCCGATTTTGCCGCCGGCAACCCGCATGTTCGCGTGATCATGAAGTCGAAGCGCGGTTATACGCAGCGAGAGTTTTTCCAGGACGTGACTGGCCAGAATATCCCCCCGAATGTCGAATGGGTGGAGGAGGGGGATCCCATGCCGCTCCTTGAAAAGGCCTGGGTTGTGGTCAGCATGAATTCGACCGCTGTGCTGGAGTCGCTGGCGACAGGAAAAACCGTGCTCACCCCGGCTTACGCGGAGGCCGGCACCGAATTGATGCGGCCGTGGCTTGCAGATTTTGGTCCTGCGATCGAGCGTATGCAAAGCGGCGAGCAACTGGTGGCGCGCCTGACCGAAATCTGCTCCGGACCGGCACCCGTCGTCCCTGCAGAATTGGGTCGTGAGGCGACAGAGACGCTCGATCGCTGGGCCGGCAATTCCGATGGCAAGGCCAGCGAACGCGTGCGCAATGTGATCGAAGCCGAGGTCGTGCGTGCGCCAAGCAAGATTGTAGCAACCGGCAGCAACGCTGTGGTCAATACTTGAAACAGTTCTTGTCAGGTACGGCGCGGCTGTCTTTGCGCACCAACATGTGAAACGGACCTACTCCATGCTCGCGGCACTTTCGAAACAGGCCTATCGCCTTTCCAAAAAATGGCTACCGAAGGACCAGGAGAGCGCGCATAGATCGCATATCCACACAGAGGTCATGCATATCTGGCTGACCGAGGATATGGCGAAAGTTTCCGGCGATGTCGGCCTCGATGTCGGGGCGGGCTCACTCGTGAATCGCCCGTTGTTCAATACCAAGCATTACATCGCGGTGGAGCCTAACGCGCGGTCCGCGGAAACTGGGCGCAACAGGTTTCCCGATGCTGAAATCCATGTCTGCCGGATCGAAGACTACGAGCCGGAAAAGCCGGTCGATCTTGCGATCGCCTGCACCGTCATAGGCAACAAGCACTTTGCTCCTGAATCAGTCATGCCGACCATTGAGCGGGTCACGCGCTGGCTTGCGCCCGGCGGGACATTTTTTTTCGACGTGCGCCCACGGGTGATTTCCTACGAACCGCAGGTCGATGAATTCGTTTCAGGAGCTTTTGCCAAGGTGGAAAAGCGTGTCTATGGACGTTTCGACTGGACCGCTCCACCTTTCATCACTGCGCGCGCCGGACGCATCTTGTCCAAACGTGCCGCGTGGAACGTGCCACCTGATCCCGCGCGGCGTCGGCTGTACTATGCGTGTTTCGGCAAGCGTTGAAACTTCCGAACACGTTTTGGTCGGTCGCGGTGGTTGAACGATCTGTTCGCGAATCGGTTACTTCGGCGGTCGGCGCTCACACGCAGGTCGATCGCCGAGATTACCAATTAAAATCAATATCTTAGACGTAACCCATCGCGGTTAAGGCGGAACGGTGGCCTTGCTACAGCCGGCTTCAGGGGCTATGCCGATCCGTGAAAAAACTCCCGGCAGCGCGGATCGTCGAACCTCCATGCCCTTACCGGATTTCCGAAGCGATTTTCCTACCATTGCGGATTTCCTGCACTGGTGGCTGCAGAATGATGTTCTGCCCGCACAGCACGCTGCTACGTTCAAGACCTATTACGGCGGCTACATCGGCCGGTTCGGTCGCTATGTGCGCCACCATTACTCCGATCAGACCCGCGAGATTTGTAGTTTCATCAGGGAAACAGGCTCGCCGCGGTTGCTTGAAGTGGGCGGGGGATGCGGCACGGAGGCGTTGTGGTTCGCGTTGCGCGGTGCGCGGGTGGTCGCCGTCGACATCAACGAGGACAGGCTGGCAGTTGCACGCGCGCGGCAGGAGATTGTCGAACAGTCGATCGGCTGTCGTCTCGACCTCGAATTTCGCTCGTGTTCTCTGTTTGAAATCCAGGAGAGCGGCGGCTTCGATCTGATTTGGATGGAACAGGCGTTCCATCACGTCGAGCCGCGAGACGAGGTTTATGCGACGATTGCGCGTTTGCTTGCGCCTGGCGGGCGCATTGTGATTTCGGAGGCTAATGGCTGGAACCCGCTCTTGCAGCTCGTGCTGTTCCGCCGGCGCGGTTTCCGCACGATCGTCGATCGTACAACGGCCGATGGCCAACGCATCCTTTACGGCAACGAACGCATCACGGTGCCGTCGGCCATGTCGCATGGGTTTGAGGCTGCAGGTGTGAAGCGTGAACTCGTGCGTTATTTCCGGGCCCTCCCGAATGTGGCGGCCGCCGATGCGCTGCAGCCGCTGGAGCGTCTGATACCCTCTTACGCGGCGCCTCTGTTCAGCCATTACAATTATGTCGGCCGTAAGCCCGTTGCCTAACCGCCGCGCGACGTAACGCACATGACGGAGCGGCCCTGGCTCATCATCCCGATCGAAACGAAGGTTCGGGAACTCGATGCCAAAACCTATCTCGCCTGCGCTGCCGCGGAGGCGGGTTTTCGCGTTCTTTTGGGTGATCAGAATGCTTTGATGAAGCGGCTGGCTTCGCTGCCTCGCGGCTTCTATCTGGACAAGAGCGTGGCGCGGCTGAAGGTGAAGAGTTTCCGGCGGCTCGAAGACCTTGGCTTCACGATTCTTGCCTGGTGCGAGGAGGGTCTCGTTTATCGCGACCGCGACGCCTATCTGCATGAGCGCGTGGCGCCTGCTGCCTTTGAGAAGGTCGATGCGTTCTTTGCCTGGGGCAAGGTCCAGCACGACGATATGCGACTCGCCGTGAATGATGGCGACCAGAAGATATGCGAGACGGGCAATCCCCGGTTCGATCTGCTGCGGCCGGAGCTGCGCGGGCTGTATCGTGCGCAGGCCGAAGCCCTGGTGCGGCAGCATGGCGACTTCATTTTGATCAATACAAACTTTGGCCGGTTCAATCATTTCTACGGTGCTAGCGGAGTGATGGACATTCTTCGCAAGCGCGGGTCCATCCGGAATGCGGCCGACGAGGAATTCTTCACGCAATGGATCGCGTTCCTCGGTCAGATCTACCAGGCCTTTCGGGACGTGGTGCCGGAGCTCGCACGGGCATTTCCGGACCGGACGATCGTGGTGCGTCCGCATCCCTCCGAAAACCATGACAACTGGCGGCAGGTGGCCGAGGGGCTGCCCAATGTAAAGGTCATCTACGAGGGTGGCGCCATTCCTTGGATCCTTGCGGCAGCCGTTTCGATCCATAACAGCTGCACGACCGGACTTGAGGCGGCGTTGCTCGACCGTCCCGTTATCGCCTATCGGCCGTTTCAGTCCGAAACTTATGACAGTTTCCTGCCCAATCGCGTCAGTGTCGAAGCTGCAACGAGCGGCGAACTGGTCTCTCAGGTCCGGACTGCACTTGAAGGACGGCTCGATGCGCCGCTCGCCGTGGATGAAGCGGTGCGGAACGATGTGAAGCACTATGTTGCATCAATGGACGGCCCACAGGCGTCATATCTTATCGTTCAACATTTGCTTTCGTTGAACGAAAGTCGCGCAACCTTGCGTCGCCGTAATCCGCTCTCAGCTTTGCGCGATCGGGGTGAGCAATGGGCGCGGTCCGTTGCACGAACCGCGCTCGCACCGTTGCGGCCCACAGGTGCCTACAGCCGACAGAAGTTTCCGGGACTTGAGCGAGAGGAGCTTGACCGATTGGTGCGAGACTTCCGCCAGTTGACCGGGCGATTTGAGAAAGTGCGCGTGCTTTCTGGCGAGAAGCATTCCTTTATCGTGACGATCTGAGCTCCGTCGAAACCGACTTCGTGAAGCATAGATGTGCGCTACGCGTCCTTGCCGATGGCAGCGAGGATCGCGAGCCGTGTTCGCTCGCCGGCGCGTCCGTCCGCATTGCCTGTCCAATGTTCGAGCGTGGATATTTCGCTGGCGCCAAGCTCTGCCGGCACCGGGCGGGAGGATCGTGCGTACTCAATCAGCAGATTGCGCAGTTCGACCGGATGACGGGCCACCTCGCCAAGGGCTCGCAGGTCGATGACGTATGGCTGCACGTCCGCGCGCTCGGCTTCTGCGAACCAAGGCAGAACAATGGGTTTGCCGGCGGCAACGGATTCGAGCAGCGCCGTGGAATTGAAACCGCAAACGACGGATGCATCCGCAATCAGCGGCAATACGTCACCGCTGTGAACAATCCGAAGATTGGATGGGGCAGGCGACTCGTGATCCACTCCGAACAGGCTTCCGCTTTCGGCCAAATCGCGTTGCCGGCCTTTGGTCTTTACGACGATCTCGATGTCCGGGTTCTCGCGCGCAATGTCGAGAATGGTCCGGCACGTCTCGGCGTAAAGAGTGCTGAGCGAAATGGCCCCAATGCCTTCTCCTGCGTCGTCATCGGCATCCTCAAGGTAAACAGTGCCGGTTCTCTCGCCCTTTCGGACAACGCGCGGCATGCCGGTCAGCGGCGAAAACAGGAAGAACAGAATCCGCCGCGGTGATGATGTCCCCGCGTTGGCGATGCGCCACTTGTGCATGCGATCCAGGCGCGGCATACCAACGATATCGATTTGTGCCGCCGCCGCGATACCGGCGCGGAGTTGCAGGTCTTTCTCGATCTGGTTGTAAACCAGAATGTTGCGGCCGGTGAAGGGGCCGCGCCGTTCCTTGTAAATGTATTCGAAGAATTCAACCCGGCCCGGCGTCTTGAGGTTTTCCTTATGCAGCGCGATGAAGGGGATGCGCAATTCAGACAAGGCCGTCGCAAGTTCGCGTTCGGCGCGATAGCCAAAATTTCCTGTCACGACCGCATCAATCTGTCGGAAACGCGATAGCACCTTGAACAGTTCGAGAAGGAAACATCTGTAGCGGGATTTGAGTCGATCGAACTCACTGCCTGCCGATGCATAATTATTGTCATCGACGGAATTGGGCAGGAAGGCGCGAAAGCTCTCTCGCAGGATCAGCCGGGGGAGTGCGATCACTTCGACATCGTCGGCACTGCCGAGTGCACTCATGATGTCTTGTGTAAAGCCGTCCTTCGGCAGGATCAGTATGCTGTATCGCTTGGTCGATGTGGCGGGCTTCAAGCGGGAAATGAAGGGCAGGACCAGGATCGCGGGGATCCACGCCAGTCCTAGCCCCGCGCTCTTTCGTAAGGCCGCCAGATAGGCAGATCTGAGCTTATTGGCGATGTGGTTCATTGCCATTCAGCACGGAGTCGACCTCGTTGGTATTGATGCGGTCGAGAGCAAACGGTATGTGCTCTGGCTGCACCCATTGCCCCGTTAAGGTCACGCCCACCGAAAAGCCGTGGCGCCTGCAGAATTCCGCCGGATCGGAAGGAAGAGCCCAGTCGCGGCCATAAGGGAACGAGACCCAGTTGGGCTTCCGACCCGTGGCTTCGGCCAGCGTGGCAACATTAAGCGCCATGAGCCGGTCCTCGTCCGGTCCAAGGCGCGTAACCGCGCGATGATCGTGCGTGTGCGCACCGATGCGATGCCCTCTGTCTTCGAGGCGGCGCAGGCCGGCCGCGTCCATATAGGTCTCGGCGCAGAAGCGCCGCTCATCGATGCCACGGTTTGAGAGCATCGTGCTGGTCACGTCATCGAGGATGTCTTCCGGAAGCAGCGAGTTGAGCAGATACTTGATCTGCCCGTGCTCCGGCTTGTCGTAGATGTAGGTGCGCTCCGCCTTCAAGCGTTCGTCTTGAGTCAATTGCCGGGTCCGCCATTCCGGCGGCAGGGCGGTCAGCAGTTCTTCCCGAAAGCGCTCAGGCTCCGTCATGGCGCGAAGATAGTGCACCTTGTGGACGGCGAGCGCACGGTGCTCCGTCAGCGGGCGAGAGCACACGAAAAAGACTGCCTTGATGCCCATTGGCTCGAGAATGTCGTGGGCGGCTTTTGCGTGATCGGTGAGCCCATCGTCGAATGTGACCAACGCGCTTGGTCCCGGGAGCTCCTTGCCATGAAGCAGATATGCTTCGGCTTCTTCCGGCGTCGCCATGTGAAGCAATGACCCCAGAAATTCCATCTGGCGACGAAAAACCTCAGGCGATATAGGGTGAATTCCTGGATAGGCATACAATCCAGGGTCGCGCACATAGTGATAATTGACGAGAAGCAGGCGCTGATTCATGGGTGCTATAATTTGCCAGCAACGGCCCGGCCATAAACCTCGCCGAACCCACGGCTTGCGATGGCGTCCTTGATATCGGCGATGTCCTTGTCGGCGAGAATGTTGCGCCAGATTCCGACACGCTGATTTGTCAGTGGCTCCTTAAGCCGTTCCAGCGTTGTGGAAGCCTTTCCGGTCGCGTCGCGAACCTTCTCGAAATCTCCGTCGCGGCCGCTGAAGGTGCCGACCTGCGGCTCCCAGTCTTCATTCAGAAACGAGACAACCCGGCGCATCGTGGCCTCTGGGGCGTCGATCAGGTCTTCGTAGCGGATGACGAGATAGGCCGTGTCGTCTGGGTTGATCTTGTTGATCAGTTCGGTCCCGGCTCCAATCGTGTTGCACCAGCGTTCGGCAAACTCTTCTACCGAATCCCACTTTCTGGCCTCCCGGAGGGATGCGAAGACGTCACGCGGATCGCGCGTGATGTGGATGACCTGCGCGTTCGGCCAAAACGACCAGATGCGGTCGACATGGGCAATATTTCCAGGCGTTTTCTCGGCCCAGCGTCTTTTGCCCAACTTACTTGCGAGCTCGTTCATTAAAGCGTCGAGGAAGGCTTCCGTGCTTGGCGCGGATTGGGCCAAGGCTACAACCTCGTCGGAGGGAAGATCGTAAAAGCCCGCCAGCTGAACTATTTTGCCCTGCATTTTTGCGCTGTCGCGCTCTGCCCAGTTCCAATTGAACCAGTAGGTCTCGAGTCCGGACGCAATCGCGCTGTGCTCGCCCAGCATAGCCCGCAGCAGCGTGGTCCCCGACTTGAACATTCCGCCAATGAAAATGGGAGCGCTTGTCATGCGTGTCGTTCTCGGTTCAACAGCCACTCGGCCAGCTCAAGCTCAAATGGATCGTCGATATTCACGACGTGGCGCTCAATGACAACGGCCCGCGCATCGCGGTCAATGATGCGGCCGTGATCGACGAGATGAGATCTGGTGACGGCATAGCACAATCCGTTGCGATGATAGTAGGCCGGTATTCCCTGCCGGAGGCTGTGGCGCGCGCCGTCCGACAGGTAAAATCCGATCGTGCCGCGGTCGTCCAGGGTGAGCGTTTTGTGCGGCGTGAAATGCGCAGGTGTGCGGGAAACGGTCGCGGCCGCCGGCGCACCGGTTTCGATAAGTGTCCTCACCGTGAGGTCTACATCCTCGGGGCGGCGCATGGGGCTGGTCGGCTCCAGCAATACGGAAATATCGAACTGCCGGCCATAGTGTTTTTCGGCCGCAAGCCAGGCGTGGCGCCACATGTCCGCCGAGCCGGCCTGATCGCCGGACAAGTCGTCCGGTCGCAAAAACGGGGTGTCCAGCCCGTAGCGCTCGGCCTCGGCCAAGATATCGCGATCGTCGGTCGAGATAAGCGCTGCGTCGATCCATGGCAGGGCGCGGGCGACCATTGCGGCGCGGCCCACCAGGGAGATGCCGCCGATCTCCTTCAGGTTCTTGCGCGGTATCGACTTCGACCCGCCGCGAGCGGGGACGACCGCCAGAACCGCGTGACCCTCAATCATCCCCGCTGCCCGTTCGCACGGTGCATCCTCTTGCGCTGCTGTCGCGGATGGCCTCTATCAGTTCCATGACCTTAATGCCATCGGTCAACGTACAGGAGGGCGAGACCCGCCGGGTGACGACATCCAGATATTCGCGCGCCACGGCCATGAACATCTCGTTGCGTTCAAAAGTGAAATTTTCTGCTTCCCAGACGTGCGCGCTTTGCCGGCCGATGGCCAGGCGATTAGGATCGGCGGACCATAGAAGTGTCCCCCTTTCACCGATGAAACGGATGTATTTTTCGTGGGGACGGCCGTACAGATCGAGATGCAGTGAAACCCTGAGACCGTCGGGATAAACGGCGAGCGCATCGACGTTATCGTCAGTTTCGATATTCAGATCGGATATTTTTTCGACGCGTCCGGAGAGTTCGGCTGGCATGCCGAACAACCAAATCATCAGATCAATCCAGTGGCTCTCGTCGAGCAGCGCGCCGCCACCCTGAGCGGCGCTGGCCATAAAGAATTCTTGATACGGTTCCCAGGGGTGCCAGTCCGCCAGATGCGCGGACATGTGAAACTGTACATGGCGCAGCGTACCCACCGCGCTTTCGCCGAGTAGAGCGCGGACACGCGCAAGCGGCGGCCACCAGCGCCACGTATAACCAAGCAGGACAGGCACGCCGGTTCGCCGTTCCGCCTCGCGCATGGCATGAGCTTCGGCTGCCGTCTTTGCGACGGGCTTTTCGAGCAGCACCGGCAGTCCGGCTTCAAGCGCCGAAATTGTTTGTGCTGGATGGAAAGCGGTCGGCGATCCGACAACGACCCCATCGAGCCG
This sequence comes from uncultured Hyphomicrobiales bacterium, assembly GCA_964641065.1. GTDB lineage: Bacteria > Pseudomonadota > Alphaproteobacteria > Rhizobiales > Xanthobacteraceae > Pseudorhodoplanes. The sequence continues at coordinate 25,886 of CAZXJZ010000004.1, read as the reverse complement.
ACCAATAGACAACGCATCTTCGATGGTTGGATAGGAGCCGATAATTGGCGTTTCCGCCGCAAGCTCTTTGCGCCGCTCTTCGCGCGGATCGACGCACGAGATCCGGCAGCCCAGCGACGCCAGATTCCGCGCATGGCGTTTGCCGACGCTGCCTGAGCCGACGATGAGGACATGAGGATCGGTCACTGTCTGGCGTCCTACCGGATCCCGGCAACCATGGCCTCATAAGGCTCGGGCGCGAAGGGAATTTCAAGGAAGGCGGGTCCGTTCTCGGGACGCCAGGCAGCGAGGGCCGCTTCCGTCGCGGCGAGGGTCTCGGCGCGATGACTCGGAAGGCCGAGGGCGTCGAAGGACGCGGTCCAGCCTTTGCCGTCCATTGTCAGCGGCTTCTGCGTCAGGTTGTGCTTCAATGCGCGTGTGCGGATGGAACTGAAAGTGTTGTCCGTCATCAGGACGATCAGCAGCGGGAGACGGTTCTGCGCGGCCAGCTTTGCCTCGGCCAGATGCATCGCGATACCGCCGTCGCCAAGGATCACGATGGTCGGCGTCGTCGGGTCATGCAAAGCGGCGCCCAGCGCCATGGGCAATCCTGTGCCCATGTAGCGGCCTTGACCCGACATCAAACAAAGGTTCGCCTCGCGGGGGCGCAGGGCATGTTCGCCAATGGTACAGAAATAGCCGGTATCCAGCACCACGCGGGCACGGCGGTCGAAGCGTCGCTCGATTGCGTGGAAGACGCAGCCGGGCAGAAAGCCTTTCTGCATATTCGCCTGCAAGGCGGCGACGATGCGCGCAAGGTTTTCCAGTCCCCACGAGCGCGGCCGCAGCGCGGTCAGGATCTCCGCGACATCGGCGATGTGGACGCGCGCAGCGGGGGCGAATGCGGCAGTGCCGGGTGTTTCGACGGCCTCGACGGCGACGTAGGGAACGGGAAACGGCTTCGTTGCGAGCGCTTCGCGCGCGGTCAAGCCGATGCCGACAATGAGATCGGCTTGGCCGAGCAAACCGCTCTCGGGAGTGAGGTTAAGCCCGACGCCGGTGAATACGCCGGCTGCATTTTCGGCGGTCTCGTCGATGATCCCCTTTGATGCAGCGGTGGAGAATACCGGGAAGGGGAGGGAAGCCAGCGTGTCGCGAAGTTGATTGCGATGTGCGAGTGTCCCGGCGATCACGATGGGACGTTCGGCACTGCTCGCCAGTTTCAACGCGGCTTGCAGGTCGCTCTTGAAAGCCGGCGCCTCGGCAAAGGCGGGTGCGTCCGTCTCCACTTTGCCGGCGAGAGTGACCACGCTTGGCCCCGGCTCCTCGGCACGTGCGAAAGCCGCAATCTCGGAGAATCCCGGACCGCCTTGCGTCAGGTAACGCATGTCTTTTGTTATCGGCTGCACAAGTGCAGCCTGATCGATGCGTTTGTGCGCCATGGACAGAGGCGCGTTGGGTGGGAAGCCTTCCGTGAAATGAACCAGCGGAAAGCCCTCGAACCAAGCCGCGGCAATGCCGGGAATCGCGTTGGTCAGACCCGGGCCCTTGATCGAGAGAGACACCCCGGCGGCATGGGAAAGTCGACCGACGGTGGCCGCCATCAATGCGCCGGCGCCTTCCGAATGCGTCAGGTGAAACTGCACGCCACGCGTCTCGAGCGCATCGATCAGTGACAGCGTTTCGCCGCTGCCCGGAATGCCGAATACGTGCTTGACGCCGTGCGCGACGATGTCGTCGGAAAGGCGGGCGAAATCCGTCATGGGGCACTTTGCAGCTGATGGCGGATTTTTCCGGCCGCGTGCGCGCAGACGAGTCGGACCGCATCGGGGCTGAAGCCGCCGCAATGCGGTGTGATCAGCAGATTCGGATGTGTTCGCGACAGGACGACAAGCGGGTGATCGGCGGTCTCGGGTTCGCCCTTGAGGACATCAAGGCCGGCACCCCCGAGCAGCCCTGACTCGATTGCGTCGTATAAAGCCGCCTCATCGACGATGCCGCCGCGCGATGTATTGATCAGGATCGCGCCGGGCTTCATTTTCTGAACCAACTCGCGCGAAACAAGGCCTTCCGTTTCGGGTGAGAGGTGTACGTGGATCGAAACGAAGTCGCTCGTCGTTACCACTTCCTCGATGGGGCGTGGTTTGATGGTGTCCGGAAAAGCAGAAAGGTGCGGATCGAATCCGATGACCTCCATGCCGAATGCCTGCGCATAGCGCGACATCCATCCGCCGATCCGACCGCAGCCGACGAGGCCCAGCTTTTTTCCTTTGAGCATCACGCCCGGAAAGTCCTCGCGGGTCCATCCGCCGCTGCTGACGTGGCTGACGGCAGCCGGCAGCTTGCGCGCGCAAGCCATGAGCAAAGCAAAGGAGTGTTCGGCGGCCGGCGTGATATTGCGCAGAACGTCAGGGTCTTCCTTGAGCGTGCGCACGGGAATGCCGCGGGCTTCGAGCGCGGCGCGGGAAATATGGTCCGAACCGGTCGTCGCACAGGAGATGATCTTCAGGTTTTGCGCAGCCGCGATCATGTTGTCGGTAATGCGGGTCTTCATCGACGCATCGAGCAGCCCGTCAGCAAGGCGGAGGGCCGCCGCGACGTCTGTCTGCTCGGCCGGCACATGCAGGACACTCGCCACGCCAGCGAGAGCCGTCTCGGTGGCTTCGAAACCTTCCGCTGCGCCCAGATAGATCACCTGCTTCATGTCGGTGACTCTCAGTCCTTACGAACCAGAACAGCGTAGAGATAATCGCCGTTGCCTTCCATCTCCAGCGTACGGGCCCAGACCGCGTCGAGGAGCGGGGCGTTGATACCAGGTAGCGCGGCATGGCCGCCTGGCTTCTTGTCTCGTAGCCAGATCAGCGCGTTAGACAAGCCAAATCGATGCACGCAACGCATCTGCTCGACGGCAAGCCCAGCTTGCCGCGCACAATTGGCCAGCGAGTCCGCGTCGAAATACCAGCGATGAACGGCGCGATAGAAGAATGACGGGTAGGTGTCAGGCAGGAGGCTCATCAGCAAATCCGCCCGATTGGGCGTCGAGATGAGAATGCGCCCGCCGGGCTTCACCATCGTACGAATGTCGGCCAGAAAGCTTTTCGGGTCGCCGACATGTTCAATGACGCTGAAAGAAAATGCCCAGTCGACGCTCGCCGGGTCGTTCATGTCTGACGGCGACGCGTAGACTTCGAACCCGCGGTCCGAAAGCGACCGATGATACGGGATGCATGGTTCGATCGCGATGGCGCGTGCTGGCAGGCCCTTCACATGATCGAGGAAGCTTCCGGCGGCGCAGCCGATATCGGCAATTGTCTTACCCCGCAATGTTTCGGGCCAGACCTGCTGGAGGTTCTGCAATTGCAGTCGGTCGTGCTCGGCAAAGAAGCCGGCGGCGTCGGTGGCCTCGTTCAGCGCGGCTCGGTATTCGGTGCCCTTGTAGAAATCGTCGTCCTTGGTGCTTTCCTCGGCCAAACGTTCGACGCCACAATCTCCGCATCGCGCAACGATTGTCGGCTTCGTCAACCGGCCAAAAGCGCCGTCGCGCACCGGACCGCGATAGGCTTCGCGCCAGTCCGTCGAGCCGCAAACCTCGCACGCCCGAAAGTTGTCAACTGACATAGGAGAGCTTTTTCTGAATGCGGAAATTGGCGGTAGCAAGGATGTCGGCAATCCGTCTGCCTGCGGTTCCGTTTCCGAACAATGTCGACGGCTCGTAAGGACCATGCTCAAGCTGACGGCGAATGGCGGCTCCGATCTTCTCCGCGTCATAGGGGACGTCGATGACGTTTACGCCGCGCTCACGGCCTTGCTGCCGGGTGCCAATGTTGACGCATGGAACGCCCATGAACACGCCTTCGCGTAGCCCGGACGACGAATTTCCTACGAGGCAGGCACAATGCTTGATAAGCCGCAGATAATCTTCCGGCGAGAAGTTGCGGTAAAAATGCAGATAGTCCGGATTGGTGTGCTCGCGAAACACACGCAGTCCTTTTGAAACGTCGTCGGAACCGGCATCAACGTTGGGCCAAAGCCAGGCCACCTGCATCCCGATCGCCGATATGGCGTTCAGGGTCTCGCTGATCTGAGCGAAGCCTTGCCCGTATTCTGTCGTAACCGGGTGTTGCAACACGACGAGATACGGACGGTCTGGATCGATATCGGCGCCGACGCCGGCATAGCGCTTGAACAGATCGGGCGGGAGAGTCAGGTCGGCGTCGGCAACAAGATCCATCGCCGGGCATCCCGTCAGGTGCACAGTGTCCTTTTCCTCGCCCATGCGCAGCAGGAAATCATATGCCCGCTCTGTCGCCGGAAAGTGGATGTGCGAAAGCTTGGTGACGGCGTGGCGGACGCTTTCGTCGATCGATCCGGTAACTTCGCCGCCCTGAGTATGGGCGACCGGGATATTCATATAGCTCGCTGCAATCGCGGTCGCGATGGTTTCGAATCGATCTGCGACCGTCAGCACAACGTCCGGTCGAATGTTTTCGAATTGAGAAGCAAGTTCGAGCACGCCGAGGCCCGTCGATTTGGCCATCGTCGTCGGTGTTTCGCCCTCGACAATCGAATGCACCACCGCGGTAGGATCGAATCCATCGCTACGAATGATGTCGATCACGCTGCCAAACCGATGCAGCAGGGCCGAAGCGCCAACGAGAAGCTGCAGCTCCAGCTGAGGATGCTGTTGAACGGCGCGCATGACGCTTTTGATGCGCCCGTAATTCGCACGGCTGTTGACAACAACGCATATCTTACGGCGGCGCTCAGGCATCAATGTCTTCCCAGGAAAGCAGGTTTCGCGCGTCTACGGCACGTTTGAGCCGCTTTCCGACCAATTGGTCAATGTCAGCCGCGGGAATGCCGCTGCCGGGCTTCTTGAATGTCAGCATCTCACGGGTCAGCATTGTTCCTGCGGGCGAGTCATCGGTAAGCGCGACGCTTTTCCCGAAAATCTGCCGGGTTGGCCGGAGCGAGTCCGCCAGCATGTCCTTGTCGACCGGATGATTGCGCATCTGGTGGAAAGCGTCTCGCGCATTTGCAAGGAGGCGGAATTCATCGGGCGTAAGTGAGGCCGGTGTGTCTGGGCCGAACATGCGCCGGTCGAAAACGATATGCGCTTCGATCATGTCTGCGCCCCGAGCCATCGCAGCGAGCGCCGGGAATACGTTCCCGGAATGATCGGAAAGTCCGACAGGACAACGGAAACGCTGCCTGAACTCATCGATGACGTTCAGGCCAACATCCTTCAAGGCTACAGGGTATTGCGATGTGCATTGGAAAAGCGCCACGGCGCTTCCGCGTGTCCGCAGGGACGCAACGACTTGTTCGACTTCCGAGTAGCTGCTCATGCCGGTGCTGAGCAGTACCGGGCCGCCGGCCTTGACCATTGCACCAAGGAGGTCGCTCGATCCGACTTCGCCGGAACCGACCTTCCAGGCACCCATGTTGATGCGAGCCAGCATTTCGACCGCGCGAACAGAAAACGCGGAACTCAAGAAAATCAGCCCTCGCGCTTTTGCGTGCTCGGCCAGTCCTGCCCATTGCTCGGGCGAAAATTCCATCCGCTTCCAATATGCGTAGCGCGTATCATCCTGTTTGGAGAACTTGACCCGGAACGGTTCGTCGAGCGTGGATTCAGCGTCGGCAATATGCGTCTGGAACTTGATAGCGTCGGCTCCAACCTCGGCCGCAACGTCGATATACGCGTGTGCAGCGCCGAGGGAGCCATCATGGGCCTGGGCGACTTCGGCGATCAAGAAGGCGGGGTGGCCCGAGCCGATCGGACGACCTGCTATGTCAATGACCTGGTTCACGGGGAAAGCTGGGGTCTCTCGTCGTGGTGCAGACGCCAAACCTGCCTGCAGCCTCGTCTTGTTTTCAAGTCGGGCGAGACCAGCTCGATGCCGTCCGACCTGGCTGATTTGGGCTTGCCCTTCATTAGTTCCTATCGGCCATTTCCACAAGTCTGCGGGGCCGGTGCCGGAGATGGTCGAAGGTCGAAATCAGGGAATTTCGCCGCGGATCACGCCGGCGAAGGTCTTGGCATATTCCTGACCGATCGCCTCCGCGCCGAAATTAGCCGCAATCCGGTTGCGCGCCGCAGTGCCCAAGGCGCCGCGCTCTGGCCCGGACAGCCTCAGGATTTCGATCATGGCCTCTGCCAAGTCCCCCGGGGATTCCTTCGGCACGATGCGGCCGGTATCCCCCACGATAATGGCCGAATCTCCAACGTCCGTCACAACGCAGGGGACTTCCACCGCCATTGCTTCGGCGATGGTATTCGAGAAACCCTCGGTTCGTGACGAGGACACGTTCAGATCGAGAGCCGAGAGAATGGATGGCACGTCGCGACGTTCGCCGAGCAACAGGAACTTTTCTGCAGACAAACCCATGGCGCGGACGGTTTCGCGGAATTCTTGGCTGTCGGTACCGCGACCGACCAGCAAAAATCGCGCAGCCGGAATGGCGCTTGCGACCTGGGTTGCCGCAGCAAGAAAAGTGTCGTGCCCCTTCATCGGATCTACGCGCGCAATCAGCCCAACGAGAAGGGTTTCCGAGCCCACTCCAAGTTCTTCGCGCATGCGGGCTCTGGCGAGACTATCCGGACGAAACGTCGACAGATCGAAACCGTTTGGGATAGTGAGCCAGTAACGTGCGCGGTATCCGTAAGCTTCATGTACGCGTCGCCCGGCATTCGAGTTCGTGACGATGGCGGATGCGCGGCGCGACAACTTCGCCAGGATGCGGGGCAATGCCCGGGTGAGCGCGCTGTATTTGGAAAGATCCATGTCTGCGCAGCGAATGTTCCACATCAGCGGTGCGCGTACGGTAATGGAATTCGCCAGAGTTCCGAGAAGGTCAGCGTGGTAGAGCCACGTCACGATCAAGTCGGGCCGCTCTGTCCGAAAAAGCGTAGCAAGGCGAAAAATGGCGCTCCCGAAGTCGCGGGGTCCCTGGAGGCCGATCGCGGTGACTGGAACCCCCTTCGCCCGGATCTCGTCTTCGAGAATGCCGCCGCGTTTCAACGAAACGACGTGGTGTCGCATGGAATTCGGCAAAGAATTCGAAACTAGACGCATGAGCGCCATCTCGGCTCCGCCGATATCGAGGTCGGTAATGACGTGAACTATTTTCGGTTCGCGATCGGTCATAAAACTGGTGTGGTTTTGACCCGTCCGGCCTATTGACGGGACGTCCCTTCGCGATGGATGTCTGACGGGTCCAATTTCACTGCCTTGGCATTCTCGATCCGGTAGATGGCCTTGGCCGCAAAAATGATGTCCTGTCTGTGCGAAATAATGACAACAGGATGCGTTAGTGAGAGCTGGTAGATGAGATCGTTGACGATGGCCTCGCTGTCTCGATCCAGCGCGCTGGTCGGCTCATCGAAGATATAAAGATCGGGCCTGCGTAGCAGCTCTCGAGCCAGCGCCAGTCGCTGGCGCTGTCCCCCGGAGAGCAGGTGCCCCGAACGGCCGAGCTCGGTCGAGTATCCCTTCTCCATGGTCGAGACGAATTCGTCGACATGGGCGCGGCGCGCGACCTCAAGCATTTCTGCTTCCGTCGCATCGTCCCGGCCAATCATCAAATTCTCCGCAACAGTCCCGTCAAAGAGTTGGGGTTCCTGCGACAAGTAGCCAACCCGCGCCCGCAATGACCGCACGTCAAACTCACTCACATCCCGCCCGTTGACCAGAACGCGGCCGTGATCGGTGGTTCGCAGCCGGACAATCAGATCGACCAATGTTGTTTTGCCGCTGCCGGATGGGCCGACGATCGCGGTGAGGCCGACCGCTGGAATCCGCATGTTGAGACGGTCGAAGATGACAGGGCGCCCCTCAGGTTTGAGGGAGACGTCTTCAAAGACGATTTCTCCGGCGAAACCGGGAAATGGCACGGAACCTCGCAATTGCTCCGGCGCCAAACCCATCGCTTCATGTACCGCTTGTAGCGGCGCCAAGGAGCTTGCGATTTGCAAGCGTTTCGCAAAAAGCTGCGTTGCGCTGGCGGCAAGGCGCAGGAACACCAATGCGAACAGCGCGGTAGTCGGCAAAACCTCCTCGATCCTCATCTTCAGGACTGCTGTCATGAAGAGAATGACAGCGCCCCCAAAGACAATGGCGATCAAGTCGATCATGTTGGAGGGCAGGCCGCTCGCAACCTCAAATTTGGTGTCGATCGAGCGATACTGCTGGAGCATCTTCCGCAGCGCTTTCGCGCGTCTCGTGGTCAGGTCGAGCAATTTGATAGTTCGCAACCCCGTGATCGTCTCGCTGACGAGCTTGCTGGTGTCGTTTCGGATGACGCGCCTCTTGCGTCCCGCCTCAATGGAGAAACGTTGCGCGCTCTTCTGCGAGAGTGCGAATGCCAACGCTCCCAGGATCAGGACGAAGACGGTTGTTTGCCAGTTGGTCAGTAGCAACAACAGCAAAAGCACTCCGGCCTGAATGAGCCGGGCCGAGAAATCGACCAGCAGGAGCACTCCGCGCGCCGCGAGTTCGGTTTCTCCCACAATCGTCTGTATGACTTCTCCATGAGGGCGAGCAGCCACTATTGCGTAAGGTCCCCTCAAGTAAGCCAGCAAACTTCGCGTGGACCAGTCTATCCGCAATGTATTGATGAACCATCGCGTCAGACCGGACGAAACGATCAGGCTGATGCTCTTCACCATGAAAACGAGCACAAGTAAGCCAAGGAGCCCCGGTAGGCGCCATTCGCTAGGGAACAACTGACTGAGCCGCGAGAATGCGAGTTGAATGAAATTGCCGCCGCTGCCGGTTGAATCGGGCGACAGCAATGTTTGCAGCAGCGGGACTACGAGTGAAAAGCCAATGCCCTCGACGATGGCGGTAAAAAGGAATGTGCAGAATAGCAGAGCAACCTGATGCCAATGTCCTTTGAGCATCGGCAGCAAAAGTTGCTTCACCGGGATTTGCTCTGCGGCACCGGCTGGAATCTGTCGTGGAGTTGTCAGCAACTGCTCGTTTCTCTTCATGCGAGGGTTGCCGCGTTGGGCGCTTCTCTCGCCAGGCTTCGTCTAAAAAAATAGCCTGAACTCGGTCGCTCCGCTCTATTCTCCAGGGAGTGTTTTTTGGCCATTCGACACGATCTATAAGCAGCGAGGATACAACTAACAATAGACTTCGTGGCCACGCTGACGTGCCTTAAGATTGAAGCTACCCAGTACTATACGGGTGCTGCGAGGCGGTAGGGCCGGAGGGGGCATCTTCAGAAATGCGAGCCACGGTCCCGGCCGGTACGCGTCAGCGAGTTGTCCGCCGGTTTGGGATCACGCAATTTGAACTCCTCGAACAACTTTGGCGATGAGGTCCATCCAGGCAAAAGTCGGTTTGTCGATTGATTCTCGAGGATGGGCTTCCGAGGACTTCTGGCGCCCGAGTCGCTGGCATCACGCTTGCCGGTCTGCGGACCGGCGGGCTTAGAGGCCAAGTATCGCTCAGCGGGAATTTGAGACGAAAAGTTCCTGAAGCCTTACTACCAAACCACGGTTGGCTGCTCCTCCCTCTCGACAGGGAACCCACATCCGGAGCATCAGGGAAGCGTATTCATCTTACGAGAATAGGCACCATTTCCTACCGTCGCGCTCGCTGAAAAGCGATCGGGCCTCGCCAGCGCGGCCGCGCAAAGCGCTCAACTCGGCGTTGAAATACGGTTGAGTAGAACTGTTGGCCGTGTTTATAGTGATTCTAAAGATAAACCGGAATTTCTTCAGAAGACGGCAAGATGGCGGAACGCTCTGCAGGCGAAGACGCGTTCAACATGCTCAAGGTTGAACGTGGTGTTCTGACTGCATCTCTAATCTTCACGGTTGCACTTGCCTCGGACTTCCCGGCTTTGGCGGACGACTTGTTCGCGCTGCGCGCTCCGGGCCTCTCATACATCGCGCCACCGTTTTCGATTTATTACCTTCCGCTGCTCATCCTGTTTCTCTGGTTCAATTATTCGGCTCGCGAGTCCCAAGAAGCCAGCATCAAGGTTGGTCCATCACTCATCTCAGCGGCCTTGCTGTTGTTTTCTCTCCTCATGATCGAAGCGCTCCATGCGCTCCGTGGCTATGAGCCGAACATCGAAGTGATACTCGGCTTCGCTTGGATGATCCTTCTGCTGTTCACTTTGCGAAGTTTCAGTTATCTCGTTCATTGGAGAGCGACGATAATTGTAGCTGCATCTGTCTTCTGCACGGTGCTCTCGGTCCTAAGCTTGGTCGTTCCGGTCAACAGCCTTTCCGATTTGGGGAGGGCGGTGCTGGTCAGTCCGGATCGGCCTGAGTGGAAAGGCGTCAACTCGCACGCCTATTTTGCAGCAGCAATGTCCATTGTTGCGGCGAACCAGTTTCTGTTTGCGAGACGTCAAGAGCCGCTGACTTCCCTCTTCTGGACGGCCGTCGTGGCCGTGAACATCCTCGCCGTTGTGGTCAATCAGTCCCGGGGCGCATGGATTGCTGCATGTCTCGGGTTCGCCATGCTGCTGATCTCGCGGATCACCGGTTGGACTGCAATGCGTTCGGCCATAGCTGCGGCGCTTCTTGCGTGCCTAACCGTCGGGCTGCTTCTTGGTACGCAATCCTCACAACTCGAGAGCGTTCTTTCTCTGAACCGAGGTCTATCCTCAAGCCAGGAACTTGCTCAGTCCGGGCGAGCGCCAGTGAACGGTGATGTGTCGAGCGTCGCAGTTCGCTACGCGATGATTTCTGAGGCGGCCGCGCGTTTCTGGGCTAGTCCCTTCTTTGGCAGTGGTTGGGCGCGGATTTCAGAGGAGAGCTTCGGCGGGCACTCGATGCACGGCGTGCCACAAATATTCTCAGCTTCATACGGCTTGGTCGGCCTGATTGCGTTCGGGATCTTTGTTTATTGCAATTTTTCGAATCCGCTCGCTTCCCGAATGGCGATACCGTTGATTGTGTTGATGGCCATCGAAATCATGGCGCGGCCAATTATCCCTTTCTGGTTCGCGATAATCATTGCCTTGATCGGCCCGCAGGACAGGCAGCAGGCCTTGGGCGACAAATGACGCGCCGCGGCCTTGCTATAGACCTGCGTGGTTTCTCGGACCTGTGGCGACTTAGCTGGAAGGTGTTTGTAGTCGCGCTCTTGCTAGGCGGCGTAATCGCGGTAGTGACGGCAATGCGGGTGGAACCTCGGCCATATAAGCCAGTCATCCGCATCGGTTTGCCCGGTTCTGGTCCAGAGGTCTATGCCGATATGAAGGCAAGTGATGCCGCATGCGGTCCGATGCTCGGCCGCCGTAGCTATAGGGATATTTTGGCACAGTTTGAGCTGAATGCGTATTCGGCAGTCTTGCGACTTCAGCGCGACGAACCGTTCGTGACGCGTTTCAATATCTCGGAGGATGGAAGAATAAGACTTAGGTTAGAGTCCGTCGGCAGGGACAAAACAGATTCGCACCTGCAGGTTTTGATTCGCGACCTCAATGCCGCGCGATTACAATTGTTGCATGTGCTGAATGATCGATTGGCTATTGTTGAGAACCGACGGCGACTTTTGAGCGAAAGTCTTCAGTGGGTGCAGTCTAAAAGCGAACCGCAAGCCAGCGCGGTGGCCGCGTATCTCCAAGAGCAGATCTCTTGCAATGATTTTGAACTTGAGTTCCTGCGCGACCGTTATCGGGACAGTCAAACAAAAATAGTGCCGACTGCTTTAGGCAGCGATTCGATGTATCCGTCGAAAAGGAGAACCCTCGTCGTCTGCCTGATTATTGCTCTGATAGTCGCGTCGCTCGCAGCAATCTTGGTCGGCTATGCGCGTTTGTTGCGTCGATCGATGAAAGAAAAAGACCGGGATGCCGCGAAACTGAGGGTGTTGTGAGCCTTCCGCTGCGACCTTACATGGAGTATTCGAGTGTCGCTCCGGGGGGCGGCTTAGCGATAATCCGACTGCGCGAGGAGACTTCGCCCGGTCTTGATCGCTAGAGCATTTTATCGATGCAAACCGAAAGTCCATTGATCCTCTATCTCGTGACTGAGGACTGGTATTTTCTCTCCCACCGCTTGCCGATGGCGCGGGCTGCGCAGCAGGCGGGGTATCGTGTTCATGTTGCGACGCGTGTTGGGAAGGGTGGCGCGGCTATCGAGCGGCTCGGGTTCACCCTGCATCCGATCATGTGGCAGCGCGGCAGCACGAATCCCTTCAATCTCGTCGCGAATATTCGGCAGGTGAGGGCACTCTACAAAAAGCTGAGGCCGGATCTCGCGCATCATGTCGGCTTACAGCCTTCGGTGGTTGGATCGCTGGCGGCCGTTGGGTTGCCGATTGGGTTGCTGAATGCGCTCACCGGACTTGGCTTCGCTTTCACTTCCCGCGATCTCAAGGCGGCGTTTTTGCGGCCCTTGATGTCGCTACTGCTTCGTCTCCTGCTGATGCGTCGTGGAGTCAGCGCGCTGGTGCAAAATCCGGATGACAATGCGGCGCTCCGAAGCCTGGGCGTGGATCCGGCCAAAATCGATCTCATTCCCGGCTCGGGTGTCGACACCCATGCGCTTAAGCCGTTGCCGGAACCGGGAGGCGAGGTAAGCATCGCCTTTGTCGGGCGCCTGCTCGACGACAAGGGCATCCGTCCGCTTGTCGCGGCCCATGAATTGATGAGGCGGCAGGGCCAGCAGGTCCGCTTGCTCATCGCGGGCGATCCCGATCCGGCAAACCCGGCATCGATTCCCACGGGCGAAATCGAGCGGTGGAGGCATCTGCCAGACGTGGAGGTGCTGGGGCATGTAGCCGACATCGAGGCCGTCTGGGCGCGCTCCCATATCGCGGTTTTGCCGTCGCGGCGGGAGGGATTGCCGAAGGGGCTTCTGGAGGCAGCTGCCCATGGCCGACCGATCGTGGCCACCGACGTTCCCGGGTGCAGAGAGATCGCCCGGCACGGGCACAACGCTTTCCTGGTGCCCGTGGACGACCCCGCACCGCTGGCGGGCGCCCTGACCGTTCTGGCGCGAGATCCCGCCTTGAGGCGTCGGATGGGGGCGGCGGGGCGCGCCATGGTCGAGAGGGAGTTCTCCAGTGATCTGATCGGCCGGGAAATTGTGGCCCTTTACGGCAGGCTCACGGGCCGGAAAGTGGAGCTATTGCCCGCGCCATAAGCTTCCGGCTATGACCCCCCTTTCGAAATCACAGGAAGCATCGTGTCCCCTCACAGGAAGATCGCCGTCATTGGCCTCGGGTATGTAGGCCTGCCGGTCGCGGTTGCGTTCGCACGCGCTGGCTCCGAGGTTGTCGGCTTCGACATCGACAAGAGCCGAATTGCTGAACTCAGGGATGGCGTGGATCGCACGCGGGAGATCGAGCAAGCGGACCTGCATCTTGCAACATTGGCCTACACGGCCGATGTGAGTGCGCTCAACGCCGTGGATTTCTTCATCGTTACAGTCCCGACTCCTATCGACGGGGCGAATCGACCGGATCTTCGGCCGCTCCTCGGCGCATCCGAGACCGTCGCGCGGGCGATGAAGAAAGGATCGATCGTCGTCTATGAATCGACCGTATACCCCGGCTGTATCGAGGAGGATTGCGTACCAATCCTGGAGCGCGTTTCGGGCCTGAAATACGGAGCCGACTTCACGGTCGGCTATTCACCGGAGCGTATCAATCCCGGCGATCGCCAGCACCGCTTCGAGACCATCACCAAGGTGGTGGCTGGGTCCGATCAGCGAACCCTCGATATCGTTGCCGATGTCTACGGTTCGGTGGTGACCGCGGGTATTCACCGCGCGCCCTCGATCAAGGTTGCCGAAGCGGCGAAGGTGATCGAGAACACACAGCGCGATCTGAACATTGCCTTCATGAACGAACTGTCGGCGATCTGCCATCAGCTGGGCATCGACACCGGCGACGTGCTGGCCGCTGCCGGGACCAAATGGAATTTCCAGAAGTTCTACCCTGGTTTGGTCGGTGGGCACTGCATCGGGGTCGATCCCTATTACCTGACTTATCGGGCCGAACGCGCTGGCTACCATCCTGAGGTGATCCTGGCGGGACGCAGGATTAACGATAACGTCGGACAACGCGTCGCGCAGGCCTGCATTCAGGCGCTGTTCAAGCGGAAGCGCGTGGATGCGACCGTCACCATCCTCGGCATGACTTTCAAGGAAAATGTGCCCGACATCCGCAATTCGAAGGTCGTGGATATCGTGCGCAACCTCGAGGCGGCGGGCGTCACCGTTCAGGTGACGGACCCGCTGGCGTTAGCAGACGAAACCAAACATGAATACGGCATCGACCTGACCGCAAAAGATGCGTTGAAGCCGGGCGATGCGGTGGTTCTGGCAGTTGCGCATGACGATTATCTGCAAGGCGGATGGCCATTCATCTGCAGCTTGCTGCGTGACGGCGAGGGGCTCGTCTTCGACGTAAAATCGATGCTCGACCGGGATTCGAAGCCCGGCGGAATCGAATTATGGCGGCTGTGATGGACGAACCGATTCTGGTGACCGGTGCCGCCGGGTTCATCGGCTTTCATGTCACGCGCAGGCTGCTGTCGCAGGGGCGTCGCGTCGTCGGCGTCGACAGCCTGACGCCGTATTACGATCCTGCATTGAAGGATGCGCGACGCGCCGAACTGGCGAAGTCCAACCACTTCGACTTTGTGAAGCTCGATCTCGCGGACCGTGACGCGACGCACAAGCTGTTCCGCGACTACGGGTTTCCCTACGTCGTGCATCTCGCCGCGCAGGCGGGCGTGCGCCACTCGATTTCGCACCCGGAGGCCTATGTCGATGCCAATCTGCAGGGCTTTGCCAACGTGCTGGAAGGCTGCCGCCACAATGGCTGCAAGCACCTGATTTTCGCCTCGTCGTCGTCGGTCTATGGCGCCAATACAAAGCTCCCGTTCCGGGCAAGCGACAATGTCGACCACCCGATTTCGATGTATGCGGCGAGCAAGAAGGCGAATGAATTGATGGCGCATTCCTATGCCCATCTGTTTCGGTTGCCGGTGACAGGGCTGCGCTTCTTCACGGTCTACGGGCCGTGGGGCCGGCCGGACATGGCGATGTGGATTTTCGCGCAGTCGATCCTCTCCGGGAGGCCCATCACGCTGTTTAATTATGGAAATATGCGGCGCGATTTCACCTATGTGGACGACGTGGTGGAATCCGTTGTGCGGCTCATCGGCAAACCCGCCGCACCCGACCCGCAATGGTCGGGCAATCAGCCCAACCCGGCGACCAGTTCCGCGCCCTACCGCATTTACAATATTGGCAACAATAATCCGGTTGAGCTCCTGCATGTAGTATCAGAACTGGAGAAGTGCCTCGGCAAGCGGGCGGAACGCGAGCTTATGCCCATGCAGCCAGGCGATGTGCCGGAAACCTATGCTGATGTAGACGATCTGATGCGGGATGTGGGTTTTCGGCCTTCGACGCCGGTCGAGACCGGAATTCGCAAGTTCATCGATTGGTATCGTGACTATTCGAGAACCTGAACAACGCATTTTGTATTGCCGACATCCGGATCCTTGAGGTGATTTTAGCGCTATGAAGCAAATCGCAGCCTCCGACCGAATTGTCCCACTCGTGATGTGTGGCGGCGCCGGGACTCGGCTTTGGCCATCATCGCGCGAGGGACGGCCGAAGCAGTTCCTGTCGCTGCTTGGCTCACGCTCGACTTTCCAGGACACCATGCTGCGCGTTTCGGACGCAGCAATATTCGCGCGGCCGATCGTCATCACCAACACCCAGTATCGATTCATCGTCAAGGAACAGCTCTCGGAGATCGGTATCGACGCCGACATCCTGCTGGAGCCGCTACGACGCGATTCCGGGCCTGCCATCGCCGCCGGCGCAGTCTTCGGCGAAAAGCGTGACGGCAATCCGGTAATGATAGCGCTGGCGGCGGATCATGTAATTGCGGACAGTGCTGCCTTTGTTGCGGCCTGTCTTGACGCTGCCAAGGCGGCGCAAAGCGGGCACATCGTTACATTCGGGGTGAAGCCCGACCGTCCGGCTACCGATTACGGCTACATTCGTCCCGGCGCGCAGATAGCCGGCGGCGTTTTTGCGGTCGAGCAATTCGTCGAAAAGCCAGATGCCGAGATTGCCAAGCGCTATATCGGAGAGGGTTATCTGTGGAATTCCGGTAACTTCATTTTTCGGGCGGGCGATCTCCTGGGTGAATACAGCGCGTTCGAGCCGGAGACGGTTGCCGAAGCGAAAGAATCGATCGAGGCGGCGGGGGACGATCTCGGTTTCGTCACCATCGATCCAGCGCATTTCGCCCGCGCGAGGGCAACGTCCATCGATTACGCGGTGATGGAGAAGACCAAGCGCGCCGCGGTGATCCCGGTGTCATATGGCTGGTCCGACGTCGGTTCGTGGCACGCGGTGTGGGAATTGTCGAAACAGGACCAGTCCGGAAATGCCGGGCAGGGCAATGCCGTGTTCGTCGACACGCATAACTCTTTTGTTTCGTCGGAAAAGCCGCTGGTGGCGCTGTTCGGCGTCCGGGATATCGTGGTCGTCGCGAGCGAGGATGCTGTTCTGATCGCGGATCGAAAAAATACTGCGGAGATGAAACGCCTCGTCGGAAGGCTCAAGGAAGTTGCTCCCGCCGTAACGGTGGATCACATCCAGGTGCACCGGCCGTGGGGAAATTATCAGTCGCTCGATAATGGCGCTCGCTACCAGGTCAAACGCATCGTGGTAAAGAAGGGCGGCCGGCTGTCGCTTCAATTTCATCATCATCGCGCGGAACACTGGATCGTGGTGCGCGGTACGGCGCGGGTGACGATCGGCGACGACGTGAAGATCCTGCACGAAAACCAGTCGATCTATATTCCGATGGGGACTTCGCACCGGCTGGAGAATCCCGGGATGATCGATCTGGAACTGATCGAGGTTCAGACCGGCAGCTATCTGGGCGAAGACGACATCGTGCGTATCGAGGACGATTATCGCAGGTCCTGAGTTCCCCGCTCGGTCCGGAATGCGGGTGAAGCGCACGCCGCCGCATTCAGTCCTTTGCTTGTCGGCGCTTCGGAGTTATGGAATCCCGGCTTGCGAGCCCTTGCCCGCGGCAGGAAATGACGGAGAGCGTCATGGCGATCAAACTCGAAGACCTGAAGGTCAAGCTGTTCACCGACGGTGCCGACAAGGCCCAGATCGTGGAGATGGCGAAAAACAGGTGGATCGCCGGCTTCACCACGAATCCTTCGCTGCTCAAGAAAGCCGGTGTGACGGACTACGAGGCCTATGCCCGCGACTTGGTCGCGGCGGTTCCCGATCGCCACATCTCCTTTGAGGTATTTTCCGACGACATTGAGGAGATGGTGGCCCAGGGGCGCGTGATCGCGTCCTGGGGCAAGAATGTCTACGTGAAGCTTCCAGTAACGACGACGCGCAAGGAGCCGCTATTCGACGCGGTGCGCACCCTGTCGCGCGATGGCGTGAACATCAACCTCACCGCGATTTTTTCCGCGGACCAGGTCGGCAAGGCCATGCAGGCGCTGGCGGGCGGGGCGCCCGCCTGTGTCTCCGTCTTCGCCGGGCGGCTGGCCGATTTCGGCATCGACTATGCCCCGCTGATGCGCGACGCCATCGCGCAAGCCCGCGAGACCGATAATGTCGAAATTATCTGGGCCTCGACCCGGGAGGTCTACAACGTCATCGAGGCCGACAAGATGGGCTGCCACATCATCACGGCGCCCGCCGATGTCTTGAAAAAGCTTCCGGCGCTGGGCACGAAGACGCCGGAGGAGCTTTCGGTCGGCGCGATCCAGGCCTTCCGGGAGGACGCCTTGGCGGTCGGGTTGAAGCTCGACCTGGGCGGGCGGGCGGCCGCCGAATAGCGCTTAGGATTGTGGCCTTTCGGCCCCGCGCAGTTTCACGGCTCAGACTTTCGGCGGATTTATCCGGTTCCCGTCCGTAACGCTCTGACTCAAAAGGTGTTTGGACGCGGAAGGCGAAATCTCGCCGCAATTGCAATGAGCATGCTAGGCAGATCGGGGATCTGGGCCGCTTCGGGGGTATGTCTGAGATGGTTCTTGCAGTGAAGGGCGGCGACACGAGGCCGCTTCGCGTCGGCGTGGTCGGCGTGGGTATCATGGGGGCGAATCACGCCCGCGTATTTGCCGGATTGCCGGACGTGACCCTGGTCGGGGTGGCGGACCCCAATTCGCAGCAGCGCGAACTGGTCACCCGTATTCTCGGCGTCCCTGCCGTGGAGGATATCGACGATCTGCTCGGGCCCGGCCTCGACGCCGTGACCATTGCGGCTCCGACGCATATGCACCACGAGCTTGCGTTGAAATGCATCGAGCGGGGCATTCATGTCCTGATCGAAAAGCCGATCGCCTCCAATGTGGAGGAGGGGCGTGAGATCATCGCCGCCGCCAAGCGGCGCGACGTCAAGCTGATGGTCGGCCATGTCGAGCGCTTCAATCCGGCAGTGCAGGCGATCAAGGACGCGATCCGCGACGAGGACATTCTTTCGATCGCCATCACCCGGGTCGGGCCGTTTCCGCCGCGCATGTCGAATGTCGGCGTGGTGATCGATCTCGCGGTCCACGACATCGACCTGATTCGCTGGTTCACCGATTCCGAAATCGTCGAAGTGCAGCCGCAATTGTCCAGCGCGGTGGCCGAGCGTGAGGACATCGCCCTTCTCCAATTCCGCACCGCCTCCGGCGTTTTGGCCCATATCAACACCAACTGGCTGACACCGTTCAAGGCGCGGACGGTGCACGTCGCCACCCGCCGCAAATACCTGATCGGCGACCTTCTGACCCGCCAGGTCACCGAATGCTTCGGGTTCCAGCCGGACGGCAGCTATTCGATGCGCCACTTGTCCGTCGGACATTCGGAGCCGTTGCGCGCCGAATTGCAGGCCTTCGTCCAGGCGGTGCGGGACAACAAGCGGCCCCCGGTGACCGGCGAAGAGGGCGTCGAGAGTCTGGACGTCGCGATGCGCTGTCTCGATAACCGCCAGCCGGCCAAGGTGGCTTCGCATCCTTCGGTCGCGCGCCGCGCCGCCGGCTAGGCCTACGTTTTTCGCTCCGGATAGAGAATCGTCGTCAGCTCATGAACCAGCATGCCCGCGTCGAAGTGAAACCCATTCCCTTCATCGATGTGGCGGCGCAACGCCGCCGTCTGGGCAAGGCGATTGATGACGCGACCACCCGCGTTCTCAACCATTGCCAGTTTCTGATGGGGCCGGAGGTCGGCGCCTTTGAGGCCGAGCTCGCCGCCTTCTGTGGCGCCAAATACGCATTGTCATGCTCAAGCGGTACTGACGCTTTGGTCATGACCCTGATGGCGAAGGGGATCGGCCGCGGCGATGCGGTGCTCTGTCCGACCTTCACCTTCTGTGCGACAGCGGAAAGCGTTGCGCTGGTGGGCGCGACGCCGGTTCTGGTGGATGTCGATCCGGATACCTTCAATATCGACGTGGCGAGCCTGAAATCGGGGATCGCGACCGCGAAGGCGGAGGGTCTGAAGCCCAAGGCCGTGATCCCGGTCGATCTGTTCGGACTGCCGGCCGATCACGATGCGATCGCGGAGATCGCCGCTGCCGATGACTTGTTCATTCTCGACGATGCCGCGCAAGGGTTTGGCGGCATCTACAAGGGCCGCGCTGTCGGCACCTTCGGCCATGCGACCGCGACCAGCTTTTTCCCGGCCAAGCCGCTCGGCTGCTACGGCGATGGCGGCGCCGTCCTGACCGATGACGAGGAACTGCTCGCGATCCTGAAAAGCGTCAGGGTTCATGGCGGCGGATCGGATAAATACGACAATGTGCGGCTCGGGCTGACAGCGCGTCTCGACACCATTCAGGCGGCGGTGCTGCTGGAAAAGCTGAAAATCTTCCGCGACGAGATCGAGACCCGCAATCGCGTCGCCGAGCGCTACAGCCGCGCGCTGAAGGATGTGGCGACCGTGCCGGTGGTGCCGGACGGCTATACTTCGGTCTGGGCGCAATACACGCTGCGGCTGGCGCCCGGTACCCGGGACGAACTCGCCCGCGCGCTGCAGGCCGAGGGCATTCCGACAGCGATCTATTACGCCAAGCCATTGCACCGGCAGACAGCGTATCGCGATTTTCCGGTTGCGGCGGCAGGGCTTGCGGTCAGCGAGCGGCTCGCCGACGAGGTCCTCAGCCTGCCAATGCATGCCTATCTCGACGAGCCGACCCAGGATCGCATCGTGGATGCGGTGAAGCGGGCGTTGCGCTAAGACACGGACCGCCTCTAGGCTCCGATCATTCCCGCGAAAGCGGAAATCCAGTGCTGGGTCCCCGCCGTCGCGGGGACGAACGGAAAGAATGGTTTTCCGGTCGTGATCGGACGCATTTTCACCGTCGGCGGTTTCACGCTGCTCTCGCGCATCACCGGCTTCGCGCGCGACATCATGCTTGCGGCGATTCTCGGCGCCGGACCGGTGGCCGACGCTTTCTTCGTCGCGCTGCGGCTGCCGAACCATTTCCGCGCCATCTTCGCCGAAGGCGCGTTCAACGCGGCATTCATTCCAGCCTACGCGCGCATCCGCACCCAGGACGGGCCGGACCCGGCCAAGTTGTTTGCCGACCGCGTCTTCACCATGATGGTGGTGGTCCAGCTGGTGCTGCTCGCAATCGCGCTCGTTTTCACATCCGATGTCATTTCGCTGCTCGCGCCCGGCTTCAGGGACGATCCCGGCCGCTTCGCGCTGGCGACCGAACTGACCCGCATCACCTTTCCCTATTTGTTGCTGGTCTCGCTGGTCACGCTGTACGGCGGCATTCTGAATTCGATCCATCACTTCGCGACGCCGGCCGCCGCGCCGATCCTGCTCAATCTGTCGATGATGGCGACGCTGGCGCTCGCCGCGTTTTTTCCGTCCGCTGGTCACGCTGCGGCCTGGGGCGTTTTCATCGCCGGCATTCTCGAATTGCTGCTGGTCGTGGGGGATGCCGGCCGCGCGCAGGTGCTCGCCTGGTTCACCTGGCCGCGGATCGATGAGAATGTCCGGAAATTCTTCCGCGCACTGGGACCGGCAACCGTCGGTTCGGCGGGCGTGCAGCTAGCGATGTTCGCCGATACGATCATCGCGAGCTTCCTCGCCGCCGGTGCGATCTCGGCGCTCTATTATGCCGACCGTATCAATCAATTGCCGATCGGCGTCATCGGTATCGCGATCGGCACCGTCTTGCTTCCGGAAATGTCGCGCCGCCTCGCCGCCGGCGACGAGCCGGGCGCGCGCAACGCGCAAAACCGTGCGGTCGAACTGACACTTCTGCTGACCATTCCCTGTCTGGTCGCCTTCCTGCTGATTCCCGACCTGATCATGCGCGCACTGTTCCTGCGTGGAAAATTCACCGCCGATGACGCGCTGGCAGCGGGTGCGACGCTCGCGGCTTATGCGATCGGTCTCATTCCCTATGTTCTGA
This sequence comes from uncultured Hyphomicrobiales bacterium, assembly GCA_964641065.1. GTDB lineage: Bacteria > Pseudomonadota > Alphaproteobacteria > Rhizobiales > Xanthobacteraceae > Pseudorhodoplanes. The sequence goes on along the minus strand of CAZXJZ010000004.1, from coordinate 4,515 downwards.
TCCGCAGCATGACCGCACCGTTTTTTGCCCGCGGCGATACTCTGACGCCGGTCAAGGCGTCGCTGATCGCGGTCGCAGTCAACATCCTGATCAAGATCGTACTGATGGGCCCGCTGGCACAGGTCGGTCTCGCTATCGCCACCGCAATCGGAGCCTGGGTCAATCTGGGTTTGGTCACCTGGTTTGCCTCGCGCGCGGGCATTGCCGCGATGGATGCGCGGCTTAAGAGATCGATCCTGCTGCTGGTTGCAATCGGATGCGTGTTTGGGATCACGCTCTTCCTGTCGCAGCGGATCGTAACGGCGCTCTATCGCGATCTAACGGCGTTCCGCGATGAAGCGGCGCTGGCGACCCTCGCCGTGCTTGGGGGCGTTGTTTACGGTGCGCTGGTGCTGCTGTTGCTGGGGCGCCACTGGTTCGCGGCTTTTCGGGGCGAAAAGCGCGTCCCTGCCATCAGCACAAAATCCGACTAAGCCCCTATAACCGATAGACAAATGCGGCGCGCGCCAGTAACAAACGGGCGCGGGGACAATGTTTGCAGTCTGACCTCAGCGTTCCTATGTGACGCTGGCGGTTGCAGTGCACAATGAGCCTCGAATGATTAGACGAAAGTATAGCCGCTTTGCAGGCTTGGCATTTGCTTTGACCGCAGTGGCTGGTCTTGCCGGATGCGGCCAGAATCCTCAGCAGCAGCAATCGGCGCCGCCGCCCCCTGCCGTTACCGTCGCCACGCCGATCGAGCGAACCATCACCGATTTTGATGAATATGTCGGCCGGTTTGTTGCGGTCGATTCGGTCGAGGTCCGGGCCCGCGTCTCCGGCTATCTGGACAAGATCGATTTCAAGGACGGCCAGATGGTGAAGGAGGGCGATCTGCTCTTCACCATCGACAAGCGCCCATTCCAGACGGCGTTGGATCAGGCGAAGGCGACGCTCGAAAAAGCGCGCGCCGAGCTCGCATTCGCGCAGGGCGACCTCGACCGTGCGGCCCAACTGGTCAAGGACAAGACCATCACCCAGCAGACGTTCGATCAGCGCACGCAGGTGAAGCGCGTCGCGGAAGCCAATGTTGCCGCTCAGGAAGCCGCGGTTCGCCAGGCCGAGCTCGATCTCCAGTTTACCGATCTGCGCGCGCCGGTCAGCGGTCGCATAGGCGATCGCCGCGTCTCGGTCGGCAATCTGGTCACCGGCGGCACGTCGGGCAATACGACGTTGCTCGCGACCATCGTATCGACCGACCCGATCCGTTTCGAATTCACCTTCGATGAAGGTTCGTATCTGCGTTACGAGCGCCTCGCCGCCAACGGCAATGTGAATGCAGCGCGAGACGGCATCGCAGTCCGCGGCGGCTCAACCGTGGTTCGGCTGAAGCTGATCGACGAGAAGGATTTTTCCAACGTCGGCCGCATGGACTTCATCGACAACGTGATCGAACGCTCGACCGGCACCATCCGCGGGCGGGCCGTGTTCTCCAATGCGGCGGGCATTCTGACCCCCGGCATGTTCGCGCGGATTCAGGTGCCCGGTTCCGCGCCCTATACCGCGCTGCTGATTCCGGACACTGCGATCGGCAGCGAGCAGGCGCGCAAATTCGTCTATGTGGTGAATGGCGATGACACGGTCGTGCAGAAGTACGTCGAGCTCGGGCAGTTGTCCGATGGCGACCGGGTGATCAAGAGCGGGCTCCAGCCGACCGATCGGGTGATTGTCGAGGGCCTGATGCGTGTCAGACCCGGCAGCAAGGTCAGTCCGCAGACTGCCCCTGCGCCGGCGCCCGCATCGGCGGGCGCCTCCGGAACGGCGCAGAAATAGGCCTCGATATGAAGATCTCGCATTTCTTCATCGACCGGCCGATTTTCGCGGCCGTTCTCTCAACCGTGTTCATCATTCTGGGCGCCGTTGCCTTTGTGCGGCTTCCGATCGCGCAATACCCGGAAATTGCGCCGCCGGTGATCAACATTACCGGGCAATATCCCGGCGCCAGCGCAGAAGTGGTCGCCGATACAGTGGCCGCGCCGATCGAGCAGCAGGTCAACGGCGTCGAGGGGATGCTCTACATCTCCTCAAACTCGACCACAGACGGACGCTTCTCGATCGCGGTGACGTTCGAACTCGGCACCAATCTCGATATTGCACAGGTTCAGGTGCAGAATCGGGTTTCGACCGCGACTCCACGCCTGCCACAGGCGGTTCAGCAGATCGGTGTGACCGTCGCCAAGAGTTCGCCCGACATTCTGATGGTGGTGAACCTGTTTTCGCCCGATCAGACCCGCGATACGGTGTTTCTGACCAACTACGCGAACCTGCAGATCAAGGATGTGCTGACCCGTCTCGACGGCGTCGGATCGATCACGGTGTTCGGTGCCCGCGACTTTGCGATGCAGATCTGGCTCGATCCGAACCGGATGCAATCGCTGAACCTGACCGCACAGGATGTCACGACCGCCTTGCAGGGGCAGAATATCCAGGTCGCTTCGGGTATTCTGAACCAGCCTCCGGTCGACAACCAGCTCGCGTTCCAGGTCGCGGTGCGGACGCTCGGCCGTCTGTCTGACCCCGCCGAATTCTCGAATATCGTCATCAAGCAGACGCCGACCGCAGTGGTGCGGGTCAAGGACATCGCGCGGGTCGAACTGACCGGTCAGGATTATTCGTCGTCGTCCTATCTCGGAAAAAGTCCGTCGGTCGCGATGGCGGTGTTCCAGCGGCCGGGCTCGAACGCGCTGGCGACCGGTAACCTGATCCGCGCAACCACTGCCGAACTCGCCAAGAGCTTTCCCCCGGGGATGCAATACACGATCATCTACGACCCGACGCAGTTCATCCAGCAGTCGGTCAATGCGGTGATCGAGACGATTTTCGAGGCGGTTATCCTCGTCATTCTCGTCATCCTGCTGTTCCTGCAGACCTGGCGGGCGGCAGTAATTCCCATCGTCGCGATTCCGATCTCGCTGATCGGCACCTTCTTCATGATGAGCGTGTTCGGATTCTCGCTCAATAATCTGTCGCTGTTCGGGCTGGTGCTCGCGATCGGTATCGTGGTCGATGACGCCATCGTCGTGGTCGAGAATGTCGAGCGCAATATCGAGAAGGGACTCTCGCCGCGCGATGCTGCGATCCAGTCGATGGACGAGGTCGGGGGAGCGCTGGTCGCGATCTCGCTGGTGCTGTGCTCTGTGTTCATTCCGGCGGCCTTCATCACCGGCATATCCGGGCAGTTCTTCCGGCAATTCGCGCTGACGATTGCGGGCGCAACCGCGATCTCTCTGTTCGTCTCCCTGACCCTGTCGCCTGCGATGTGTGCATTGCTGCTGAAGCCGCATAGGTCGGAGCACCATCAGCCAAGATGGTGGGAGAAGCCGTTCGTCACTTTCTTCCGCTGGTTCAATTCCGGCTTCAACTGGCTGTCGGCAAAATACGGCATGCTCGCCGGGCGCACGGTGCGGATGGTCGGGCTGATGCTGGTCCTGTACGGGGTGATCATCGGCTTCGGTCTGAATGAATTCCGGAAGGCGCCGCAGGGCTTCATCCCGCAGCAAGATCTCGGCTATCTCATTGTCGCAGCCCAATTGCCGCCGGGCGCTTCGCTCGAGCGGACCGACAAGGTGATGCGGCAGGCGACCGACATGGCGCTGGCCACGCCGGGCGTCCTCAACGCGATCAATATCGTCGGGTTTTCCGGCGCCACGTTTACAAATGCGCCGAATGCCGGTGCGATCTTCGTGATCCTCGATCCGTTCGACAAGCGCGCGAAGGATCCAGCCCAGTCGGCAGCGGGGATCCAGGGGGCGCTATTCGGAAAATATGCCGCCATCCGGGAGGCGCTGCTGCTGGTCGTGCAGCCGCCACCGGTCCAGGGCATCGGCAATGCCGGCGGCTTTCGCATGATGGTGGAAGATCGGGCCGGGCGCGGGCCGCAGGCGCTGCAACAGGCGGTCGGCGCCATGATGGGCCGGGCCGCGACCACGCCGGGTCTGATGCAGGTGTATTCGCTGTTCGAGGTCTCGACGCCGCAACTCTATCTCGACATCGACCGCACCAAGGCACAATTGCTCGGGATCAATATGCCCGACGTCTTCAACGCGCTGCAGGTCAATATCGGATCGCTGTATATCAACGACTTCAATCTGTTCGGCCGGACCTTCCGCGTGCAGGCACAGGCCGAGGCGCCATTCCGTCTCGAGCCAAAGGACATCCTGAGTCTGCGTGTCCGCAATTCGAGTGGCGAGACGGTGCCGCTCGGATCGTTCACGACGATACGCGACATCACCGGTCCGTATCGCGTGCCGCGCTACAATCTGTATCCGGCCGCCGAACTCGACGGCTCGGCGGCGCCGGGCTATTCGCAGGGGCAGGCGATCCAGATCATGGAGAAGCTTGCCGCCGAGACCTTGCCGCAAGGGTTTGCCTACGAGTGGACGACGCTCGCCTATCAGCAGATCAAGGCCGGCAATACCGCGATGTTCGCGTTTTTACTGGCGGTGGTGTTCGTGTTCCTGGTGCTCGCGGCGCAGT